>DHWV01000096.1:1413-4304 GCA_002413355.1 Desulfobulbaceae bacterium UBA5173 | reverse complement strand
GACCGAGACCGGCGGCATCATGATTTCGCCGCTGCCGTATGCAACCACCCTCAAGCCTGGCTCAGCCACCTATCCGCTGCCCGGCATTGACGCGGCCATTTATGACGAGCAGGGCAACGAGGCAGGAGTCAACGAGGGCGGCCATCTGGTCATCCGCAAACCGTGGCCGGGAATGCTGCGCGGTGTGTTCGGTGATCCCGCCCGCTTCAAAAAGGCCTATTTCAGCCGCTATGCGGGCATTTACGACCCGGAAGACGGGGCGCGCAAAGACGCAGACGGCTGTTTCTGGGTCATGGGCCGCTTGGACGACGTGATCAACGTTTCCGGCCATCGTCTTGGCACTGCTGAGATCGAGTCCGCGCTGGTTTCGCATCCGGCAGTGGCTGAGGCCGCTGTGGTTGGAATGCCACACGCGATCAAGGGCCAGAGCATCTTCGCTTACGTCACTCTGAAGGCTTCAGCAACCGAATCTGACGCGCTGAAGAAAGAGCTGAGCAATCATGTGCGCAAGGAAATCGGGCCGATTGCCACGCCAGAAGTGATCATGTGGGCACCAGGCCTGCCCAAGACCCGTTCCGGCAAAATCATGCGCCGCATCCTGCGCAAGATTGCCGCCGATGACTTTGACAACTTCGGCGACACCTCCACCTTGGCCGATCCTTCGGTGGTGGACAATCTGGTTGACGGCAGAAAAAGCATGATCTGACAGTGCAATATCTTCTCATCTGACGCAGAGGGCAGGATGCCGCAGGGTATCCTGCCTTTTTTATTGCGCTGTTTTGCAGCCAGCGGCGGAAATTTATGTTGACGGGCCGCACTTGAGCATGACATAGTGCATCTTGCTTGTTTGGCAGGCGATTTTCAGGCATCGCCATGATTCAGGGGAACGGCGGATAAAGGATAGGCGGAGCGATGAAACAAAAATATGCACAGGCTGTCAGGCAAATCCGGGACGCGCTGCTGCTTAAGCGGATCGTGCCAGCCTTGCTGCTTCTGCTGGCAGGCTCTTGGTATTACAGCCGTCTTGAGCTGGAAAGCGAGCTGACACAGCTGCGAAATCAGGAAACCCTGCATATTGACCGGGGGGCGGCACTACTTACCGCCAGTCTGCGGATGATCAGTGCCGATTTGCTCCATCTGGCCGGACAGAAGACCATGCTGGAACGTGCCGCTGAGCCAACTGAGGAGAACCTGCGCCAACTCGCCAGTGATTTCGTCGCCTTTCTGCTCAATAAAGAAGCCTATGAGCAAACACAGAGTTACGCCAATATCCGCTGGATAGACAGCACAGGCATGGAACGGGTGCGTGTTGAGCAGCCTCTGGGCGGCAGACCGCAGATTGTTTCCGCAGAGAGCCTGCGCAACAAGGTCGACAAGCCATACTTTCTTGCCGCTTCTGCGTTGGAGGCGGGTCGGGTCTTTCTGTCCGAGCCGGAGCAGGATGTTGAGCAGGCCGCCGCCAAGCTGACCATCCGGGCGGCTACGCCAGTGCTTGACGGACAAGGCAAGCGACACGGCGTTGTGGTGCTCACCTGCTTTGCCGAGGAAATGCTGCACAGCTTTGCGGAAAGCACTGTCAAAATTAAAGAGCATGTCTCCGTGTTCAGCAGCGAGGGGCGGCGGCTTGAGCTGGGAGCAGCTCCTGCGGACAGCCTGCTGCTCGCTGAGGGGCCTGCCCTACCTTATCTGGCCCCGGAAGCCTGGCGGAAAATCAGAGGCCAGGAAGAGGGCAGTCTGCTTAACAAGGATGGCCTCTGGGTCTGGAGCACAGTCTGTCCGTTCAGCCGGGAGCTGATGCCGATAGAGAGCAGCGGCCTTTGGAAAGTGGTTTCCCGGACAGATGCGAAAGTTATTGCGGGGATCCAGCTCGGCATCTGCAAGAAAACAGTGGGGGTGACCTTGCTGCTCGCAATCGTGATCTGTTTCAGCGCATGG
The DNA here is from genome assembly GCA_002413355.1 of Desulfobulbaceae bacterium UBA5173. Taxonomy (GTDB): domain Bacteria; phylum Desulfobacterota; class Desulfobulbia; order Desulfobulbales; family Desulfobulbaceae; genus Electronema. Next base: position 2,369 of record DHWV01000096.1, on the reverse strand, counting down.
AAGCTGTCTTTGGCTGAACGTTCGGTCCGCCGGATCAATGCCGGGCTGGAGGAACAGGTCAGGGAGCGCACTGCCGAACTGAACGCCAAGGTGGGCGAGCTGCGGCGGGTCAACAGCGAGTTGCGGAACGCGCAGGCGCAATCTACGGCAATCATTGACGCACTGGCCGGAATCGGCGAAGGACTGATCATCATCGATCAGAATCACCAAGTGCGTTACATGAATCAGGTGATGATTGACTGGTTTGGGGACATGACCGGCACCAACTGCTTTGACCTCGCTCTCAACCGGCGGCATCCGTGGTGCTGCGGCTATGTGCAGGATGCCTTGGAACAGGAAAAGGCTGTCTGCTATCTGCCTGACACGCTTGATGATCAAATTTTTGAAGTGGTGGCGGCGAGGTTTATCGACAGCGACGGTGTTGCCGCTGTCATTCAAGTGGTGCGCGACATCACTGAGCGCAAGCGTGAGGAGCGGCTGCTTCAGGAAAATCAGGAAAAATATCAGCGGCTGGTGGATGACATCGGCGAAAAATTTGTGGTTTTCAGCCAGAAACCTGAGACCGAGGAGTGGACCTATGCCAGTGATGGCGTGACCTCAGTCTTCGGCTGCGCCAAGGAGACGCTGACCAGCGGCCATTCTTGGATGAAAGCAATCAAATGGCTGCCTGAATCGCTCGATCAAGCTCTTTTTCATCTTTCCCGGATACGCGAAGGCAAGACTGATTTTGTCCAACATGACATGCAGTTCAGCCATCCTGACGGCACCTTGCGCACGATTCGGGTCTCCTCGCACCCGGTGCGTGACCACTTCGGCAAATTGCTCTCAATTGACGGCATTCTGGAGGACATCACCGAATACGAGCTGATCACTCAGAAGCTGGCCGAGGCGCAGGCGCGGGCTGAGGCGGCCAATCAGGCCAAGTCCGAGTTCCTTGCCAACATGAGCCACGAAAT
>DHWV01000096.1:584-1137 GCA_002413355.1 Desulfobulbaceae bacterium UBA5173 | reverse complement strand
ATCCGCACGCCGATGAACGCCATTATCGGCATGTCCAACTTGGCCTTGGAGACTGATCTCAGCCCGGAACAGCAGAACTACATCAGCAAGGTGCATAATTCGGCGCAGTCGCTGCTCGGCATCATCAACGACATCCTTGATTTTTCCAAGATTGAGGCGGGTAAACTGGAAATCGAGCAGATCGTTTTCTGCTTACAGCGGGTTTTTGACAACCTTTCTGATATCATCGGCCTCAAGGCGGACGAAAAAGGGCTGGAGCTGGACATTGAGCTGGCCGCCAATGTGCCTGTCCGGCTGAAAGGCGACCCCCTCCGCCTTGGCCAAATTCTCATCAATCTTGCCAACAACGCAGTCAAGTTCACCAGCCAAGGCGGTGTGAAAGTCAGTGTCGAGCAGATAGAGGAAAAAGAGGGTAACATAGTGCTCCAGTTCTGTGTGGCTGACAGCGGTATTGGCATGACCCAAGAGCAGCAGAGTAGGCTCTTCCAATCGTTCAGTCAAGCGGATAGCTCAACCACTCGCCGTTTCGGCGGCACCGGCCTTGGCCTGTCGA
>DHWV01000096.1:0-350 GCA_002413355.1 Desulfobulbaceae bacterium UBA5173 | reverse complement strand
ACCGGCCTTGGCCTGTCGATCAGCAAAAATTTAGTCGAACTGATGGGAGGCCGAATCTGGCTGGAGAGCGAAGCGGGCCACGGCTCGCGCTTTTACTTTGTCCTGCCCTTTGAACCGGTGGCACATCAGGGACAAGAACGGCGAGATGAAGAAAAAGAACCTGATTTTGGTAACTTACGTGGCGCAAAGGTGCTGTTGGTCGAGGACAACCTGCTCAATCAGGAGCTGGCCAAAATTCTGCTCTGCCGCAAGGACATTAAAGTGACTATAGCCAGCAACGGCGCAGAGGCACTGAAAAAATTGGAAAACGCCAGCTTCGACTGTGTCCTGATGGACATTCAGATGCCGGT
>DHWV01000033.1:18588-29534 GCA_002413355.1 Desulfobulbaceae bacterium UBA5173 | reverse complement strand
GTTATAAGTCACAACTTGGGTTATAATAATATGGAGCTGAAGATTACTTGCAAATGACTTATGCAAGTAATCTATTGTTAACAGGCCATAGCACGGCTGCAAAATCCCTGCAAAGAATTATGAACTTTCACTCCGCTGAAACAACGTGTATTCTCTTCTACTGCATTGATCAAAAAAATTGTTTTCCAAAGTGTCAGGCTGCGCCGAAAGGAATTTTCACCTCGCCTTCAGCAGGCAGCCGCTGCATCTGAACCTAAAACAGCATCTCTATTCCATGCTTACATGCCAGCCCCTTATTCTCGCCTCAGCTTCGCCGCGAAGGCAGCAGTTTCTTCGTGAACTGGGCCTACAATTCACCATTCTGCCCGCTGATATAGACGAAACCCGGCTGGCAGGTGAATAGCCTGCCGTCTTTGCCCTGCGTTTGGCCAAAGAAAAAGCAGCAGCCGTTGCCATGCGGTATCCAGCCAGCTGGGTGATCGGTGCGGACACAGTGGTGACACTGGACGGACGAATTATCGGCAAGCCGGTTGATGCCGATCATGCCTTGGACATCCTGCGCTCGCTCCAAGGGCGGACGCATCAGGTCATCACCGGCCTGGCTCTAACCTGTCTCCAAGCAAACTGCGCGGAAGGCATCACTGAAGTTAGCGAAGTGACTTTTGCCAATTTTCCTGACACAGTCTTAGCCGCTTATGTCAGAACCGGCGTGCCGCTTGACAAGGCCGGGGCCTATGGCATTCAGGCAGGTGGCGCGTTTTTGGTCAGGGAGCTACGCGGCTCCTGCTCAAATGTCATCGGCTTGCCACTGGACATTTGCCTTTCCCTGCTTCTTCGGCACGGCATCATCGCTCCGCAGCCCTAAAAACGGGTTGGTCTTTTAAAAAAAGAATGTTATCCTGTAGGCAAAGGCTCTGCATTCCGCAGCTCCGTGCGGCGGAGCTTGTTCGGGCTTCAACCGACCATCAAACCGACACTGCCCTATGAACGCCAACCGGAAACAGGCGAATTCCGTACCGGATGCCGGACTGACAAATACTTCTCCTGACCAACAGAGCGAAAACAAGGTTTGTCAGGAGGAGAATGGCGGCGAGAGCATTCCTGAAATTATTTGCACCCTACTGGCCGAGAAAAACAGCCGCGCAGTGGATGGGATGCTGGAGCAGCTCGCCGCCGGAGTGCGGGTCGGCAATCCGAGGATGCGGCTGAAGGCGGCCTGCTATTTGACCGACACGTTTGAGCTGCTGATCGCGCATCAGGAGTGGCAGCGGATGGACAAGCTCCTGCCGGCGGCGGAAACCGCCCTCAAGGCGGCAGTGGAAAACGAAGTTGGGGCATGGCAGCTCATCACGGCTCTGTCCGTCTTTGCTGCCTATCAGATTGAGATGGGCAAGTACGCTTCAGCCCGGCACGCCCTGCGCATCTTCGCGGTTCCCGATGCGCTTCCTGCCGCTGCTGAAAAGCTCCGCGAACGGGCCGAACAGCTGATCAGCGATCTTGCCACCCGGCCCCTGCTTGAACTGCTGCTGGTTGAATATCTTTTCGACAAAGAAAAGGGCAATGATGCCGGACGGCTCTTCGCGGTTTTCGGCAGATCGGCTGCAGAATTTCTTCTTGAGCCGCAGAATCTCAAACAATGCCAGGATCATGCCGACGCGCTGCTGAAACTCTTCGGCGAAATCGGCCAGCCTGCGGAAAAGAGTCTCTGCCAACTCCTCCGCCAGACGGCGGACTGGTACTTGATCCGCAACATCATCCGGTTGCTGGGCGAGAAAGGCAGCCCAGCCTGCTTCGCTGAAGTGATTCCTTTCTTGGAGCATGAGGACATCCGGGTCAAAGGCGAAGTGCTGCGGGCCGCCAGCCGACTCGACGCGCCCGGCGGGAAGGACTTTTTCCTCAAGGCCCTGAGATCAGTGCCGAAGCAGCTCACCGAATTGGTAGTGGGCCTGCTCGGCGACATGCCTGACAGCAGCCTTGTTGCACCGCTTGCCGATTTGCTCGACGAAGTGGCTCTGATTAAAAGCAAGGTTGCGCTGAACCTCCAGACGGTCATCTGCCAGAGCTTGGGCAAAATCGGCTCGGTCAAGGCGGTGCCGACCTTAAAGAAGGTCATTGCCGCCAATTCAGGCTTGGCAGGCGGCCCAGCGGAGCAGCAGCTTCTGCGGGCGGCGGAGCAATCCATTCAGCTCATCAGCCACGGCGGCAAGCACAAGCGGCCCGGCACGCTCTCGCCGGATGTGCCGACTCAGAACAACCCCTTTGCCCTGCGTGAGGCGGGCATCATCCGCACGGCCATGTCAGGAGACAGGGCAACAGCGGCCCGCCAGCTCTTTGAGCTGATCACGCAATGTGTCCAAGAAGGCGATTTGCTCAATGCCGAGCGGCTGCGCGAGCGCTTCAGTGAAATCAATCCCAACGCGATTGCCGAGATCATCCAGTCTGCCGAATTGATTGAAGAGGCAAAGAGCGGGGTGCAGGTGCGCGGCTATCTTGACATCTGGTCCAACCTGCTCCACGAATTGAGTTCCGAGGAATTCAGCGCAATCTACCATGAGCTGGAAAACCGCACCTTGGAGCCGGAGGAAATCCTTGTCCGTCAAGGCGAGCGGAACGACGAGCTGTTCTTTGTCAACCACGGCACGCTTCGGGTTTATTACAAGAAAAACGACCGCAAAATATACATTAAAAGCCTCAGCGACGGCGACTTGGCGGGTGAAAATTTTTTCAGCAGTTCAGTTTGGACGGTAAGCATCAGTGCAGTCACAGAGAGCCGAATTTCCATCCTCAGACGGGCCTGTTTCGAGCGCTGGAAGGAGGCCTTTCCCGGCTTGGAGGACAAGCTGCGCGAATTCTACAACCGCACGAACAATATCCGCGATTTGCTCCAGCGTAAGGGCCTGAACCGCCGCAGTTACGATCGATATTCCCTTTCCCGGAAGATCGACTTTCAGGTCATCGACACCCCAGGCAAACCCATCGGTCAAAAATTTAAGGGCAGGCTGGCGGATGTGTCGCGGGGCGGGTTATCGATGGTCTTTCGCATGGCCCAGCAAAAACATATCCGCGTTCTTTTGGGCCGCAACATGCAGATCACCATCCCGGTGGTCGGCAACGTGTCCGAGCTGAACGTGCAGGGACAGGTCTTATCCATCCAGCCTGCGGACGAAGAGGCGGGTGAGTACAAAATCAGCCTTGTCTTTGACGATTCTCTGGAGCAGGAGGAATTGCAGACTGTGCTGGGGTAGGGTTGGCGGCAAACAGTCGCCCTCGCCAAGCCTGTTGACCGGCAGGATAGGAGAATTCCAGTCGGTCAGCAAAGATGCCAACCCGCAGTCCTTGGCTGAGGTGCAGTTCGCTGCGGTTTCTGCCAGTGAAAGCGGCCTCAATGATCAGCAGAATATGGTCATAGGCAGCCCGGCTGCCCATGCGCCAGAGCAGCAGCTCAAGCACCCGCCGTTGAAGAGCCGGATGTAAGGCGCGGAACGGCTCACGCAGCAGACAGAGCGTGCCGTCAGGCTCTTCTTCGATAATCCGCACTGCTGCCTCGGCGGTCATTTTTGCCAATAATTCCTCATCTGCCGCCAGACTGTCAGCCGTCTTCAGCAGGGCGTTTCTGATTCCAGCCTCAAAATGCTGCTCCAGAAAGGGCAGCAGCTCATGCCGCACCCGGTTACGAAGAAACTTCCGGTCATTGTTGGAGGAGTCAAAACAATGCGGAATGCCGCTTTGGGCCAGCCAATCAAGCAGTTCCTGCTTGCTGGTGCGCAAAAGCGGGCGGATCAGATCACCACTCCGCATGTTCATCCCTGCCAGTCCCTTGCGACCGCTGCCACGCAGCAGACGCAAGAGGACTTCCTCTGCTTGATCATCGGCGGTATGGCCGACCGCAATCAGCTCCGCGCCGCAGTCGCAAGCTGTCTCGCGTAAAATCCTATAGCGCAGCTCGCGGGCCGCATGTTCAATGGAAAGACGCTGTTCGGCAGCAAAGGCAGCAACTGCCGCCTGCTTTGGCACGAAGGAAATACCAAGCTGATCTGCCGCCGCTGCAACAGTTTCTTTCTCCTGCGGCGTTTCCAGCGGGCGCAGACCATGGTCAATCCATACCACCGCCAGTCGAAGCTGCAACGGCTGCTGCGCTGCTGCCAGCAGATGGAGCAACGCCATTGAATCTGGCCCGCCGGAAACCGCCACCACAATTCCAGTTCCTACGCTGACCCCGCAAGAACTGGTAAGCAGCCGCCGGAACTGCTGCTCCAGTTTCATCTACAGCTGGGAGGCGGAGGCAGCATCACCGTCTCGAACCAGTAGGAATGCAACCGCTTGACCGCCTCCATATAGCCCTCAAAGCTGACTGGTTTGGCCACATAACTGTTGGCCCCGTATTTGTAGCACCGCTCCACGTCACGCGGATCAGATGAGGTAGTCATGACGATCACCGGAATGTCTTTCAACTGCGGATCGCTTTTCATTTCTTCCAGCACCTCGCGGCCATCGGTACCGGGCAGGTTCAAATCGAGCAGCACCAGCGCGGGTCTGGGCGCGGCTCCGGGTTCGGCGAAGCGGTTGCGGCGGTACAAATAATCAAGTGCCTCGTCGCCATCCTCACAGCGGAAAACTCGGTTGTGCAGCCCGCCTTTTTTGAAGGCCCGTAGCACAGTTTCGTAATCCACATCGCTGTCCTCAACCAGCAAAATATCCTGCCCGTCCTCAAACAGCTCGCTCATTGCTCTGTCCTCCCCCAGTTTTCGCTATCTTGCCAGAGAAAATGCTCTTCCTGCTCAGTTAGGGTGAAAAAGAAAATCGTCCCTTCGCCCTCCGCGCTTTCCAGCCAGATATGGCCGCCGTGCCGCTCAATGATCTTTTTGACAATTGCCAAGCCTGCGCCGGTGCCGCCGCCGTATTTGCCGCTGCCGTGCAGCCGCTTGAACATGATGAACACCTTGTCAACATGCTTGTCGCGGATACCAATGCCGTTGTCGCAGACATAGAACACGGTCTGGGCCGGATCGTTCCAGCGGTGCAGCATACCGATTTCAATCCATTTGTCGGTTTTATCGTTATATTTGATGGCGTTGCTGATCAGGTTGTAATAGACCTCTCGCATCCGCACTGCATCGCAGACCACGGTCGACAACGGATTGGGAATATGCACTTTGACTTTTTCCCGCTCCAGGCTGACCATCAGCGTGGCCAGCACGTCCTCGACCAGCTCGTTGAGATTAACCGGACGGCGAGCTAAATCCAGCCTGCCCACCCGTGAAAACGTGAGCAGGTCGTCGGTAAGATTGGTCAGCCGTTCAGCCAGGTCGCCGATCGTTTTCAGCTTGTCGCGGACTTCGCTGCCGAACTGCGTGCCGTAGTCCTCCAGCAGAAAGGTGCTATAGCTCATGATTCCCCGCAGCGGCTCTTTGAGATCATGCGAGGCAATGTAGGCGAAATCGTCCAGCTCTTTGTTGGAGCGCACCAGCAGTTCGGTACGCTCGCGCAGGGCCTCCTCCATCTCTTTGCGGGGCTGGATATCCTCAATCACGGAAATGTAGTATTTGGGCTTGCCCTGCTCATCTCGCACCAGCGAGACGGTGTGGTTGACCCAAATCACGCTGCCGTCTTTGCGGATGTACTGTTTCTCCATCGAATAGGTGGCCATTTCTGGATTGGTGACTAATTCAAGTGCCTTAGCATAGCTTTTCTCAACATGAGCCACATGAGTGACATCCCGGATGTTCATCCGCAGCAGCTCGTCAGCAGTGTAACCAAGAATGGCGCAGAGCTTACGGTTGACCCGCAGCCAGCGGCCTGAGGGTGCAGGCGCGACATGACCGATGCCCACCGCCGCCTGTTCAAAGGTGGCCTGAAACGCCTCCTTGGCCTCCTCAAGGATGCGCTCAATCTGCTTGCGCTCGGTAATGTCCGCTGCCGCTGCCAGCACCCCGGTGATGGTACCGTGTTTGTCCCGCAAAGCCCGGCCCGACCATTCAACGATCCGCTCGCTGCCATCAACCCGGTGCAAACGGAACTCTCTGCCGTCAACTTGTTCTTGCTCGCCGGAGAGAAGCTGACGCAGAGCCTCTTCCGCCGCCTGCTGATCATCCTGCTGGACACAATGTCCTGCCCAGAAAAGGCTGTTCAACCCTTCTGGCTCGCCGCCAAGGATTTCACAGCCTTTGCGGTTGATCAGGCGGATTCTGCCGTGCTCATCCAAGACCGCAATCATCGTCCCGGCAATGTCGAGATAGTTCTGCGTCCGCATCTTTTCCTCCTCCAGCCTGCGCAGGAAGGGATTGAAGCGGAATAGGACAAACAGGCCCGCCAGCGCAATCAGGATGGCTGTGCCGCTCGCTGCTGCCGCCGCTTTCAGGAATGGAGCGCGGACTTCAGCCAGATCGAGTTTGGCCACCAAACCGATGCGCATCTCCGGCACCCACTGATACGCGGCCAGCACCATCTGGCCCCGGTAGTCAAGCCCAGTCATATTGCCGCTCTGACCAGACAGAGCCAAACGCATCGGCTCGGCGGACGGCGACGGCATCGGCACTGCCTGAGGCATAGCACTGTTCAGATGCTTCAGTCCTGGCCAGAAAACGATTTGGCCCTGCTCCTGTTTGGCGATGAGAAATTCGCCAGTGCGACCAAAGCATTGCTTGTGCATGTGCGTATTGAACACGCTGGTCAGCACAGTCTCCAAGGTGTCATTCCGATTGACCGGACTGAACCGCTCGGCAACATGAAAAAATTCCTCAATCAGCACCGCATGACTGTGGACAATCTCCCGCAGCCGCCTATTCTCCAATCGCAAGGTGGTACGATAGAGCAAGCAGACGGTCAGAATTGCCAGCCCGCAGAGAGCCACGCTCAAAACTGCCGCCGATAAGGTCAATGATTTCTGTTTGTCCGTCATGCCGAGCCTCCTCAGCTCTGGTGGCGGGCAACTTCGGTGAACGTCAGCACCACACCGTTGAGTCTGCTGTTTTTGGCGGCCAACGTGTTGGCGTTGACCGTGAGAAAATATTCCTGCTTGCCGGACTTGCCTTTCAGACGGATGACTAACGGCTCGCCCTTTCCTGCCTGCTCACCAACCGAACGGACAAAATCCGCCGCTTCCACAAAGATACTGCCGTCCAAGTCGGTGAAACAGAACTGACGGGAACAGAGCGGTAGGCCGATCAGCTCATTGGCCGACGCACCGAAAAGCACGGAAGCTACTTCGTTGACAAAACAGATGCGGCCTTCATGCGTCACCATCATGGTCGGCGCAGGGCTGGCAGCGAGAATTTGTTCCAGAATTTCGCTTGACTGGCGCAGTCCTTCCTCAGCCCGTTTTTGCTCGCTGACATCCACTGCCGAAACCACCATGCCGCTGACCTCGTTGGTCTCGTCAATATACGGGATGAACTGCACCAGCAGCCAGCAATCCCCGCCGTGCCGCACCACTTTTTCCCGCTTTTTCCGCGAGCCAAGCAGGGCATTGAACTCCGTCTCCACGTCACCGAGCAGCGGCGAGGAAATGTCGCTGATCCTGCGGCCCACATCCTGCTCAAGCAGGTTGATCAGCCGACAAACAGCGGGCGTGTATTTGCGAATGCGGAGCTGGCGGTCAACAAAAATAAAGCCGATATCTGTGCTGCAAAAGAGGTTGTCGATGTCATTGTACAGCTCGGTCAGTTCGAGAATTTTGCTTTGATATTCGGTGTTGACTGTGCTCAGTTCCTCGTTGACCGAGTTCAGTTCCTCGTTGGTACTCTGCAATTCTTCGTTAGATGCCAGCAATTCCTCGTTGGATGCCAGTAGCTCCTCGTTCGAGCTTTGTAGCTGCTCGTTGGCCGCTTGCAGGCTTTCGCGGGTGAACTGAATCTCCCGCTCCAAATCAAGCACATGCCGCCGAATTTCCTCGTCCGCCGCTTTGATGGAACCTTCTTCTGGCACGCTGCTGTACGGCATCCGCTCCAAGGAAATCAAGATGCGGTCGTCTTCCGGCAGAAAGATCGCCCGCAGCAGGCATCGGCCTCCGTTTTTCCCGCCCGCCCGGATGCCGTCATACACCACCTCGCCGCCTTCCTCCTGTCGGCAGGCCCGAATCGCGCTGGTGACAGGCAGAACCAGTTCCGGGGCTAGCATCCGGCTGAGGGTAAGGCTCATCCGGCCGGGCTGCGGCTGAAGAAGCAGGTCAGTGTGGCCAAAGGTTTCAAGGACTTCACCGTTGCTGCCGACTACAAGGCAGGCAGAGGCCAGCCTGCTGATCAGCCGCTGGTAGTAGGCTTCACGCAGTTCCAACCTTCGAGCCAAGTCCAGATGCCGCCGAGTTGGATCATTGTCCGGCGGCGGCTGAATTTTGCCAGCAGGCGCAATCTTGCGGATGGTGCGCAGTCGGCTGGCCATCGGCAGATTGCCTTTGCCGGTGTGTCGGTAGATTTTGATCTGCCGGTCCAGCGCGACGAAACTTTCCGCCGCATCCATCACCGTCTCGTTGCTGCCAAGAAAGAGGAACCCATCCTCCTTGATCGCAAAATGGAAGATGCCCAGCACATCCTTTTGTTGAGGCGGCAGGAGATAAATCAGCAAATTGCGACAGACAGCAAGGTCAAGGCGGGTGAACGGCGGGTCGCTGAGAAGATTCTGCCGGGCGAAAATCACCAGCTCACGGATATGCCGCCGGACGACAAAGCCGTTCTCCACCCGGCTGAAGTAGCGTTCCAGCAGCTCGCGCGGCAAGTCGGCGGCAATGCCGTCAGGATAGAAGCCTCTAGCGGCCTTTTCTACGGCAAGCTGGTCAAGGTCTGTGGCAAACACCTTGATTTTGATTTTTTTATCCGCATGATGCCGCGACTGAAAATCATGCAGGAGCATGGCAATAGTGTAGGCCTCCTCGCCGGTTGAGCAGCCTGCATCCCAGACCCGAAGTTCGTCCCTTCCATCCGCATTCTCAAAGATCATCGGGATGATTTTGTCGCGGAAATACTCAAACTCCTTCCGGTCGCGGAAAAATTTCGTCACTCCGATCAGCAGGTCGCGGCAGAGCAGGCTGACCTCGTTGGGCCGGGGAATGAGGAATTCGGCGTAATCGTGCAGACTGGGACAACGGGCAATGGCCATCCTTCGAGTGATCCGACGGATGACGGTGAACGGCTTGTACTGGGTGAAATCAATGCCAGCCTGGGTGCGCAGCAAGGCGATGATTCGAGTCAAAGCCGCTTCCTCATCAGAAGAGACAACATCAGTTCGCCGCCGAATGAAAGGATGACGGATATATTCGGCTATTTTTTCGGGCATTTCTGCCGCCGGGCAGACATAATCAGCCAAACCGGTTGCGGCTGCGCTGCCCGGCATTCCGTCAAAGCCTGCATCCGCCGGTTCTTGCACCAAAATCAAGCCGCCTGCCTCCCGGATGGACGGCAGTCCCCGGCTGCCGTCGCTGCCCGTGCCGGACAAAACAATGGCCACTGCCTTTTCTTTTCTGTCTTCAGCAAGGCTGCGAAAAAAATAATCTATCGGCAGATGCAGGCCGCGCTGGCCAGAAAAATCATCCAAGAGCAGCTTGCCGTTAAAGAGATTCAGATGGCTCTGCGGCGGCTGAAGATAAATGCAGTTCGGCGCAATCATCATCCCGTTTTCCGCCGTGAAAATACGCATGGCAGTGTGGCTGGCCAACAGCTCGCCCATCATGCTCCGGCAGTTGGGCGAGAGGTGCTGAACAACGATGAACACCATGCCGCTGTCCGCAGGCATCTGGCTAAACAGGCTGATCAAGGCATCCAGACCTCCGGCGGACGCGCCGATGCCCACCACATGGGTGTCTGGCGACGGCGCGCTGTTCTGGAAGGGAAAATGCTCCATTGCCGCTGTCTCAGCTCCCGGCCTGCACCTGTCGGGCAATGGCAGCGAAGAATTCTTCTAACACCAGTGGCTTGCTGACGTAGTCATCCATGCCGGAGGCCAGCAGCCGCTCCCGGTCGCCGCGCAGGGCATGGGCGGTCATGGCAATCACCGGCAGATGACCGCCGCTGTCCTTCTCGCGCTCCCGGATGATCCGGGTGGCTTCAAGGCCGTCCATCTCCGGCATCTCCACGTCCATTAGCACGATATCGCAGGAGTTATCTGCCAGAAAATCAAGAGCCTTTTGCCCATTCGCCGCCTCGTTCACTAGCCAGCCTTTTTGCTCCAGCAGATACTTGGCCAGCATCCGGTTGGCTTCGATATCATCCACCAAAAGTACCGACAGCCGCTGGCCGGGTGCAACTCGACGCGTCGCTGTCCCCGTCGAACCGCAGGAGTAGGACTGTGCCGCCGCACATTGCCGTTTCGCTGTGGGCAAGCTGACTGTGAAAAAAAAGCAGCTTCCTTTGCCCGGCTTGCTGTCCACTTCAATGATCCCGCCCATCAAATGGACTAACTGCGTGGAGATGGACAGCCCCAGCCCAGTGCCGCCTTTGTCTTTGCGCGACTGCTCAAAGGCTTCAAAAATGGCCTTTTGCTTGTCTTCAGGGATGCCAGGGCCTGAATCGCTGACCACAAAGCGCACCTGCGCCGGATCGGGTGGATTGTCCGGCAGCGGCTCCAGCAGTTCAACCGTGAACACCACGCAGCCTTCGTCAGTGAATTTGACCGCGTTGCCGAGCAAATTAACCAGCACCTGACGGAGATGGCCCAGATCGCCGATCAAATCATACGCTAGCTGGCCTTTCATGTTGAAATGCAGGTACAGTCCTTTCTGTTTGGCCAACACCTGCATTTCGTCGCAGATACCTCTCATGCTCTCTTCCAGACAGAACGGCAAGGGCGAGAGACTTAATTTGCCTGCCTCAATTTTGGAGAGGTCGAGAATGTCGTTGATCAAATCGAGCAGCCGCCCGGCGGAGTTGCGGACGATGTCGAGGAAACGCCGCTGCTCCTCGCTCAGGCCAGTCTGGAGGACAATGTCGGTCATACCGATGATCGCGTTCATCGGCGTG
>DHWV01000033.1:10093-18357 GCA_002413355.1 Desulfobulbaceae bacterium UBA5173 | reverse complement strand
CGTTCATCGGCGTGCGGATTTCATGGCTCATGGTGGCCAGAAACCTGCTTTTGGCCTGATTGGCTTCCCACGCCTCACGCGCCAGCCGCTTGGCTTTATTGGCGGCGGTCATCAAAGCCATATTGGCGTGCTCAGTGCGTTTTTTTGCTTGGCGCAGAGCTTCTTCAGCCTGCTTGCGCTCGCGAATATCACGGATGATCTGAAGAAGAAGCTGCTGCCCCTCAAATTCGATCACGGCAGTGCTGACTTCCACCGGGATGGAACGCTGCCCATGCTGGCTGAAAATTGCCGTTTCCACCATTCCACCGCTTGCTTCGGCTTGAGCAAAGAATTGTCGCACCCGCTCCGCTGAAAGGATGCTGTCTAACCGTGTCCCGATCAGCCCGCGCACCGGCAGCTCCAAAAGACGGGCGGCCTGCTCGTTGACTTCGACAATCAGACCGCTGCTGATTTGACTGACAAGAATCGCGTCGCTGGCATGGTTCAGCAGGAGCTGATATTTGCGCTCTGAAACCTCCAGCTCGCCGGTGCGGAACTCCACCTGCTTGATCAGCTCGGTGCGGGCGTTGATCAGCACCTGTTCCGCCGCCTTTTCCGATTCCACATTCCGCAGCGAGCAGAGCAGAATTTTGCTGCCGTGGTCGTAGTCGTCAATCATGTCCATCCGCAGCCGCGCCCAGAACTGCTGGGCCGGAGTGACGCGGAGGCGCACGTCCGCTTGGGCGATTTTCTCTGTTCCGCTGATGACCGCCTGCCGGGCTTCAATGTACTCGTTGAAAGTCTCCGGGCTGATGAAGGAGTCCAGCGTCCGTTTAACCAGCATCTGCTCGGAAAGGCCGAAATACTCCTTGGCCAAACTGTTGAATTCCAAAATCTGGCCTTCCGGGCTGAGAACAAGAAAGCCGATGGGCGCATATTTGAAGAGATCGGCCAGATGTCGCCGGGAGTTCTCCAGTTCCACCTGCGTGCGGCGCAGCTCCTCGTTCTGCATCTCCAGCTCGATGTGGAAGATGTTCAGTTCTTCAACCAAACTTTTCACGTCCGGCGCACTGTCAAACGCCTTCCGCTCCAGTCTGGCGACAACCTCCTCGGCCCGCTGCCGCAGCTCGCCGCTCTTTGCTGTTCCAGTTCTGTCAGAAAAGTGCATCATCGCTTTCCGGCGGAAAGGGTGAAATAAAAAGTGCTGCCTTGGCCCAGCTCTGATGTCACGGCAATCTGGCCGCCATGCCGCTCGATCACCTGCCGGGCGATGGTCAGGCCAAGTCCGGTGCCGCCCCCGTACTTGTCTTGGCCATGCAGTCGTCTGAATATACCAAAGATTTTCTGAAAATGCTTCTCAGGAATGCCGATGCCGTTGTCCCTGACAAAAAAAACTGGCACTTGGCTGGCTGCGAGCGGTATTTCCGGCGGCAGCGTGCCGGGCGGATGCCAGCCGACGGTGATGATTTTCTCCGTCTGCTCGTTGTAGATGATGCCGTTGCTGATCAGATTATGGAAAACTTCGCGGAGATATTCGGCGTGACAGCGGATTGTCGGCAACGACTGAGGACGCTCAATGCGCACCCTGTGGGCAGCAATCAGGTCACGGAGGCTGTCCAAAGCCTCGTCCAGTAAGGAGTCTAAATTGACTGAGCGCAGCTCCAAGTCCAGTCGGGCAATGCGTGAATATTGTAAAATACCGAGAACTTGCACATCCAGCCGTTTCGCCAGCCGCATGATACCATCCAGCATCTCGCGGCCATTTGCGTCAATTGTGTCGCGGTAGTCTTCGGCAAGAAAATGGGCGAAATTGTGCATTCCTCGCAGTGGCTCGCGCAAATCATGCGAGATACTGTAAGCAAACTCGTTCAGCCGCTGGTTGGTCGCTTCCAGCTCGCCGTTTTTCTGCTCCAAATCTTGGGTGCGCGCATGAATCTGTTCCTCCAAGCCGTTTTTGATCTGCTCCAGCTCTGCCTGCCTGCGGTTCAGCTCAAAAAAAAGTAGCCGCTGCGGGGCAGTGATGCCGGTGCGAATGAAAGCCCGGAAGACAAAGTAGGTTGAGCCAAGATTGAGGAGATGACCGAGCATGTTGGCGGTTTCGGCCACCTTGGCGTACAAAATAAACGTCAGGCCTGCGGCGGCGGTCAGGAGGAGAGCGGCGAACAGCAGACGCAGCACACCGCTATCCATTTGATCCCGTCTGATCCAGGTAAGGAACGCAGATAGTGCGAGCAAAAAAACCGCAGTAATTTCCACCGTCTTTTTGAACAAGGTCAGTCCTTGGCCTTCGATAAAGCAGTCAGGGAAATGACGGTTGAAAATCAGGACGGTGCAGATCAGGGTCAATAGGCCCCAGACAGCGGCAGGCAGCGGCGCGCTGATCTCCAGTTGAGGGTGGAACAGGCAAAGTGCGGCAGCGAGAAAGGCCAGCACATACAGGCTGCGGGCAGCGATCCAAAGCTGGGTGGCCAAGTTGGCGGTGTAGTTAGGAAACACGCCCATGCCTTTGTAGGCCAGCATGTGGAGGAGGGTGAGAAAACCGATGAAAAAGCAGGCCACGCCCAGCACGCAGAGATAGCTGTTCCTGACCAGCCGTCGTGCGCTCCATGTGACGAAAAAAATGCCCCACAGCACTGCAATGCTGTATATTTCCACCAAGCTGTGGAAAAGCAGGAAGTTGTGGCGGCTGGCAATAAACAGCCCAACCAGCGAGGCGAGCAGGGCAAGTAGAACGCAGAAACGCTCTTGTTGGCTGCCAGAGGCCATGCCCTTGTCAGGCGGCCTCGGCAAACCGTTATCCCCGCTGCTGGCGGCTTCGGAATTCATGATCAAGGCAGAATGCGGCGGATGCAGGTGATCACCTCGTCGATGTCAAAAGGTTTGGTGACATAGGCCGCCGCCCCCATTTCCAAGGCCTTGCGCTCGGATTCCTCTCGCACCAGCACGGTGAAAATGACCACCGGGATATTCCGCAGCGCAGGATCGGCTTTGAGCTGGGCCAGCACCTCAAAGCCATCCTCGCCTGGCATGAAAAAATCAAGCAGGATTAAATCCGGCTGCGTCTCCTTGGCCTTGCGCAGCCCCTCGCCGCCGTCTTCAGCCAGCACAGCAGCATAGCCGTTGCGCTTCAGCACTAACTGGAGCACCTGCCGGTTGGCGAAATCATCATCTATGACTAAAATTGTCTGCGGTCTACCTGCTGCCATGCTCTCACCCTTCGTGTCAGCGGTTTCCATTTCAGGCAGAGGCATTGTCCGGGCGGAGCCTGAAGCATGGCCTTGCCCTCCTTTCATCATACGGCAGGCCCGGAAGAATGGCAATCAGCAAGGAACGGGCGGCGTGGAATTGAGATTTGTGGTGCTTGCCCCGCAGACGGAACCTGGCTTTCCGCTGGGCTGAACCATGTCAGGCCGATGCCAACGCAAAGGATGGCCAGCCCAAAGAGCACCAGCAAAAAGACGATGACGGCAATATGGCCGAAAGTGCCGCCAAGCGCAGGGCGGGTGGCATGTTTCTTCGGTGCGGCCAGCTGAGGAAGTTCGTCGGATTCTGAGGTCATTTCTTTCTGTTAAAAGCAAGGTGGTTCAGCGAGTCCTTTGCTTACCAGAAAAATTTTGCCTTGTCAAAAGCCGTGTTGACGCGGCCTACATCGGTGGCAGGCAACTGGCCAATATCGCTTGAAGACTTTGCCTTGACGTTTGCCGGGCAGGAACGCTATACTGTGCGCTTACAAGAAACTGCCCCTGTCCCAGCTCTTCAGGAGAACTGCCATGATCCCGCCGGAAGCATCGAAAACATGGACCAAACAGCTTGTGCAGGAACACGCCCAAGCGGCGGTTGCGGTCGAGCTGTACACCCTGCCCCTCTATCTTACTGCGATGGCTTCGGTTCGGGACATGAGCAGCGAAGCCTGCCGGATCATTTTCAGCGTGGCAGTCGAAGAAATGCTGCATCTTCAGCTTGCCGCCAACCTTTGCACAGCCTTGGATGCGTCGCCAAATTTTAGTCCGCCTCAATACGGTGCGGATGTGCCGTACATCAAGCCCTATGACCCGGAAACCGGCGAGCGCGGCTTTCTCAACGCAGTGCTGGGGCCGCTGAACGATGAAACGGTCAACACCATGCTGGACATTGAAAACCCTGAGGAAATTCCGCAGGGACAGCTTGTTGATCATTCAACCCCGCAGCATCCCTACAGCTCCATCGGCGAGATGTACGACGGCCTAATGGTCGGCATCAAGCAGGTCGGGGTGGAAGAGTTCAGCTGGACGACTCGGCATCAGCAGGCGCACTGGCCTAAGCAGCAATTTCCTCAGATCATCACTAGTTACGCCGATGCCCGCAACGCGGTGCAGGCCGTGACCAATCAGGGGGAAGGGCATATTGTGCAGGAGTCACTACACGCGCCGCCGTGGACAGAGAAAAATTTCCCTATTCCGCCCTTCTACCGGCTGATGAACGATCCCAACGACCCAGAGCCGTACAACGGCTACTCCCATTTTGGCCGCTTTCTCAAACTGAAAAACGCCAAGCTGCCGCAGGTTTTCACCGGAGTTGAGCAGCCGGATGCTTTGGTCAACAGACCGCTTCAGCAGAATTTCTTCCAGCTCCTGTTGCTGCTGGAGACGCTCTGGAGTAATGGCGGAGTCAATTTCGGCGGCAGCACCCTGATGTGGTCGGCGATCATGGGGGTGGCAAAACAGTTGGTTGTTCAGGCGCGGGCCTGCTGGAAGGCAGGAGTGATTCCGAACTGGTTTGATTTAGCGGCAGTTGGGGAATGATGATTTTCCTTGCAGAAAACAACGTATGGCTGACTGATGCCGTTCCATCGTTCCGCATTATCTTTGATGCAACCTCGCCATTCCCGAAAAGTTCATCAAGGCCAGAACAAGACGCGCGATGAAAGCAGCGGGAAAAGTCGATGCTAGCATGGAGCAAGTCTCCATGCTACGTTCGAGACATCCTCCATGCTACGTTCGAGACATCCTCCATGCTAGCTTTGAGGATCGTTCCATGCTAGCATCAAAATTTCCTTCATGCTTGCATCGAGATTTCCTCCATGCTGGCATGGAGCGGAAACCGCCTGCTGGGTTGCCGGGTTTTCTCTGTTGACGTGGGGGAATGTGCGCTGTAAGCTGATTGGCAGCAGGGTGCTGCAATTCTTCTGTATCCCATATATAATTATACAGTTCTTTGTACATATTTTTTCTTTTATGCCTATCAAGCCTGAACCTGCCATGAAGCGAGACTTGGTAGCACTCCTCGCTGACGATTTCGAGATCATTCCCGAAGCTGAAGGTCTTTGGCCGCTCGATGGATCAAAGTGTCGCTTGGACTTCTTGTTGCGACCGAAACCACACATCGTTGAAATAGGGTTTCGTGCGACGGTGTTCGGTATCGAGGTCAAGTCGCCTGTTTCATCTGAAAGTGTAAAAAAGCTACTTGACTGTGTTATGCAGTCCTACACATACACGCTTTGCGAGTTCTGCGGTGTTCGCCCGGATTTTGTGCTCATCTACCCAGAGGTTAACCATTTCTTTGAACACGATTTCCTGAAAAAGTACAAAGGTGATGAGCGGAACAAATATCGCCCGGAAGAAGTTCGGATGGTTCGCCGAATCATGCAGCGAGCCAATGTGGGTGAGCTGGCCGTTTCCGAACGCTATCGCTATGAAATCCATTTTGCAGCCAGCCGGTACTTTGACCCCGTCCGTGGCCAAACGCACGTAGAAAATCTAGGGACAACTCGGCGTGTTGGTTCGCGTAAAACATAGGCATAACTTTACAGCGACACCCCATCCACCGCTTAAACTCACAACTCCCGCACGATCTCTTTCCGCTCTTGTTCTGATGAACCTCCTCACCCTGATCGGCAACACCCCCATAGTCCCGCTGCGGCGGCTGGCACGGCCTGAAGGCGGCGCAATCTTCGCCAAACTCGAAGCCATGAACCCCGGCGGCTCGGTGAAAGACCGGCCCGCGCTGAACATGATCGAGACCGGAGAGGAAAGCGGCTTGCTGACCCCGGACAAGATCGTGCTGGAGGCCACCAGCGGCAACACCGGCATCGGTCTGGCAATGGTCTGCGCGGCCAAAGGCTACCGCTGCTGCTTAGTCATGCCGGAGTCGGCGAGCATGGAGCGGCGGCAGATCATGCGGGCCTACGGCGCGGAGCTGATCCTCACACCGGCCCGGCGCAGCACCGACGGCGCGATTGAGAAAGCCTACGCCCTCGCCCTTGAGCACCCTGAGCTGTATTTCCTCACCGATCAGTTCAACAACCCGGCCAACTGGCAGGCCCACTGCAAGAGCACGGCCCCGGAAATCTGGCGGCAGACCGAGGGCAAGGTGACGCACATCATCACCACGTTGGGCACGTCAGGCACGGCGATGGGTTTGTCGCGCTGGTTCCGCGAGCATCAGCCGGACGTGCGGGTGATCGCGGTGGAGCCGTACTACGGCCACAAGATTCAGGGCCTGAAGAACATGAAGGAGTCGTACCGCCCAGAGATCTTTGACAAGACCCTGCCGCATCAGATTGTCAACGTGGCGGACGAGGATGCCTTCCGCACCGCCCGTCTGCTCGCCCTCCGCGAAGGTCTCTTGGTCGGCATGAGTTCCGGTGCGGCCATGTTCGCGGCGATGGAACAGGCATCCAAGGACAGCAGCAGCTACGTGGTGGCAATCTTCCCAGATGGCGGCGAGCGTTATCTGAGCACGACGCTCTTTGTCCGCAAGGAGAAGGAGGAAGAGGGCAAAATACGTTACTGCAACTCGATGAGCCGCACGAAAGAGGTGTTCAAACCGGCGGACGCGAAGAACGTCACCTTCTACGCCTGCGGCCCGACCGCCTGCGAGCCGCCGAACCTCGCCCACTGCCGCCGCATGGCAGCGGCTGATCTGATGATCCGGCACCTGCGCTTCAGCGGCTTCGAGGTCAGATCGTTCATGAACTTCACTGATCTGGACGACAAGACCATTGCCGGCGCGGAGAAAGCCGGGCAGCCGCTCGCCGCCTTCACGGACCGCCATATCTCCCTGTTCCGCGAGGCGATGGGCATACTCGGCATCAACGATTTCTCCGGCTATCCGCGCGCCTCGGAGCATGTGGCCGAGATGATTGACATCGCCCACAAGCTGATCCACAAAGGCTATGCCTACGAGAAGCACGGCTCGATCTACTTCGACATCTCGAAGTTCAAGCAGTACGGGCGGCTGTCCGGGATTGACCTGAGCAAGATACAGACCGGCTGCACGGTTGACCTCGACAATTACGACAAGGACAATCCCCGTGATTTCACCCTGCTTAAACGCTCCACGCTGGGCGAGCTGAAAAAGGGCATCTTCTTCGCCACGGACTGGGGCAATGTGCGGCCCGGCTGGCATGTCGAATGCACGGCCATGTCCACCCGCCATCTTGGCGAGACCATTGACATCCACACCGGCGGCCAGGAGCTGCTCTTTCCTCACCACGAAAACGAGATTGCGATTGCTGAGTCGCTGACCGGCAGGTCGCTGGCCAAATACTGGCTGCACTCCGGCCTGCTGCTGCACAACGGCAAGAAAATGGCGCAGGAATCCGGCAACGTGGTCACTCTGCATGAGGCACTGGACAAGGGCTACACCGGGCGGGAGATACGCTTCATGCTCTTGGGCGTGCATTACCGCAAGTCCATCGAGTTCAGCTGGCGCAAGCTCGATGCCTTCCGCAACGCCTTGAAACGGATTGACGAGTTCACCCGCAAGCTGCTCTGTCTGCCGCCCGGCCTGCCGCACCGGCAGATCAGCCAGCTCACCGTTGAACTGGAGGAGCAGTTCACTGCGGCGATGAACGATGACCTCAATATTTCCGGGGCCATCGGCGCATTGTTCGAGTTCATCAAGAAGGCCAACCCGGCCTTGCAGGCTGGCTCGCTCGATCTGGCGCAGAAGAATGAAGTCTTCGCCTGCCTGCGCCGGATGAATCTAGTGTTGGGCTTCCTCCGCTTGGACGAATGCGCCCTGGCCCCGGAGATCAACCGCCTGATTCAGCAGCGCGAGGAGGCCCGCCGCCGCAAGGACTGGGCCGCCGCTGACGCGGCCAGAGCCGAGCTGCTGCGTCGTGGCGTGACCGTGCATGACACCGCCAGCGGCCCGGTCTGGGAGCAGAACGAAGCCTGCCGCACCTGCGACAAGGCGGCCCGAAATGAGGGTTGATTTTCGCGGCCCGGCGCGGTATATTGGTTTCGTTCCATCCCGCCCCACATGCGCCAATAGCTCAGTTGGATAGAGCAACGGCCTTCTAA
>DHWV01000033.1:0-9850 GCA_002413355.1 Desulfobulbaceae bacterium UBA5173 | reverse complement strand
GAGCAACGGCCTTCTAAGCCGTAGGCCGCAGGTTCGAATCCTGCTTGGCGCACCAGAGTCATCCGATAGCGTTCCGCTGTCCCCGCAGATTTTTTTAATCCGCAGCGCGTTTCAACTGAAGGAAATCTCTACCACCATCAGCCCCAGCCCGGCAAGCAGCAGTCCGGCAAGTAAAACGATGTCACTGCGGCGGAACACCGCCTCGTCCAAGCAGTGGAAAACTCCGGCAAAACCGCGCAGAGCCATCGCCTGCTGCACCCGCGCCGCCCGGTTCCAGCTACGGACAATAACCATGCCGAGCAGATGCCCGTAAGTACGGTAGGTATGCAGATTAGTGGTGGTTTGGAAACAACGCAGCTCCGCTGCCCGATGCAGGCGGAGGTATTCTTCGTGAATCAGGCCGAGATAACGGTAGGAAAAGAGCAGAAGCAGGCAAAGGCGGGGCGAGAGCCGGAGCTGATGAAGACCCTGTCCAAGCCGCGCCACGCTGGACGTGGCCAGCAGGCTAATGAAAAGCAGGATCACGGCGTTGGATTTAACCGTGATCAGGACAGCAAGTGCCAGACCGGCCCGGCTGAGATCAAACCCGGCAACACGGAGGGCTGTCCCGCCGCCGTAGGTCAGTGGCAGCATCAGCAAGAGAAACACGTTGAAGCTGTTGACGACCAGCAGTCTGCGCAGCACTCGTGCCCAAGGAAGCTGCGCCGCCGCAGTCAGCAGAACCGCAAGCAGCAGTCCGACACAAGCGGTGCGCAGATGCTGGGACAGAGCAATGACCAGACTGAGCAGTCCGGAGGCAAGCAGCTTGCTGCGCGGGTCGGCGCGATGCAAAAAAGAGCTGCCTGTGCTGAACTGCTCAAAGCGCATCTTATTTTGTTTTGTACGAATCCAAGTAGGTCCACAGTACCGCGCCCAGCTCCACGCCCTTCTCCTCTTTGCCGTCCGGCCCTTTCAGCTTGTAGTCGGCCTCGTTGAGGGCGGCGAAGCCCCACCAGCCAGGATGCGGACAGGCAAAGGTGAACACGCCGTTTGCATCGGCCTTGACCACCTGCGTGACGTGATAATCGCTGGGTGCCTCAAATTTGCCGTCCTTGTTGTACAGCTCTACTTCCACTTCCGCGCCCGGCACCGGCTTGCCATTGAGCAGCACTTTGCCGGTGAAGCTGTTGCCTGCATAGTTGCCGAACGGCCGGGTCAGCGGTACGATTTCGGTGGCGATGCCGAGCGGCTCATCCCAGCCTTGGTCGGCACCAAAAGCCGCAATCAAGGTTTTGGTGTAATGAATGATGTAGATGTCCTCAGCTGGCTCCCAGTACGGAGTCGGCTCCATGACAAAACCGTACACGCCCGGCTTTTTAATCGCCACATCAGCAGTCCACGCCTGATGATCCAGCACCTTGCTCTCCTTGATTTCCGGCAGCAAGTCGGTCTTCTCACCTCCGCTCACCATGAAGAACTGCTTCGGCTTGGCCAAATCCATGCCTTTCAATTCAAAAGGATGGATGAACGACAAGTCAACCTTCACGTTCTTCTTGGCCGGGGTGACGATGTTTTCCGAAGGGATCACCATGCCGAAATGGGCGAATGCCTCTCCGGCCATCATGGCAAGGAGGGCGGCGGTCATGGCTGCGGCTTTGATCTTCATTGGTTGCTCCTTTTTTTCTGGTGAACGATGAATGAGAAAGAACGGGCGGACGTTTTCTCCGCGCATTCAGAGTGGCTGCGGTTCACGCCTGCCTGCACTGACGGCGGCTCTGCGCCCAGGCGGCCATGCCGGCCAGCCCGATGATCCAGCCCATACCGCCGAGAATGTCGCGCAGGGTCGGCTCTTGATCGTGGCTTTCAGCAAGAGCTTTGCGCACTGGCGACAGCCCTTTGCTCAGTTCTTCGGAAATAATCCGGCGCAATAATAGCTCGTCAGATGCTGCCGCCGGAGATGTCGAAGCAGGCGGGGAAACGGATGAAGCGACAGCGGTAGGTGATACGGCTGCACTTGCCGCTGATGCGTATTCCTTTGCCTCCAGCCGCCATTCGCCGCGATGCCCTTCACCGCCGTTGGCGACAAGCAGCAGATCAGGATGCATCTTCAGCACCGCATCCGGCAGTGCGACACGGAATTCACCGTTCTCGTTGCAGACCGTTTCCGCAAGTACCACGCTGTCCGCCGCGTTCTGCACAGCAATCTGCACATTTTTGGCCTTCCGGCCTCCGTTGAATTTGACCTCGCCGCGAATCTCGCTGCCTTCCGGCCAAGCAAAGATGCTGATTTTATGCGCCTGGGCAGAGAACGGCAGCAGAAGCAGGCCGGCAAGCACAAGCAGTCGAAGAAACGAAGAGTGGTTCATAGCGCGGCATTGACCTGTAGAATTTCCGGCTGCACTTTAGCAATGAAACCAACCGTAAACATGGTGATGCAGCCTTCAATCACCATGACCGGCACATTGGCGGCGATCAATGCCTTTGCGGCGGCGGTGAAGCCTTCATCCGAAAAGCTGAGAGCGGCGGCAGTCAGCAGGGAAGACAGGAGAATGGCGAGAAAACCGGCGGCAAAAGCGGCGGCAGGCCGGGTGTTCGGCTGCTCCAGCCAGCGGCGGAACAGATAATGGCAGAAAACGGCGGGCGCAGCCATGGTCACAGTGTTCACACCGAGAATAGTCAGGCCGCCGAACTGGAAAAAGACCGCTTGCAGAAAAAGGCCAATCAGAATGGCTGGAAAGCTGGCCCAACCCAACACCAATCCGAGCAGGCCGCTCAGAACCAGATGCACAGAACCGGGACCAATGGGGACATGCACTAAGCTGGCAACAAAAAACGCCGAGGAAAGCAGGGCGGCAGGCATCATGTCGTCCAGATTGATCTTTCTCAGCCCGATAGCGGTGCCGATACCAGCGAAAACTCCGCCGCTGATCAGAACCGGTGCGGAAAGCACTCCTTCCGAAATGTGCATGACTGCCTCCTTGAGCAAATAATACGCAACACGGATTATTCATACTGATTACCCTCAATCTTTACCGCAACGCGGCAGGCTTGTCAAGCGGGAGCTACATTTTTTGTGCGCACAGGTGCCGACATCCGGCAGATTATTTGCACAATACATACAGACAAAACACCGCTGCAAAGGATGCGGGCGAATACTTCTCTCTTGATGCACGCCAAGTTAATATGGTATAAAAGGCAGTTGTAAGCGAATTTCCAGGAAGCGTGAGGAAGGTACTCCGTTCCGGCAGAAAAGTATTTCTTTTTTATTGAACAAAACATGAAGATAATCCCTGCATTCAATGTGCTCTTTAAACCGGCGGAGAGATCGGCGGAAAGCAAAAATATCAGTATTGAAAATGCAGCCATTTTTTTATGGATCATTGCCGTCTTTGCATCCTCACTGACCCATGAGTTGTGGCGGGATGAAACACGTGAGTTCCTGATGGCGACAGGAACAAAAAATTTCTTAGATTATTTTAATTTTGCGAAATACGATGGACATCCTCTGCTTTGGCGGACGATCCTTATGGGATTTTATTGGCTTTTCCCCCATCCTGTCATTTTACAAACAGGAAGTTTCATTATCGGGCTTGCTTTTGTTTTTCTTATTGTAAAACACTCTCCTTTTCCTCTGATCTTCAGAGTTCTTTTTATTTTTGGAATCGTCCCTTTTTTTGCCAACACCATTGATGCCAGAGATTATGGCATCAGCATGTTTCTTTTTTTCTCTCTGGCGGCATATTATCCACGGTCAAAGCGGCAGCCGCTGTTTATGGGCATTCTGCTTTTTCTTCAGGCAAACAGCAATCTGTATGGGATGTATCTTTCCGACCTATTTCTTGCTTGTTGGATAGCAGATTCTGGTTTTTCCGTACTGGTTAAAGATAAACGATATGTCATTGCCGCTGTAATCGCCCTGCTTGGCATCGCTATTTCTTACTACAGCACGCGGTTTGATGCTGAGTCCGTTTTTCTTGAGCAGGAATATATTGCAAGAATTGATTATTTGAAATCATTTGCAAAAGCTTTGCGTCATCCCGGCGAGTACATCTGGTATATACTAAACTTTCCTCCACTTGCTCGTGACATATTTGTCATCGTTGTTATCATCGGATTGTTTGCCGTTAATTCATATTTTGGCATAACCCTATGGATTGCGGTCACATTTTTCAATTTCGTTGGCTCTGCTTTTATTTATCCTCAAACTCATCATCAGGGCGTGCTGTATGGATTCGCAATTGCTCTTTACTGGATTGCTCTTCATGATGTGAAAAACGAAAAAAAACAAGGCTTGCATAAGTCTTCTGTTGTATTTTTTTATGCAGTCATTTATCTGTTTCTTATCCCATTCTTAATCCATGAAATTAAAATTAACTACCATATAGTCGTCCAAGAATCTCGAGTTGAAAAAAGCACTGCCTTGGCTGCGGGGAAATATTTACTTACCAATCATCAGCTTAACGATGCGATTATTATCGGTTCGCCAGAATATACGCTTGAACCAATATCGTTTTACTCTGGAAATAAAATTTATCTCGTTCAAGAAGAAGTATCCAGAAATTTTGTCAATTTTTCGAGAAAATTCAAAAAAACTCACAGCCTCATGCAGTTACTCGATTCGGCAAAAAAAATTAATTCTGACAAAAAGGTTCCTGTCGTTATTGCTCTTGCTTTTTTCGATATGACAGAAGGAAAGACCTTTCCAACCATTTACAGAGGAAATTTCAATGCTAAAGAAGTGGATAGGTTTAAAGCAGAAACAATAAAACTCGCTGAGTTCAACCGCTCCCTTGGCGATGAAAATTTTCAGCTATTTCTTTATCTACCAAAAGATGAGCTTGAGGCGTATAAGAAAAAATATATGGAAATGCGATGAGCAGTCAGCAGAGGCTGCGCTGGTGAACGCATGAGAATCCTCAAAAAAGATTTTATTGCCGGAGCAAAAGAAGCTGAGGGCATTGCGGTAATTATTGATGTCTTTCGTGCTTTTTCGACGGTCTGTTACTGCTTCAACAGCGGAGTGATGCGGGTACTTCCTGTCGGAGGAATCGAAGAAGCTCTGGCATTGAAAAAACGGTTGCCCCATTCTGTCCTGCTTGGCGAACGTGGTGGAAAAAAAATAGACGGCTTCGATTTTGGCAACTCTCCCACAGAGCTGCTTCATGCCAACCTGCACGGAAAACAGCTTATTCAAAGCACCCATTCCGGCACCCAAGGTGTTGTCAACGCAACAAGAGCAGATGAAGTTTTGACCGGAGCATTTGTCAATGCTCAATCCACGGTGAATTACATCAAAAAGAAAGCTCCTGATGCAGTGACATTGGTCAGAATGGGCTGGCAGGCAGAAATTTCCTCAGATGAGGATGACCTCTGTGCTGAATATTTAGAAAGTTTACTGCTGGACAAACCATTTGACGAAGCGTCAGTTGCGTCGATTTTAAAAAAATCTCCCTGTTCAGCACGTTTTTTTGATCCCGCCAAACCGTGGAGTCCAAGCTCAGATTTTGATTTGTGTCTACAGATGAATGTGTTTGATTTCGCCGTCGTCGCCAAAATGGATACAGACGGCCTGCTGTCGCTTTGCAAGACAACCGGATGAACTGCGATGAAGATAGTTTGCAACAACAAAAAAGCTTTTCATGATTATCATATTGATAAAACATTTGAAGCTGGCATGGTACTCAACGGGCCGGAGGTAAAGTCGCTCCGAGCCGGAAAAGGCAATCTCAAGGACGGGTATGCCGGGGTCAAAAACGGTGAGATATTTCTCTATAACATTCATATTTCGCCCTATACCTTCTGCACGCATTCCGCCGCCGACCCACTGCGGGCGCGCAAACTGCTCCTGCACCGACAGGAAATTCGTAAGCTGATCGGCAAGCTGAACGAAAAAGGAGTTGCGCTTATTCCGCTCAAGATATATTTTATAGACAAGGGTAAAGCAAAAGTGGAGATGGGCCTTGCTCGTGGCAAGAAACTCTTCGACAAGCGAGAAACCCTGAAAGAACAGCAGGCAACCCGTGAAATGCAGCGGATGCTACGCCATAAAGAATAGATATTCGGGGGTGAAACGGATTCGACGGGGATACACAAGCTCATCGTTGCATGCCGAGCCTTCTGTCAGCTCGTAAAAAAGGCGGAACTTAAATATAATCGCAGACGATTATAACTACGCAGTAGCAGCTTAGTCTGCTTTGCCGCTTCCCCGGTCCGCGCCCGTAAAGCCGGAGTGAAGCGTCGACTCTTCGGGCTGGTCATCGGGAGCATCTGCGGCCCCTTGATGAGATAAAGCAGGTCGGTCTTCAGCAATCCTCTGTTCCAAGTGAGAGCTGAAGGCGGGATTTAACTTGGAACTAAGCATGTAGAGGCGTGAGGGGAGTATTTTCGGACCCGGGTTCAACTCCCGGCACCTCCACCAGCAATTTTAAGCCCGCCGACTGGTGACAGATGGCGGGTTTTCTTTTTGTGGGGCAGCAGTGTCTTGCCATAGAAAAAAAATTCAGTCGCAGGAATTGCCCATCATCGTGTGCAGCAGCTCCGCCAACGCCTCAAACTGCTGATCAAGCGGCTCCCGCCCGTTAAGGCCGATCTGATAGGCCGGGTCATCCTGCTCGCCCTGATAATGGCCAGAAAGCCACGCCTTACGTGCTGCGGCCATCGCCGCCGTCCTTGATTGCGCCTTCTCCGCCCAAGCGAAGCTCGTTTCTGGGTAAAAGTGCAGCGGCTCGCAGCAGCCCTCCTGGAAAAGATGAATCAGCTTGCCCAACTCCGTGTGCGGATCACGCACCTCAACCAAGTTGAGTGTCTTGTCTTTGGCGACATGGACAGAGCAGGGGGCAACGCCGTCCGGCTGGTGCAGAAGCAGGGCAAGATGATGAATCCAGAGCTGGAGCCGATCCTTGGCCTTCAGGCTGGCTGGCCGGAAGGTGACGCGGCCGCAGCGGCAGAGCGAGGTCAGCTTGCCGGTGAGGCGCACGCCGTCAATAGTTAGGCTGAGTTCAGCAGGCTCGACCGGCTCTTGCACCAGGGGTTCCAGTGTGGCAGCCAGTGCCTCCGCCTCTCTTTTCAGCCGCTGATGGAGGAGATGGCCGAAACGGCCTCCCGGAAGGCCGCCTGCTGCCAGCAGCCGATGCAGCGGTGCGGCGCAGTCAGCTCTGCCGTTGCGCAATTCCCGCAGGATGTCCTCGGCCAGCAGATAGCAGTCTAAATCGTTAAGGGCGAACGTCTCGCTTTCCGGTAGCAGTTCGTTGGCGCAGAACGTGCGCAGGCCAAGCCGCTGTTCCAGAAAGAAACGGACAGGATGCCGCCAGAAGCGCACCAGCTGGCTGAGGTCAATCTGCCGCGCCCACTGCTCCGGTTTGGGCAAAGGACGGCTGGCAAAGGCCGGGGTCTCGGCAGAGGCGGGCAGCCATTCGGCCCGGTAGGAAGCGACAGCCGGTTCGCCGACAAAGCAGCGGCGGCTGAAAGGCTGAAGGGGATGCTCGACTGTGAGCAACTCAGTGGCAGCTTTGCCATTCTCTGTTCGCCAGCCCCGATTGATGTAGTCGCGCAGCTCGGCAGCGGCCACCGAGAGAGGCCGGACGCTGTTGTCATGCTGACTCCGTCCAGCCCAAGAGACCGCAAAACAACTGCGGGCAGAGAGCAGGGCTTCCAGGAAGAGATAGCGGTCGTCATCGCGGCGGCTGCGGTCGCCGGGCAGTCGGTGTTCGGCCATCAAATCAAAGGCGGGTGGATGCTGAGAGCGGGGGAAGTCGCCGTCATTCATGCCCAGCAGCCAGATCACCTTGAACGGCACGGAACGCATCGGCACCATGTTGCAGAAGGTGACGCGGCCTGCGAGGAACGCCTGCCCGCCTGCCGGTGCCGCCAGTAGCTGCTGGAAGTGGCGGCGCAGCACGGTTAGGCTGAGAGGCTGAATGAAGCCTGCCTTGGCGCAGTTATCGGCAAAATCGGCAATGCTCTGGCGGAGGAGGAGCAATCCCTCTTCGTGCTCGTGGCTGCCGCTGTCCAAAAATCTGCTGATCAGGCGGAAGAGCAGAGCGGCCCAATGGGCGGGAGGCAGCGGCCTGCTGGCCTGCCTGCGCAGTCGCCGCAGCCTGCGGATGAACTCCGCCAGATTGCCCAGCCAGTCGCTGTCACCGCTCAGACCGCCGCTAACCGGCATGATGCCCTGCCAGGGCATCTCCAGCGGCCCGGTCGCGCAGCCGAGCAAGAGCCGGTCAAGGCCAGCCTCCCAACTGTGGAGGACATCGGCACCGCCGTGCTGATCCAAGCCCCAGCGGATGCCTGCCGCT
Source organism: Desulfobulbaceae bacterium UBA5173 (assembly GCA_002413355.1). Lineage (GTDB taxonomy): Bacteria > Desulfobacterota > Desulfobulbia > Desulfobulbales > Desulfobulbaceae > Electronema. The sequence goes on along the minus strand of DHWV01000033.1, from coordinate 1,577 downwards.
GGAATCATTGTGCGCAGGAGCGGCACCTCTTCCGCGCTCAGGCTGAAGCGAGCAAGAATGACCGGATTCTCCAAAACCGCAGCCACTTCCGGTGCGGTGCAGCGGCTGGAGAGCAGGCTGAGAATGCCGAGGAAGGCATCCACGGTCGGCTGCTCCTCGCGGCGGGGCTGATCGGCAACAGACCAAGGAATGCGCAGATTCTCTCCAGCCGAACCAAAGACTCCAGCAATGGCCGGGGCATAGCGGCTGATGTCCGGGGCCATGACCAAGATATCACCTGGCTTCAGAGTACGATCAGCCTTGAACAGGTCAAGCAAGCGGTCATGCAGTACCTGCACCTCCCGCATTGGGCTGTGGCAGGAGTGAAAGCGGATAGAACCGTCCGCCGGATTAAGCGGCAGCGGCTCTCCCTTGCCTCGGTCGCGCAGATCGAGGATGTCGCCTTGGAGCTGGCCCAGCAGCGTGTCCTGCGGCGGAGTCTCGTAGAGGTCTTCATCTTCAGCGACCGGGTTCAGCTCCATCAGCAGGGCGAAGAACTCCCGGCCCAAGCCGCCCAGCGAGGCCAGCAACGGATTGCCGGAGCTGTAGTAGCGGCTGACATCCTCCATCCCTCTGCGCCGCCAGCCTTGCCGCCGCAGGGCGATCAGGCGTTCCGGCATGATGTCGTCCCATGCCTCGCGGCAGGGGCTGAAGTGGAAAACGCGGAGGTCAATCCAGCGGCTGATCCGGCCGAGCACCTTCAGATAGACTGGGGCCAGCGAGTTGATGCCAAAGATACAGACCCGCTGCGGCAAACCGTCCGTGCGCAGGCTGCCGTTCTCCGCTGCCTGCATGAAGCGTTCCAGCACCTCGGCCCGATGCCTGCCGCCGCCTTCCTCGGTCAATCGCCGCCAGAGCCGGGCTTGCCAATGCTCCTCCCGGCCCTGCTCCCACGCCAGCACCATCTCGTGGCGATAGACCAGATACTGATCAAAGAGATCCGCAATGCGGCCTGCGAGCTGAAAGCGTTTGCCGCCGTCGCGGTCGTCGCGCAGATAGCTGCTGATCTCCGCCATCACCGGCTCGGCCAGCAGGCTGTCCAGCTCGCGCAGTATCCGCCAAAGCATGATCTCGCGGCTGAACTCGCGCAGGTCGGGCAGGCCGCCAAGGGTCTTGGCAAAGAGGCTCCAGATGAAGGTGGCGGGCAGCGGGAAGGAGATGTTGGCGCAGATTCCTGTGCGCAGGGCGATCTGCTGCGAGAGCCAGCGGGCCATGCCGGGGTTCTGTACCACGATCAGCTCCGGCGCGAGCGGGCTGCCTGCTGGTTCGGCGAGCGTCACGCACAGGGCGGCCAGCAGCTTCTCAAGGCGGTTGGATTGATAGAGGCGCATGAGGAAAGGGGAAGCATAGCCGATATTCCGGCAGAACGCTACGGCATCGTTGCTGGAATGCGCAAAGCTAGTAGATAACCCAAGTTGTGCCTACATCATTGTTTTTTCAATGCCGTAAGCCAAGATAAAAAGAAAAACCTTCAATTCAAAGCCATGCGAGGTGACAGCATGAATATGCGCTGGAAATCTTTGCGCGATCACGCTGAA
>DHWV01000025.1 GCA_002413355.1 Desulfobulbaceae bacterium UBA5173 | reverse complement strand
GCTTTGAATTGAAGGTTTTTCTTTTTATCTTGGCTTACGGCATTGAAAAAACAATGATGTAGGCACAACTTGGGTTAAAAATTTAATGATATTATCCGAATCTATTTTGAGATAGCTTCTTGTCGAGAGATTGCAACAGCGTTAAACCATCCTCAAATCATCGCCCCCAGCACCTTGTCCACGGCCTTGGCCTGCTCCATCCGGTTTTGGAGGAAGCGTTCGGTCAGATGCCTGCGGTTGTCCTCGATCAGGCCGCACAGCTCCTGAATCATGCCCTTGTCTGCCATTGCTGTCACCCGCTCTAGGTTGACGGCGAAATCGCGGACAATCGTGCCGCTCTCGCCGTGCATGGCCATGATCTCGGCGTAGGTACGCGGGTTCTGCGAATGCGCCCGCGCCATAGCCAGAATCGGATACAGCGAGGTCAGGGTGCAATGCCCGGCAATCTCCTCGGCGGTGATCTTGTTCTGGGCCAAGGTCATGGCCAGAGCGACGGAAATCGCTGTGGGCAGCTTCTGGCCAAGGCCCATGAGCAGGTCGTGGCGCACAGCGGAATCGTAATGAATGCTCGCCCCGTGCTTGTACAGAAATGCCTCGAACTCAGCGCAGAACCTGCCGCTGCGCCGAGTGCGCACCACCACCGCGTTCTTGTCCTTCATCGCCGCCGCATGCGGCCCCCAGAGGTTATGCACCAGCATCACCTCCACCCCGCTGCTTGTCGCGTCCAAAGCGGCCTGCAAGGTGCTTTCGGATTCGCCCGCCAGCAGAACAAGTGCCTTGCCGTCTGGAATCAGTGGGCCATATTCGCGCACGGTGGCCGCTGTGACCGAAATCGGCACGCAGACCGCAACCACATCCACTTCGGCAATCATCTGCTCAGGACGAAGCTCAGTGCTGCGCCCGGTCATGAAAACCCGGTAGCCCTCGTTCTCCAGCCGCTCGGCAAACCATGCGCTCATGTCGCCGGTGCCAATAAAGCCGACCGAGCGGATGTGCTTGGCCCGTATCTCCACACGCGGAAAGCAGCCGAGCAAGCGGACAAGGTTCTTCTGGCCGATGATCCGCTCCTCAATTTGCGCGACTGCGCCCGCCACCGCCTCGTCCTCGATATGCCCTTCTGCCTCCAAGTAAATCTGGAGCTTCTGCGTCTGCGGGTCGTTCTCCGAACTCATGTCCAGGATGTTGATCCCGCGCCGGGCGAACTCGCCGAGAATGTCCACCAGCAAACCGACGCGGTCGTCCAGCGGGCCGGTGACAAGGGCGGTTGCGTCGTAGCCGGAAGGACGCGGCAGCTCGCGGCCAATAACAGCGTAGCGGGTGCGGCTGTGCGGGGCTACGTCGCGCTCGGCAATGTGCAATCCCTGCGCGGCCAGCATCTCGGCGGAATCAATCACCCCGCAGCTCGCCGCATTGCCTTGTGCTCGAATATCGGCAATGGCCGCTTCGATGTCCGCCACGCTGGTCAGGGCGATGTCAGGAAAATGCGTGCTGATGTACTCCTCGCAGAGACGGAACACCGCCCGCCTGCCGAACAGGCTCTTCAGTCTTTCACTCGGCGCGTCCGGGGCAAACACGCCGAGCGAGAGACTGACCGGCAGCACCACGTTGCCCATCCACCAGCCGTCCTTGATCTGGCTGAAAAGACGGAAATACTGCTTACTTCCACCCTCGCGGGTGTTGTAAACCGGCACTACGGCCCGGTTTATTTCGCCTGCGGCAAAAGCAGCCAGCAGGCCGTCGGTGTGAGAATATGCCCTCAGGTTAGCGGATGGATCATGCAAGGAGGCGGCCTGCCACGCGTGGGCGTGCGGCGGGCCGGGAATGCCGATAGTCACTGGTGCGGGCATGGCTTAATCAAGACGTGCATTGAGGCAGCAAATAAAAAGGCAGAGATGCTGCTGCATCCCTGCCTTGGCACAACAACTCTTTTCAGCTACGGAACGTTTTATTCGTAAACACCCAGAGCCTCAAGGGTCTCGATGGTCATTCCGCCGCCCTCAGGCAGGCCCTTGGAGCGCTGGAAGGCGCGAAGAGCCTGCTGGGTCTGAGCACTGTAGTTGCCGTCAACCGGACCAGGATCAAAGCCTTCCTGAGACAGGGACTTCTGAACGCTCAACACCTTGGTGTCTTTGATCTTGTCCTCGCACAGCACTGCCCGCCAAACGATCTGGCTGTCGCTGACTTTAATCCGCTTGGTGATGGTCTGGTACTCAGCAGGCACTGGAACACGACGCTCGCTGGCCTCCTGAACAACTTCCTTGACACGGATGGTCTTGTACTCAGCAGGCACAGGAATTCTGACGGTCTTGGCCGGCTCGATCATGATCTTTTTCCTGACAGTCTGGTACTCAGCAGGAATAACTTCTTTCTCCACCCGCGCAGGAGCGACGAGCACATCTTTGGTGATGGTCTCGAACTCGGCCGGAATGGTAACGGTCTTCTGCTGCGGCGGGGTGACCAGAATCTTCTTGATCACTGTCTTGTACATTGCCGGGGTCTCCACCAAGCACAAGGTTTCGCAGTCGGTCAGTCCAAGTTTCACATCTTCAGGCGAGCAAGGAACAGCAGTTCTGATCCATTTGTTGGAAGCAGCCTGCACCAGCACTCTTTCTTTGACCGTTCTGAAGACAGGCGGAGTGGTGACAATCCGTGAAGAAGCAGGTTTGATCACAACCTGATCTTGCCGGGTCTCGTAACGAGCAGGAATCGCCCGCAGACGCTCAGATGCCGGACGGAGAACAATGCGCTCAGTGCGCCATGCAAACTTCGGCGGAGTGGTCTCAATCCGCTCAGAAGCATCCTTGGCCACAACCTGCTTGTCAACTTCCCTGTACTTGGCCGGAATGGTCTCAATCCGCTCGGTTGCGGGTTTGACCATGATTCTCTCGGTCACGTTTTTGTATTTTGCCGGAGCGATACAACGGGAGTAGCACTCGCCCGGTTTGGCGTTGACAGGCACACCAGGCGCACCGCCAGACAGCATCTGATCAGGTCCTGCGCTCTTGGTTGCGTCATCATAGACAACCTGCTCCTGAACCTGCTGAACTGGCCCCTGCTCTTGAGCCATCGGTGCTTCAATCTGCTGCACCTGCTCCTGCTGAACTGGACCTTGGTCCTGAACGCCAGAATTCTGGTCTGGAACATAACCGCCGCCAAAATCTTGTGTCGGCACTGCCGTTCCTGCCTGAGCAAATCCGGCCAATGCCAACAGAGCAGCCGCTCCAAGAACCACGCGATCCTTCTTCATTTACCTGCCTCCTTTCCTTGTTTGTGTATTTGCTGCATCAAATTTAATAAACCTGCGCCTGGCTGCACTGCTGTCATCCGCTATGATGCCGGAGCAGCGTGCCACACTGTTCTACATCAACCACGCTACACTGAACCTGCTGCGCGGCTCTCTCAGAGAGAGCAAACTCATTCTTCGCTTCATGTTCTATACAGCAGATATTACCTGCTGTCAACATCCTGCTTTACTTTTCCCACTGAGAGAATACCGTACTATAGCACCTGCTAACAGAAAAGACAATACAAAAATCTGTACGTCTAAAAAAAATAACAAAAATCTGTACAGCCTTCCGTTAAAATTTCTCTAAAAAAGATCTTTGTTAGGAGTTACGCAGTTGGTAAAAA
>DHWV01000051.1 GCA_002413355.1 Desulfobulbaceae bacterium UBA5173 | reverse complement strand
GCTTACGGCATTGAAAAAACAATGAGGTAGGTCACAACTTGGGTTAGTAGTACTTGTTTTATTGCGAAGCTGTGGGTCTAATACCCTGCCGCTTGCGGCGCATAAAAAATGCGCTTACTATTGGCTGATGGGCGATCTTATCCGCAAGAGCCATAACGTATCACTGCTGATGTATCATATTGTCTGTGTTGCAACGTATCGCCGCTTAGTCATTACAGACGAGGTAGACAGCGTTCTCAAGTCTGTCTGTATCGAAATTTCAAAACGTTATGAAATCCGTTTTCTGGTGCAATCTGTTCCGACCTATAGTCCAACAATGATAGCTGCAAAAATCAAAAGCATAACAGCGCGTAAAATATTCGCCAAGGTTCCTTCAGTGAAGAAGGAACTCTGGGGCGGAGAGTTTTGGACAGACGGATATTTTGTTTCAACAGTCAGCGAACATGCAAATGAAGATGTCATACGGCATTATGTCCGAAATCAGGGTCGGGTTGGAGAATATAAGCTGCTGCATAAACAGAACGTTGTTCATCATGAATAACTGACGTTGTTTTGACAAACGATACCCCGCCCCAAGGGGCGATTTTTTTTGAGATAGGTTCATATCTCATGTGCATATGATTGCCATATAGAACACAACTTATGCAAGAGGTCTAATGGCAGGAGATGCGTGTACTTCCTTAAAAAAAACACATCGCGCTCTCACCTACTTCCCACCCTTCACCCTGATAAACCGCATCTTCAGTTCATAGACCACCTTGCTGATCAGCTCCTGTTCCTCGCTGTCCAAGTTGCCCTTCGTCTTGTCTTCCAGCATGGCCAAGGTGTCTATCGTATGGCGGGCCAGCTCCAGATCAAACACCTTCTGGCCGGTCTCCGGGTGCGCAAGTTCCCCTAAATGGAACAGGGCGGCAGTGTTGAGGGAGAGAATGAAAGAAATGAAAGACACCGCAGGCATGACGCAATCGCCTTGCTTGTTCTTCACGTGACCTTCAGGAGATCCGCAATCGCTCTTCTGTCCGCTCATTATGTTCACCGCCCTGTTTTGTGGTTTCAGCCTTTGTACGCAGGCAGCAGTAAAGCCATTGCATGATCCACATGTTCCAGCTCCAGCACCTTGGCCAGCAGTTCCTTGCTTACTGGCTGATCAGTGTTGAGCAGGATGACGTTCTGCTGCGAGGTTTCCTCACGGCCCACGGTCATGCGGGAAATGTTGACCCCTGCTGCACCGATGGTCGTGCCTAACGCGCCGATCACGCCGGGGATGTCCTTGTTGTAGGCCAACAGCATGGGGCCAGCAGGCAAGGCTTCCAGCCAGAAAGAGTTCAGGCGCACAAGGCGCGGCTTCTTGGTGCCGAAGACCGTGCCAGCGAGCAGGTTCTCTCCCTCAGTCGTCTTAACGACAATCTTCACCAAGCTGGTGAAGTCGGAGCTGCACGTATTCTTCGATTCAATCACCTTGATGCCCCGATCTTTGGCAATCAGTGGCGCGTTGACGAAGTTGACCGCATCTTGCAGAATCGGCGTGAACAAGCCCTTCAAGAAGGCAACTGTCACCGGCCCAACGCTCTGTTCAGCAATGTCGCCGCTGTATTCCAGCTGCACTTCCTTCACGCCACCCTTGGCAATCTGCATGTGCAAAGAGCCAAGCATTTCGCCCAAGGTTATGTAAGGCCCGATCTTGGCCAGCACATCGTCGCTGACTGACGGCACGTTGACCGCGTTGCGCACTGCGCCTTTGGTCAGATAGTCGGCTATCTGCTCGGCAATGGCGACCGCAACGTTCTCCTGCGCCTCGGAGGTGGACGCGCCGAGATGCGGGGTGCAAATGAAGTTGTTCTGACTGAGCAGCGGTGTGGTCTCGATGGTAGTTGGCTCCTTCTCGAACACATCTAACGCCGCACCAGCAATCCGGCCTTCCTTCAGGGCGAGATACAGGGCTTCCTCGTCCGCAACACCGCCGCGTGCGCAGTCAATGAACATCGCGTCCTTTTTCATCGCCCCGAAGAATTCGGTCGAGAGCATGTGATGATTGTCCTTGGTCAGCGGCGTATGCACGGAAATGAAATCCGCCCGCCGGGCCAGCTCCAACAGATCAACACGCTCCACGCCGATCTTCTCCACTAACTCTTGCGGCATGAAGGGATCAAAGGCGATGACCTTCATCTTCAGTCCCTGCGCCCGGTTGGCGACGATAGTGCCGATGCGGCCAATGCCGACAATGCCCAGTGTTTTGCCCGTTACTTCCCGGCCCATGAAGCTCTTCTTCTCCCACTTGCCTGCCTTCATGGAGGCAGTCGCCTGCGGGATGTTGCGAGCGAGGGACATCATCATCGAGATGGCGTGTTCGGCAGCAGTAACTGCATTGCCATCCGGCGCATTCATCACTACAATGCCCTTTTCACTGGCTGCCGGAATATCGACATTGTCAAGACCAATGCCTGCCCGGCCAATCACCTTCAGCTTGACACCCGCTTCAATAATGTCCGCCTTGGCCTTGGTTGCACTGCGAATGACCAAGCCGTCATACTCGCCGATAATCGCCTTCAGCTCTTCAGGAGGCAGGCCGGTTTTTACATCCACTTCCAGCCCGGCATCCCGGAGGATTTTCTCTCCAAGCGGTGAGAGGTTGTCGCTGATCAACACTTTCATGGTTTTTTCCCTTGGTTCAATTCTATGTGGACAGTATAAAACTGTTGATTTTCCCTCGCAAAGCAAGCACTATAACGGGATTCAGCCGCACCGGCAACTGCAAAGCGCATGGCGGCGGCTTTTCGGCAGGGCAATAACCGCGCAGAAAAGGACGCAATGGCCCGCATCGGCATAGTCAACTACATCAACATGGCCCCGGTCTATGAGACGTGGCGGGAGCAAGTGCGCCGTCCTGACTGGATCATGACCGAAGCTGCTCCGGCACAGCTTAACCGGCTGTTGGCTACTGGCGGCATTGACCTTGGCTTTGTCTCCGCCTATGAGTACGCCGTCCGCCCGGAGCAGTATCGGATTATGACCGATTTGTCCATCTCGGCAACCGGGCCTGTGGGCAGCGTCTTCCTGTTTTCGTCGGTACCGCCGGAACAGCTACACGGCCAGCTTGTACTGCTCACTGGCCAATCCGATACCTCGGTGTGCCTGCTGCGGCTGATGCTGGAAGAGTTTGTACATGTCAGGCCAGACTATGTACGGGGCGAAATCTTTGCCCCTTGCGCAACGGGCCGCGATCCTGCCGCCCTACTGGCGATAGGTGATGAAGCCTTGCGCCTGCACGCCTGTCCTGACCCGCGTCATCCCGTGTGCATTGATTTGGGTGAATGGTGGCACCAGCAGACCAGCCTGCCGTTTGTTTTCTCGGTCTGTGCGGTGCGCGAGGATTTCTTGAAAGTTCATGCAAAGGCGGCAGAAGAGATACATCACGCGCTGCGGAGCTGCTTGCGGCAGGGGCTGGCACGACTGCCGGAGATTGCTGCCAAAGCCGCGCCGCGTATCCCGCAGATGAGCGACGAAACCTGCCTCCGCTACTTGCAGTCGCTGGAGTACGACTTGGGTCAAGCCAAGCAGGAAGCCTTGGCGGCCTTCTTCGGTCTACTGATCCAGCGCGGCGAGGCTAACTCCGCTGCCCGGCCGCTGAAGTTTTTTCCATGAATTGTGCCGCAGAGGAAAACAAGGCGCAGGTGCGGGCCATCTTCGCATCGGTCTGCCAGAGGTATGACCTGCTCAATTCAGTGCTCTCGCTGCTCTTCGACCGCTGTTGGCGCTGGCGGGCCGTGCGCCTGTTGCGTGATCTTCCCAGCGGGCCAGTGCTGGATTTGTGCGCAGGTACTCTGCCGCTCTCGCTGGAGCTGGCCAAGCAAGCGGAAGAACGCACGGTGCTGGCTGTGGATTTCTGCGAAGGGATGCTCCGCGCCGGACTGCGTCATCTGCCCGCTACGGGCTTGCAGGGGCGCATCTTCCCGGTCTGTGGCGACAGCGAAGCCATCCCTGCGCCGGACGGGACATTTTGTGCCTGCACGGTCGGCTTCGGCGTGCGCAACCTATCCCGCACGAAGCAGGGCTTGGCTGAGATACACCGTGTCCTCCGTCCCGGCGGCAGACTGCTGATTCTTGAACTTTCACGGCCTAAAAATCCTTTGGTCAAGCCAATCTATAACTGCTACCTGCACCATCTGCTACCGCGCATTGCCAGCCTCTGTGCAGGCCACCGTCAGGCCTACGAGTACCTGGCCAGCTCCATCGCCGCGTTCTATGAGCCAGAAGAGCTGCTGGCCATGCTGCGCGAGACCGGCTTCTCCGAAGTACGACGCAGGCAGCTTTCGCTGGGCATTGTTTCAATCTATACAGGGAACAAATGAAACCGCCGCGCCGCATTCTCCTTGGCATCACCGGTGCCACGGGCATGATCTACGTCACCGCTCTGCTGGACTTGCTTGCAGGGCAGGATGTCGAAGTTCATGCCATCATCTCCGATGCAGGCTGCAAGGTGCTGCGGCTGGAGGAGAACCGTGCCCCGGAGGAGCTGCCAACGGTTGCCCGCTGGTTCGCGGCAGATGATTTCACTGCGCCGCCAGCCTCTGGCTCTGCCTGCTACGAGGCCATGCTTATCCTGCCCTGCACTGTTGGCACGCTGGGCGCGCTTGCCGCTGGTTGCTCCAACAATTTGATTCATCGGGCGGCGGACGTAACCCTGAAGGAGCGGCGGCCTTTGCTGTTAGCCGTGCGCGAGACACCGCTCAACCGCACGCATCTGCGCAATATGCTGGCCCTGCACGATGCAGGCGCAGTCATCTGTCCGCCCATGCCTGCCTTTTATCTGCATCCTGCTGATTTACACGAGATGGCCCGGCAGTTCGCCGGGCGGCTCTGTGATTTGATGGGGATCAAAATTGAGGGGATGCAGCGGTGGGAAGGATAAGCTCGGCAGCCTTACAGATCCTCATCTGCCAAGGGCAGCACTTCAGCGATGCTGGCCTTGCCCAGCAAGAGCATGAAAAGACGGTCTAACCCCAAGGCAATACCAGCACATTTAGGCAAACGCTCAAGGTCGCAGAGAAATCTCTCCGGCATCTGCCCGTTTTTTCCCATTCTTTTCAATTCCTCTGCAAAGCGCTGCCGCTGCGCCTGCGCGTCGGTCAACTCAGAGAAACCGTTGGCGATTTCCACTCCGTTGATGTACAGCTCGACCCGTTCAGCGACCGCTGGATCATCCTGTTTGGGCCGCGCCAGCGAGGCCAAGGACAGCGGGTAATCACAGAGGAACACTGCACCCAGCTTGGCTAATTCCGGCTCGACCCGCTCGACCAGCAGCAGATCAAACGCGCCGGTGGCCACAGCCTGCTCGGCGGTCGTTCCTGCAAACCGCCAGAATGCCTCAGCCACCGTCAGACGCGGCCAAGACTTTGACTCCGCAGCCCAAGAGGGCAGGGGCTGCCAGCCCCGTTCAGAGCAGAACGATGCCAGCGACCGGGCCAGCTCCTCGCATTCCTGCATCAGTTCCTGATAGCTCCAACCGACGTGATACCATTCCAGCAGGGTGAACTCTTCCTGATGCAGCCGTCCGCGCTCGCCCTTGCGAAAGCAGTGGCAGATCTGAAAAAGCTGCTCGCAGCCATTGGCCAGGAGCCGTTTCATGCACAGCTCAGGTGAGGTTTGCAGGAATCTGTCTTCCGAGGTCAACGGCTGAATTTCCGCCTCTGGGATGAGTACAGGCAGGCGGACAGGCGTGTCAGCTTCAATGTAGTTGCGGACATGAAAAAAATTTCGCACCGCCTGAAGAAGAAAAGAGCGTTTGCGCAAATCAACAGGAATTATCATGCAGTTTTTGTTTTTTTTAATTAGGATGCTGCGATACAGGTCGCTTTATAGGCAACGATGGTTGTTACGCAGCATCACGCGAGGTGAGGAAGCTGGCCGCAATGGATGCCGCCAGAATCAAACCGACAATACCGAGCGCGATGCTTGCTGGGATTTTATAGATGTCGAGCAGGAGCATCTTGATGCCTATAAAGATCAGAATGATTGCCAAACCATATTTGAGCAGATGGAAACGCTGGGCCATGTCCGCAAGCAAAAAATACATAGCCCGCAAGCCGAGAATGGCGAAAATGTTGGAGGTGAAGACGATGAAGGGGTCGCTGGTCACGGCGAAAATGGCGGGGATGGAATCCACTGCAAAAATTAAATCCGTGGCCTCAACCAGCATCAAAACGACAAACATCGGCGTGGCATAGCGCACCCCGTTTTTCAGGAGGAAGAACCGCTCGCCGTGGTAGTCGTTGGTGATTTTCATATGGCCGCGCATCCAGCGCAGGAGCGGGTTCTGTTCCAAGTCCGGCTCGTGGCTGGAAAAAACCAGCATCTTCACCCCGGTCAACATGAGGAACAGGCCGAAAATGTAGAGTATCCAATGAAACTTAGCCAGCAGCATCGCGCCGATGAAGATCAGCACTGCCCGCATGACAATCGCTCCCAACACGCCGTAGAGTAGCACGCGCTTCTGGAAAGCGGGCGGTACTGCAAAAAAGCTGAACAGGGTGATCCAGACAAAAACGTTGTCCACCGCCAACGATTTCTCAATCAGATAGCCAGTGAGAAATTCAAGAGCCTTCTTGTTGGCGATTTCGCGGCCAAATTCATTGTCGAGATACCACCAAAAACCGCCGCAGAACACTAGCGAGACAGCAATCCAGACCGCAGACCAAGCCGCCGCTTCCTTCACGCTCACTTTGTGACTGCCCTGTACTCGCAGGGCAACAAAATCTACCGCGAGCAAAATGATGACCAGCAGGGTGAAGCCGAGATATAAGGCCGGGGTGCCGATGGAATCAAGCATGATGGTCTGTGCGCCCTCAGAGGATGATGCGATGAGCCGGAATAATCTCCTCACCTTCTTTTTTGTAAAGGAAAGCCTAAGGTGGTGTCAAATAAAAACAGGTGGAATCTCTCTATGTGTTTTTTGAGTGCTGGCCGCAAACAGCGGCGGCTGGCCATTGCACCTCAATCCTTCCGCACTCAGCATGAAGCGCGGTGAACCTTCATCACTGTCAGAACATGTCAAAACAAATTCAAATCATTGGCGGCGGGCTGGCGGGCTGCGAGGCGGCTTGGCAGGCGGCGGAACGCGGCTGCGCGGTCGAGCTGTATGAGATGAAGCCGACGCGCTTCAGTCCGGCCCATGAATCAGAGATGCTGGGCGAGCTTGTCTGCTCCAACTCGCTGCGCTCCAACGCGCCAGATTCAGCGGTCGGCCTGCTGAAAGAGGAGATGCGGCGGCTGAACTCGCTGATTATGCGGGTGGCGGAAGCGACCGCAGTTCCGGCTGGTACAGCCTTGGCGGTTGACCGCAGCCGCTTTGCCGCCCAGCTCACGCAAACGATGGCCGAGCATCCGCGCATCACCGTGATCCGCAAGGAAGTCAACGAGCTACCGGAAACCAGTGCGCCGGTCATTCTTGCCACTGGGCCGCTGACTTCCGAGGCCATGACCGCCAGCCTGCTACAGCTTACTGGGACACAGCATCTGGCCTTTTACGATGCTATTGCCCCGATTGTGGCCGCAGATTCGCTCAATATGGCGGTCATCTACCGCAAGTCGCGCTGGGATGACGACACGCCGGGCGATTATCTCAACTGCCCGATGAGCGAGGCGGAGTACAACGCCTTCATTGACCTGCTGGGTGCAGCACAGACCGTGCCGCTGAAAGCCTTTGAAGAGCCGAAATACTTTGAGGGCTGCCTGCCGATTGAAGTGATGTGCGCACGGGGCCGCGACACCCTCCGTTTCGGGCCGATGAAGCCGGTCGGCCTTGCGCATCCGCAGACTGGCAAAGAGCCGCACGCCGTTGTCCAGCTACGGGCGGAAAACTGTGACGGCACCGCATGCAACTTGGTCGGCTTCCAAACCAAGCTCACCTATGCCGAGCAGAAGCGCGTGTTCCGCACTATTCCTGGCTTAGAGCAGGCGGAGTTTGTCCGCCTCGGTTCCATCCATCGCAACACTTTCATCTGCGCCCCGGAATTGTTAGATAACTCGCTGCAAATGAAAAAGCTGCCCGGCCTTTTTCTCGCTGGGCAGCTCTCCGGCGTTGAGGGCTATGTGGAGTCAGCGGCAATGGGTCTGCTGGCGGGCATCAACGCCGCCCGTCTGACATCGGGACAAGCAATGGTTCCGCCGCCCGCTGGAACCGCTCTCGGCGCGTTGATCCATCATCTCACGGCATCTGATCCGAAGCACTTCCAGCCTTCCAATGTCAACTTTGGCCTCTTTCCTCCGCTGCCGCAGAAGATGCGCAAACGGAACCGGGGGGAATACCGGGCGGAGCTGGCTTTAAAGCTGCTGGAGGAGTGGAAAGGCGGATGGTGATAAATCTGCGCAGGACAGAGGATTCATCTGCAATCCATAACTGCATTGGGCTATTGACACTGTTAACGGCTCTTCATCATGACCATCTGAAGAAGAGCCTATTGGGACTGTGCGGATAATCTGAAATGGAGTATAATAACCAAGCAGGAGGAAATGAAATCCAATATCAGGGCGGAGGTATCTTTGATGAAAAGAAAAAATATATTAACATTGCTGTGCGTTGCATCCTTCATGCTGACAACAGGCGAGCTGCATGCGGAGGAAAAAAATTGCACAACAGCCTTCGCTTATGGCGGCAAAAAAATCAATGAAACACCGGGTGGCGATCATTGGCAGCGCGGCTGGCAGATAACGGTCAGCAAAGGCAGCAACTTTGCAGTGCCAATTTATGCAGGAATCACGAAAAAAAAACATGGCAACGAGGGGATTCTCGCAGGAACTCTGTGGATCAACTATGAAGGCAGTCAGCTCAGTGTGACTTTTTCGTTGTTGAACGGCTTCTCCATGAGCGAGACCAGTCTGTATATAGGTGACAAAAAAGCACCTTCCACGGCGCATGGGCAATACAGCAAATATTATCATCCAGTGCTGACTAACGGCGCGAAGGACAGCTATACGATTGATGTTTCCGCCTATGCCGGGGCAACCTTGTATCTCGCCGCCGCTCAAGCGGAAGTCTGCGCAGGAAGCGGAACAACAGAGGATGAATGCGGATTAGACAGCATTTCGTGGAAAGGAGCTTGGCAGGACAACACTGTTTATGTAGCTGGTGATATTGTTCAGCATGACGGCAGCAGCTATGTCAATATTTGCTGCAAATCCATAGAAGGCGTTGCGCCTGCACGTAATTCTGCTTTAGTTGGCTGCTGGGATCTCATGGCGGCCAAAGGAGAAATCGGCCCTGCTGGCCCGCAAGGCGATAAAGGTGACAAGGGAGATAAAGGCGATACCGGAGCGCAAGGGCTTCAGGGTATTAAAGGTGATACCGGTTTGACTGGCCCTGCTGGCCCAAAAGGAGAAACCGGCCTGAAGGGAGATAAAGGCGACACTGGAGCGCAAGGGCTTCAGGGCA
>DHWV01000055.1:3176-16659 GCA_002413355.1 Desulfobulbaceae bacterium UBA5173 | reverse complement strand
TGATGATGATTTTGTGGTAGCGCAGTTTGCTCGCGTCAAACTCCTCTCGCCCAATGCCGGTGCCCATTGCGGCGATGAGCTGCTTGATCTCCTCGGAGTCGAGAATCTTGTCAAAGCGGGCCTTTTCCACGTTCATGATCTTGCCGCGCAGGGGAAGAATGGCCTGAATGGAGCGGTCGCGGCCTTGCTTTGCCGAACCTCCGGCCGAATCTCCCTCAACGAGAAACAGCTCACGCTCTGCCGGATTCTTTGACTGGCATTCAGCCAGCTTGCCCGCCATCAGCAGAGAGATGCCGTCCTTCTTGCGCGACAAATCCCGCGCCTTCCGCGCCGCTTCTCTGGCCCGGGCCGCCTCAACTGCCTTGCTGAGAATCTGCCGCGCCACCTGCGGGTTGCGCTCCAAGTAATCACCAAGCTGCTCTGTGCAGATGGAAGCGACAATCCCCTTCACCTCAGAGTTGCCGAGCTTAGTCTTGGTCTGGCCCTCGAACTGCGGATTCGGCACCCGCACCGAGATAATCGCGGTCAGTCCCTCGCGCACATCGTCGCCCTCCATCTTCTCCTTCATGTGCTTGGGCACAATGTCGTCGGTGGCGTACTTGTTGATGCACTTAGTCAGCGCGGCGCGAAAGCCCGCCACATGTGAGCCGCCCTCGCGGGTGTTGATGTTGTTAACAAAGGAGGATAGCCGCTCGGTGTAGCTGTCAACATATTGCAGACAGACCTCAACCTGCACCTGCTCCTGCTCGCCTTCGAGAAAGATCGGCTGCGGGTGAATCGGGGTGCGGTTGCGGTTGAGATGCTCGACATACTCAAGGATGCCGCCTTCGTAATGAAACAAATCCTCAGCCCCGCTCTGCTCGTCCTTCAGAGAAATATGAATGCCCCGATTAAGGAAGGCCAGCTCACGCAGCCGATTAAGGACAATCTCGTATTTGAAGGTAACCGTTTGGGTAAATATCTCCGGGTCTGGCTTGAAGGTGATGGTGGTGCCGGTATGCTCGCTCGTGCCGACCACTTCCAGCTCACTGGTCTTGGCACCGTAGGAGAAGGTCTGTCGGTAGAGCTTGCCGTTGCGCCGCACGTCAGCGGTCACATGGGTAGAGAGGGCATTGACCACGGACACACCCACGCCGTGCAGTCCACCGGAAACCTTGTACGAAGAATGGTCAAATTTGCCGCCTGCGTGCAGGGTGGTCATGACCAATTCGAGCGCAGTCATGTTCTCAGTGGGATGCTTGTCCACCGGAATACCGCGCCCGTTGTCCTCCACCGAGCAGGAGCCGTCTTCGAGGAGGATCACCCTGATCCGGTCGCAGCAGCCGGCCAATGCCTCGTCGATGGAGTTATCAACCACCTCGTAAATCAGGTGATGCAGCCCCTCTTCCGCAGTGTTGCCGATATACATGGACGGACGCTTGCGTACCGCCTCAAGCCCGTCAAGAACCTTGATCTGATCCGCCCCGTAGGACGAGTTTTCCTGTTCGCTCACTTGCTTGCCTTCTCTGAAGAATTTATACGGAAAACGGCAGAGTTGCGATGCGACGCGCCGCATCCTGCCGGAAGCGGCTCATCATACCATATTTCTGCTGAAAACGGGAAAAAATCTCCTGTTTCGCGTGGGATGCTATAGGCTGGAAGAAAAGTGGAGCGGCGGGGCACCGACAACGTCGAATGCGAGAGCGTTGTTACTGACTTGGCGAAACGAAAACAACAGATATGCCGGGTGGAAAGAAAAGGCGTGTTGTTTAATTTCAGAGAAACTGTCCCTCATTGTCGCACCTCTATCCTTCTCAAGGGAGGTTGACAGACGGCAGAATATTCTGTTTAATAAACCCTATCAGGTCATATTCCGTTTTTTATATCGTTTAAAAATTTTTATCAGACCGCAGCAGCAGAGCCGTCTTTGTCGATTGTTTTGCGCTTTGCTTTGTTCTGCGTCCTGATCCAGAATGAGAGACTGCCATGATGAACAGACGTTCTTTTCTTGCCTTCGGCGCAAAGGCTGCCGTTGGAATGCTTGCCACGCAGGCTGCCCCTGTCCTTGCCGCTTCCTCCCGCGTTGAAAAAAACAGCAGAAATCTGGCGTTCTATCATACGCACACCCGCGAATGCCTCGACATCACCTACGTCCGCAAAGGCCTCTACGACCCCAAGGCCCTGTATCAGATCAACAGATATCTTCGTGATTTTCGCACCAGCGAAGTGCATCCGATTGACCCGGAGGTGCTGGACATCCTCTGGCAGATTCAGCAGGAAATTGGCTGCCGCAGCACCTATGAGATCATCTCCGCCTACCGCTCCCCTCAGACCAACCAAGAGCTGCGCGACAAAAGCAGCGGCGTGGCCGGTCGCAGCCTGCATATGTCCGGCCAAGCGATAGATATCCGCCTGACCGGCAAAAACACGCGCATGGTGCGCGACTGCGCCGTCGCTTTGGAAGCAGGTGGCGTGGGCTACTATGCCTCCTCCGATTTTGTTCACATTGACACGGGAAAATTCCGCATCTGGTAGCCGCAAGCTCTATCCATCAGCCTGGCGGCATCATCCGCCGCAGCACAAGCAACCCATCAGGCGTGAAGTGCTCCCGGCTGCTTAGTTCAAGCACCACGGCTGGCGGTAGAAACTGGCCAAACTCTACCTCCTCCGCCTGAAGGACAAATGGGCCTTCGTGAACACAGCGGAAAATTCGACCCCAGACCCGGTTGTTTTCGTCCTCATAATATTGGTCAAAGAGCAGCTCCAGCTTGCCGCGCACACCCAGCTCTTCGGCTAGCTCACGCTCTGCTGACTCCTCGTAACTCTCGCCAGCGAGAACAACTCCGCCAGCGGCCACGTCCCAATAACCCGGATACATGTCCTTGTTCTGGGTACGCTTCTGGATGAACAGCTCTCCGGCGGCATTGAAGACGAGGATGTAACAGGCCCGATGGATAAGCCGCTGCTCGCGCATCAATTTTCGGCTGACAGCGGCAATTTCTCGGTCGTGCTCATCAACAATCTGGACAATCTCCTCACTCGGCAGCACCTGTCCGCTCCTCGCCGCGTGCATGGCTAAACTGCCAGCAGCGGTGCGGCCTGCTGTCGGCAAAGTCACGGGGCACAGTGCTGGCGGTGATTTCCCGGACAGCAAATTCCTCGGCTAACGTCGCGTCAAACTTGAACTTGCGGAAGTTGGTGGAGAAAATCAGCACGCCGTCCTTTGTCAGCCGCTGCATGGCCAGCCGCAGCAGCTCTGAGTGATCTTTTTGGACATCAAAGACCAAATTTTTGTGCCGTGAGTTGGCAAAGGTGGGCGGATCAACGAAGATCAGACCGTACCGCTCACGGCAGGCACGCAGCCAACCCATACAGTCGTCCTCAACAAACTGATGCAGCGAGCCGCCATAGCCGTTCAGCGAAAGATTGGCCTGAGCGCGGAGCAGGTATTTCTCTGACAGATCAACCGATTTGCTCGAAACCGCTCCGCCTGTTGCCGCATAAACGGTGGCCGAGCCGGTGTAGGCGAAGAGATTGAGGAAGGCCTTGCCCTGCGCCAGACTGGCCAGCATAGCCCGCGTCTTGCGGTGATCCAGAAAAAGGCCAGTGTCCAAGTAATCGGTGAAGTTGACCAGAAAGCGGCAGCCGCCCTCATGCACCTCATGCAGCTTGCCAATTTCCCCCTCTTTCTGGTACTGCTCTTTGCCGCGCTGCCGCTCCCGGCTCTTGATGAAAATCTGCGAATGCGGCACGTTCAACAGATGCCGGATCGCCTGCAAGGCTTGGTTGAACCGCTCCTCGGCTTTGTCCGCCGCGACACTGGCGGGTGCGGCGTATTCCTGCACATGCACCCATTGCTCGTAGAGATCAACCGCGACATTGAATTCCGGGATGTCCGCATCATAGACCCGGAAGCAGGTGATGCCGTTCTCCTTGGCCCACGGAAACAGTGACTGGCAGTTCTTGCGCAGGCGGTTGCTGAAATCTTGGGCGGGCAAGTCCGGGTTGGTCTCGCCCAGCGTCCAGACATGCGGTTCCGGGCCGCTTCCGCCTGGCGATGTTGCAGTCAGCAGGCGGCATTTGAGCGGGCCGTTATATAGCCGATGCCGCTCCTGCCACGACAAGCCGAGCATGTCGGCCAAGTCCGGGTTGGCGGTGAAGAAACCCAGTCGCCAGCCTGCAAAGTGTTCACGGAAGATACGGCCCAAGCAACGGTAGAGGTATTTGGCGGCCTCTTTCTCTGACAGCCGTTCGCCATAGGGCGGATTGGTGAACAGCAAGCCCTGCTCTGTCGGCGGCTGAAGCTGGGCAAGCTGCCGCTGCTTGATCGTGATCCGGTCGGTCAGCCCTGCATTGGCAATATTTTTCCGGGCTGCCGCCACGGCCTTGGGGTCGGCATCATAGCCGATCAGATGCGGCCAGTCGCTGTCGGCCAGCTCGTCCTCGCGTTCCAACGCCTCGGCGGTCAGTTTTTCCCAGAGCTTGGGATTGTGCCCCTGCCAGGCCATGAAGCCGAACCGCTCGCGGAGCAAGCCGGGCGCAGAATCGCCAAGAATCAGAGCTGATTCGATCAGCAAGGTGCCGGAGCCGCACATTGGATCAAGCAGGCAGGAATCCGCATCCATGCCGGGCCGAACTCCAGCCAGATGGACAATGGCCGCCGCCAGACTCTCCTTCAGCGGAGCCTCGCCGCCGTCCTCACGGTAGCCTCGCCGGTGTAGGCTCTCGCCGGACAAATCAAGCGACAGCACCGCCGCTGTGCCTTCCACATGCAGGTTGATGCGGATGTCCGGCTCCTGCGGATCCACGTCAGGCCGCCTGCCGGTTCTGTTGCGGAAGCCGTCAGCGATTGCGTCTTTGACCTTCAGAGCCGCATACTGATTGTGGCCAAGCACCGAGTTGACCAGCGTGCAGCTCACCGCAAAAGTATTCTTAATCGTGAAATGGTTCGTCCAGTCAATTTTGACGGCTTCGGCGTACAAGCGTTCCGGGTCGGCGGCCGTAAACTCGGCAATCTGGATGAGAATGCGGGAAGCGAAGCGCGACCAAAGGCAGGCTCGGTAAGCGGATTCCAGCGTCGAGGCCTGCCAGCGCACCGCGCCGGGCGAGGTCAGCACCTCTGCGCCGCCAAAGGCGATGATCTCGTCTCTGACCAAGTCCTCCAGCCCGGCTCCACAGGTGGCGGCAAAATGAAAGGTTTCAGTCTTTTTCGGGCGTGAGCGGACGGCGGTCATGGCAGGTGTGAGCGAATAAAGTTGATGACGGGAAGCCGGAAGGAACTCGGCAGGCAGGAGAAAAGATATACCACCCCGCCGCTTTTTCCAACAAAAAAGCAGGGCGGGCCTTCCCTCGCCTGTTAACACCGTTTGATTGCGATAACGATCAAAGCGAAAACGACGAAGCCCATAAACATGCAATCAAGTTTGTCGAATCGAGTGAACACACGACTGGCACCCTTCAATCTTCTAAGTATCTAATCAATTTCATTGCGTTTTTTTGTATGGTTCCTTTTGTGCACCCAAGGCTCATTGCAGCTTTTTTTTGGGCGGCACAACGCGAGAAAAGCCCAATTGGGCGACCAGATTTCTTGTTTCATCCCCTTCGTACGCCTTGTCCATGATTACAGCGCAACATGTTGAAGTTGTTTCGACTGTCATCAGCAGCCTGCTGGCCATCCTGCCGCCACACAACAAACTCTTTGACAAGGAAACGGATACGATTTACGCTGCGCAAAAAATCAGCCGTGGAACACGGTTACTGCTCCGCCCGATTCCGCCAGAATGAAAATCATGCCAACCGTTCTTCGTGACTGCAAAAATACGTTCCTTCAATAAACTTTCTTTTCTTTTTGGGTTGTTCTTTGCCGCATTGAGTCAGAATGCCCTTGCCTATGACTGTCCTCCACCGTACGCCAAGCTGATTCAGAACGGGGCCTACGCGATTGCCGATCTTCAGGGTAATATTCTTGAGGGCTGCAATATCGACACACCGTACGTTCCGGCCAGCATCCTCAAGGTTTCGACCGCGCTGGCCGCACTGTCCATCTTGGGGCCGAAATACCGCTTCAAGACCAGCTTGTACATCGACGCGCAGGACGGCCTCTATATTCAAGGCTTCGGCGATCCCATGCTGACCTCAGAGGAAATTCGCCTGATCTTTGCCGAACTGAAGCGGCGCGGCTTGCGGCAACTCAACGATCTGCATATTGATTCCTCCAATTTTGCCTTGGAATATCAGTCGCCTGGCAGTGAATTCAGCGAAAATCCCTATGATGCTCCGGTTGGCCCAACTTCTGTCAATTTCAATAGCGTGCCGGTGCGGGTGACGCGGGAAGGCACAGTGCTTTCCGGCGAGGAGAATACCCCGCTGCTGCCACTGATGACAGAGCTGGCTGCTGGCTTGCCGCCCGGCACGTGGACGCGGCTCAACGTCTGCCAAGGACGTTGCGATGCGAATCGGGAAATGGCCCGTCACACGGCCCAGCTTTTCCGTGCCCTTCAGCAGGAGGCAGGCATTCCCGGCCAAGGACATCTCTCCATCAAACGGGTGCCGCCTGGTGCCAAGCTGCTGTATGAACACCGCAGCAGCAAGAATTTGCAGGAGCTGACCGCATCCTTCCTGAAATTTTCTTCAAACTACATTGCTAATCTGGTGTATCTGGCTGCTGGTGCGGAAAAATTCGGCTGGCCAGCCACATGGGCCAAAGCTGACCGGGCAGTGCAGGAGGAGCTGGAGCGGCAGCTTGGCAAGCAGGCTGCCTCCGCCATCGTGCATAAGGATGGCTCAGGGTTGTACCGGGGCGACCGGGTGACAGCGCGGGCCATGCTGGAGGTGCTGCGGATGTTCCGGCCTCATGCTTGGCTGCTGCGCACGCATCTTGGCACGCCGAGCAAATCCGGGAGCATGAAAGGAGTCTGGAATTACGTCGGTTATCTTGATGACGGCAGGGCGTATGTGATTCTGCTCAACCAAACCGCCAACCGCCGCAATGACGTGCTGACCTTGCTGCAACACAGCGGCCAAGGGAAGAGCAAAAAGACGGCTGCACGCATCTGCCCGCAAGGAAAGAAAAAACGTCGGTGACGCGTTCCTGTGCCAGCAATAGGTTCACGGCGCATTGACAAAGCCGAAATTGCCTTCCGCACTAAGCAGGTGAGCAAATCGGCCTTGGTTCTCCTTGATCTGGCTGATGACCGACAAGGCCACTTCTAAGGCGCGACGACCTTCCCCGCCTGAGACGGTCGGAGTTCTCCGCAGGCGGACATTTTCAACAAACTCGCGCAGCTCAAGCTCCAAGACATCCTGTTCTTTAAAGCCGTGCAGTGACACATCCGGCAGAGGGGTAGGAATGCCGTTTTCGCTCCCGGGCTTGAGCCGCACCGCCATCACTTCTTTCTTGCTGAAGTCCACTGCCAAGTAGCGTCCCGGCTGGAAAATGCGCATCTTGCGCACGCTGTCGAGAGAAATTCTGCTCACGGTGATGTTGGCGGTGCAGCCATTCTCAAAAATGATACGGGCGTTGGCGATGTCGGTGAGCTGCGTGACAACCGGTGCGCCCACCGTATGGATACTCTGAATCGGCGAGCCGACCATGGACAAAATAATGTCAATGTCATGGATCATCAGATCAAGGATCACATCGACATCCGTGCCCCGGTTTTTGAAGACCGAAAGCCTGTGCGCCTCGATGAAGAGCGGGTTACGCAGGAGGGGCTGCACAGCCAGCACCGCCGGATTGAAACGCTCCAAGTGACCGACTTGGACTATCAGCCGCTTTGCGGCAGCCAAAGCGATGACCTCATCTGCTTCGGCCAGCGTCGTGGTCATCGGCTTCTCCAGCAGGATGTCCACGCCGTGCTCTAGGCAGGTCATCGCGGTCTGATGATGATGAATGGTCGGCACCACGATGGAAACCGCATCGGTCTGCGCCAGCAGCGCACGGTAGTCGGCAAAAGGCACTGTGCCGCATTCTTTGGCCACTGCCTCTGCCCGCGCCGGGTCAATGTCGGCAACCCCGACCAGCGTCACGTCTGGCATGGCTGCGTATTTTTGGGCATGGAAGCGGCCCAGATAGCCGACTCCAATTACTCCGACCCGCAATTTTTGATCTTGGTTCATGCGTCAAATGCCGAGATAGGCTTTCTGAATGGCTTGGTTGCTGAGGAGCTGCGCCGCTATGTCGTGCAGGACAATTTTGCCGTTTTCCAGCACATAGCCACGATCAGCGATCTTCAGGGCGAGATTGGCGTTTTGCTCGACCAGAAAGACGGTCGTGCCGTCCTCTGTGTTGATCTTGCGGATGATCTCGAAAATTTGCTGGATGATCATCGGGGCAAGGCCCATGGACGGCTCGTCGAGCAGGAGCAGCTTGGGCCGGGCCATTAACGCGCGAGAAATGGCCAGCATCTGCTGCTCGCCGCCAGAGAGATTGCCTGCGGGCTGCTGGCGGCGTTCGGCAAGAATGGGAAAAAGATTGCAGCAATGCTCGATATCCTGCCTGATTTGCTGTTTGTCCCGGCGGAGGAAGGCACCCAACTCCAAATTTTCTGCCACGGTCAAAGCTGGAAAAATATGCCGTCCTTCCGGCACTTGACTGATACCCAGAGCGACGATCTTGTTTGGCGGCAGGTGCTGAATCGGCTCGCCCTGAAAGAGAATTTGGCCGCTCCGAGGCGGCACGATGCCGCAGATGGACATCAATGCGGTTGATTTGCCTGCCCCGTTCGCGCCGATCAAGGTGATGATCTCGCCCTGATCAATGCGCAGGCAGAGGTCATGCAGCACGTGGACGCTACCGTGAAACGTGTTAACGTGGCGCAATTCGAGCATAGCCGCGCTTAATTGCCTGTTCTGCTCAACGCATCTGCCACCGGAACAATGGAGTCCTTGGTGGGATGATACTGCTTGCGCAGGAAGAGCGGCATGCTGTCCAGAGCGGCATTGGCCTCTTCGATGCTGCTGTAGCTGCCGTGAAAGACGGTCAGCTCCTTAGGCGAGCGCAGCAGCTTGAGCTGACTCCGCAGTTCAAGATATTCCTCACGGACGATCAGCGATTTGAGTTTCGCTCCGCCGTCCGCCGCAGGCAGGCTCATGAGCTGAATGGTGTATTTGCCGGAGTTGCGGTTTCGTTGCAGCAAACTGCCAGCGGCCAGCATTTCCTGATAAAGCTGATCGGCGGCAGGCACAGTAGCCCGCTGCTCGACTGAAGGCTGCTCCTGCCTCGGCGGCGCGGTCTGCTGTGGTGCAGGCATCTCTTTCGGCGCAGGTTTAGTCTTTCTCATGCCGGGAAGCAGTTCGACAATTTTTTTCTGCGGCGGAGGAACGACTACAGGTTCCGCCTGAGCTACGGGAGACTCTGAAACAATTTCCTTCGGCGGCTCTGGGGACGGCGGTGTGTCTAATGACTCTTCTTCTGCGCTCGGTATGTGCGGTGTTTCCGTTGGGGTGACTGTCTCGGTTGCTTGCGGCGTGGTACCTGTTCCCGTCGGTGTGGGCGATGCTGTTTCTTCCGCAGCTACAGGCATCGCTTCCTCTTTCTCAGGCTCCGGCGGCAGTTTTGGTTCCGAATCCAGCGTGATTTTGTCGGGCAGAAGGGCAGCCGGTTTGACCGGCACCGGCGTGACTAAATGCTTGGCAGCATCCGAGCCGCTGCGCCGCAGCGCATCGCTGTAGCGGAACAGGAACAGCCCGGCGCAGAAGAGCAACAGAACGCCAGCCAGCAGCTTCAAAGATGTGCTGACCTGCGCGGCAGGTTTCCGGCCTTTGTCAGGCAGCCCGTCCTCCGGCGGAGGCACATCGGCAGCCAACACCGGGAAGTAGCGGTCGGCCGCGCAAACCCGCTGAAGAGCCTGATCTGCAAGCCGATGGGCCGTGTGCAGACTGCCTTTAGCTTGGTCAACAATACGCCGCACCGCTTCTGCGCTGAAGGCCCTGCGGCTGTCTTCCTCCGGCAGCCCAGCGGCTTTGAGGCGAAAACTAAGATAAGCGGCCAACTCCGCTTCGGTCAGCGGCTCCAGCAGATAACCATATGGCAGCTCCATGTCCGGGCAATAGGCCCGCAGCTGGTTGACGCGCTCATTCAATGTCGGACGGCCTGCGAGCAGCACTAACAGCGTCTGCTGTTCCGCTGCGGCAAAAACGGTGCGCAGCAGCCGCTCCAAGGCGGCGGGAAACATTGTTTCGGCCTGATCAACGATCAGCAGAAAACGCTTTCCCTGTGTCCGGCATTGATCGAGCTGTCTGTGTAGCCAAGCAGGCATGTCTGTTTCCGGCGGCTGACCGAGCTGAACACAGGTCGCACGGAGCAGCTCGTCAAAAGAACCTGCCGGATTGGATAGACAGACCACCTGATATTCCGCAGGCAGAAGACGTGCCAGCAGCAGACAGAGCAGCGTTTTGCCGGTTCCTTCTGCGCCGGTTAGACGGATGACCGGGCCGCCGCTCTGGAGGGAAGCATAGATACGCCGGAGCAGCGTGGTGCGCTCCGCCTCCTGAAAAAATATATCTGTGTCCGGCTCGGCGGCGAAAGGCGGGCCGACAAGGCCAAAATATTTGAGATGCATGATCGTTGCAGAGGGGCTATGCCCTGCGGACAGGGAATAAAGCAGGGCCACCGCCGGGAGGCGCAGCCTTGACGGACGCTCAACGCGGAAGGTGGGCCGAGTTGCTGTTATTATCAGACAGGCAGGCGGTTCTGTAAACATCTTTCTCCCTGCCGGACGGTTTTTTCTGTTGCTTTGCGAGGGAATTTTGTATCATGCGGAGCGGTCCGGCGTAAAGCCGCCGAGCTTCCCGCTTCAACTTTTTTCCACGAGGTGCCGCCATGCTGCGATTCGCTTCCCTGCTTCCGTTTTTGATTCTGCCTGCCGCAACAGCCGTTGCTGCGGATAAGACTAAGGCTGTTGAGACTGTCTCCGCTTTGGAAGATCAGGCGGCGGTGGCTGTGACCATCTACAATCAAGATTTAGCCTTGGTGCGTGACAGCCGCAGCATCACGCTGGCACCCGGCCAGCAGACCCTTGCCTTCCGTGAAGTTAGTGCGATGATCCGCCCGGAAACCGCTCTGCTCGCCGCGCCGAGCTTGCAGGTTCTGGAGCAAAATTTTGAATACGATCTGCTCACGCCGCAGTCGTTATTGGACAAGTATGTGGGCCGGAAGGTGCAATTGGTCAAAACGCATCCTACCACCGGCGAGGAAGCAAAGGAGGAAGCGACGGTACTCAGCGCAGGGCAAGGCACCGTGCTGAAGGTTGGTGACCACATCGAATCTGGTGTACCCGGCCGCTTGATCTTCCCGGATGTGCCTGAAAATCTGCGCGACCGGCCCACGCTGACCATGCTGGTGAACAGCAAAGACGGCGGCAAGCAGGATGCTGTCCTCAGTTATCTGACCGGCGGGCTGTCGTGGAAGGCGGATTATGTGGCTGAGCTGGGCGCGGATGACACCAGCATCAACCTGAGCGGCTGGGTGACGCTGAAGAACGAAAGCGGCGCGACGTACCAAAACGCCAAGCTCCAGCTCGTGGCCGGTGATGTAAACCGGGCAAAGGAGCCAATGCCAGCACCGATGATGAAAATGAGAGCTGCGTCTGCTGAGTTGGGAATGGACGGTGGCATGGCTGAGGAGTCGATGTTCGAGTATCACCTTTACACCTTGGGCCGCCCAACCACGATCAAGGAGAAGCAGAGCAAGCAAGTTTCCCTTCTTCATGCCGATGGCGTGAAGGTAAAAAAAGAGTTCGTCCTCCAAGGCCAAAATTACTATTACGGCAGCGCGGCAGGCGATCTTGGGCAGAAGATGAAGGTCGGCGTGTTTCTGGAGCTGAAGAACAGCAAGGAAGCAGGTGCGGGCCAGCCTTTGCCTGCGGGCACCATGCGGGTGTATAAAAAAGACAGTGCAGGCAGCCTCCAATTTGTCGGAGAAGACCGAATTGACCATACCCCGGAGAATGAGACCATCCGCCTCAAGCTCGGTGATGCCTTTGACGTGACCGCGAACAAGAAGCAGACCGATTTCAAGAAGGCTTCATGGACCAGCGGCACCGCCTATGAAAGCGCATATCAGATCGAGCTGAAGAATGCCAAAGAAGAAGCGGTGACGGTAAAAGTAGTTGAGCCAGTGCCGGGCGACTGGGAAATGATCGAGGAATCCGCGCCGCATGTGAAGGAAAGCGCGGGCACAGCGGTATGGAACGTAAAAATTGAACCAAAGGCCAGCAGCATGCTGACGTGGCGGGTGCGGGTGAAATACTGAGTGAAGACGGCGGTCATCGTCATTCCGATCTATAACGAAGCCAAGGTTATCGGCGGGGTGATTGAGGAGATTCGGGCGCAGGGTTTTGAGCATATCGTGGTAGTGGACGACGGCAGCGCGGATGAGAGCTATGCGGTCGCTTCAGCCCACGATGTGCTGGCTCTGCGTCTGAAGATCAACCGGGGTAAAGGTGCAGCAGTGAAAACGGGGATCATGGCCGCCAACCTGCTCGGCGCGGACGTGGTGGTGACCATGGACGGCGACGGCCAGCATGATCCGGCTGACATTGCTCCGCTCATCGCCCCGATTCTGGAAAGCCGCAGCGATGTGGTGCTCGGCTCACGGCTGCTCAACCGGGAAACAATGCCGTTCAGAAAAAAAATCGCCAATAGCATCGGCAACTTGGTTACGTGGCTCTTTTACGGCCTGCTGGTTTCTGACAGCCAGTCTGGCTTTCGGGCCTATTCCCGCTACGCGGCCCTGATCATCGACACCAAAGCGGACAAATACGAATACGACAGCAAGGTCATCCGGGAAATCAAGAATAATCGATTGCGTTTTACGGAAGTGCCGGTACAGACCCGCTACACGGAATACGCCAGCAGCAAAAAGACCAAGCAAGGCTTCCTCAACGGTATCATCACTCTGCGCCGGATGATTTGGCATTTGGTCGCGTAATGCAAACAGCAGGGGTGAAATGAAGGTGCATCTGTATCAAGTTGTCATGGTAGCAATTTCTTCTGTCATGCTCTATGTCGGCATCAAGGAGTTTGTTAGCCGAGAAACCGGACAGACCCTGCTCAAGCTCTTTGTACGGCTGGCCGTCTGGGGCGGTATGGCCTTGATCGCTGTTTATCCCGATTTTACCCTGATCATCGCCAACGTCATGGGCGTTGTTGACAATTTCAACGCCGTGGTGATGATGGGCTTTCTGATGGTTTTTCTCCTGATTTTCAAGCTGCTTTCGGCGATAGAGAAAATTGAACAGAATGTCTCCGAATTGACCCGCAAAGAGGCTTTAGGCGAAGCGCATGAACGGATTGAGCAACTGCGGCAGAAAATCAGGGAGAAAAAGCAGGCGCAGGCAAAAGATTGATGCCCCGCTGTCCTTTGTTGGGATCAAATTTCGGTGGTGGAAAGAAGGCAGGTGGAGAATTATAACAGGCCGATGATACAGGAAATTATCTCAAAATAACTTAGGATAATATCATTAAATTTGTTAAAATTAGGAGTTACGCAGTTGAATTATGA
>DHWV01000055.1:0-2923 GCA_002413355.1 Desulfobulbaceae bacterium UBA5173 | reverse complement strand
TTCAATAATTACAGCAAATTGAATTTCAGCGATACGAATCGCCAGTTGAACAAAATCAACGAGTTCCAAATCCAACTGCGTAACTCCTACTACAAATGAAATGACTCATATTTTCTTTTTGAATGATTCTTTCCGACAGGATTGAGGGAGACGTTTGAACGCTCAAGCTCATCTTCAATTGCATACGCGTTATATGCCCTGTCTCCATAAATTATACTTCCAGCGATCGCTGCTGTTTGCTAACTACCATTGCTAAGGTGCAAATTCATGTGCGGCATAGCCCTGCTGTTTGACAAGCAACTTTCCGCTGATGAGCAGCGAGCCAGGATGCAGGCCGCGCTGATTGCCCAGCAGCATCGTGGCCCGGACGACCAAGGTGTTTGGCAGAGCGCGGGCATTAGTCTTGGCCACCGCCGCCTGTCCATCATTGACCAGGCAGGCAGCAAGCAGCCGATGGTGAGCACAGATAGCCGCTATGTTCTCAGCTTCAACGGCGAAATCTACAACTACCAAGAGCTGCGGCCCGATCTGGAAGGTGAATGGTCATTCCAAACCCACGGCGACACGGAAGTACTGCTGGCTGGCTTGGTGTTGCGCGGCACGGCCTTTATTGATCGGATGGAAGGGATGTGGGCCTTTGCTCTCTGGGATAATCAGGAGCAACGCCTGCTGCTCTGCCGCGACCGGATGGGCAAAAAGCCGCTCTATTACCAGACAGACGGCTCCTCCCTTGCCTGCGCCTCGGAGCTGCCCGCCTTACGCCGCTTGGTCGGGCAAGCGTGGGCTGAAGATTTAGACGCCACGGCAGACTTCCTCAGCCACGGCTACTATTTGCCCGGCACCACCGCCTATCAAGGCGTGAAAGAACTTCTGCCCGGCCATCTGCTGGCGTGGTCGCCGGGCCAGCCCTACGCCGAGCAGCCATACTGGTCGCTGCGCATTGCTTCCTTCCCAGGCAGCCAAGAAGACGCAGCGGCGGAGCTGCGAACACGGCTAGTTCGGGCGGTGCGGCGGCGGATGGTTGCCGACGTAGAGGTGGGGGCCTTTCTCTCCGGCGGGGTGGACTCCTCGCTCGTGGTCTCGATCATGTGCGCCGAGCTGGGCGTGCGGCCCAAGACCTTCACCATCGGATTTAAGGAGCGGTCGTATGATGAGCGCGAGTTTGCCGGGCAGATTGCCGCCCAGCGCGGCACCGACCATCACGTCAAGGTGCTGGAAAGCTGGGATCGGGCGCACCTCACCAGCCTGATTCTCAATAACGTCGGCCAGCCTTTTGCCGATTCGTCTATTCTGCCTACCTCGATGGTCTCGCAGTTGGCGGCCTCTAAGGTCAAAGTGGCCTTGTCCGGTGATGGTGGCGATGAGCTGTTCAGCGGCTACCAGCGCTACCAAGCTCGTTCCATCCTACGCTGGTATCTGCGCTTGCCCAAACCACTGCGCTCTGGAGCGGAAAAACTCATCCGTGCCCTACCAGAGCCAATGGCCCATCATAGTCGCTCGCTGATCAAAAAAGCGCATCTGTTCCAAGATATTGTCAACCGGATTGAGGACGAAACGCCCTACTTCGCGCCGGTGCTCTATGCCAAGGCCCATTACCGCCGCCTTTTCCCGGAGCTGGCCGAGCGCGGCAAGGCCCTGCCGCAGCTACCTGCCGCAGCCAACGCCGACGACATCCAGCAGATGATGGCGGCCGACGCACTCATCTATCTGCCCCAGGACATTCTCGTCAAGGTTGACCGCGCCTCGATGTGTTGGGCCTTGGAAGCCCGCGCCCCATTCCTTGATCGCGACGTGGTGGAGCTGGCCTTCTCGTTGCCGCGTAGCTGGCATCGCTCTGGCCTGAGCGGCAAGCAGATGCTAAAGCTTGCCTGCGGCGATCTGCTGCCCGCCAACATCTGGAGCCGCCGCAAGCAGGGCTTTGGCGTGCCGATTCACGACTGGTTCCGTAAGGAGCTTGGACAGGAATTGGAAGAGCTTTTGGCCAAAGACAGTGGCCCGCTCTGCCGAACAGAAGTGCTTCGCTTGCTGGAGCAGCATCGGCAGGGTGTGCGCGATCACGGCTACCGGCTCTGGTCGCTATATATTTATCTGCTGTGGCGAAGCGGCGGGTCAGTTTAGCTGCTCAGAAAGGCTGGCGAATGTCAATACCGTGCTTTCCTTACGACATATCCTTATTCCTGATTAACGACGGCGATACTGTCCTTGTCGCTCATTGCAAAGACAGCAAAGAGGAACAAGCCTACAGATACGGGCGGTGGTCAAGGGGATTTTTGGCGCAGATTCCTCGGAATATGACATGGTCGGCGGCACAAGAGCGAGTGATCGAAAGAAACTAGTACGAAACTCTAAGAAAACAGCATGATTGGCGATAATAAGTGAGCGAAAACGTATTTATCTTAAATGCGGTGCGGCTGCATCTTGCGGAAAAGAACATTGCCGCATTGAAGGAGCTTGCGGGTAACGACTTAGATTGGTAAGCTGTTACTAAAAAGGCTTCATCGCATGGCGTGAACCAGTTTTTTGATCACTCGTAGTTCACTATTACCAAAATATTCGATTTGAGCCATGTATTTCACGAGGCAAAATCAAGGAGAAATAGACGCACTGTATTCAGGAAGGTTTGCGTATATACTGTCAAATGACAAGAGTACAGCAGAAAAATATTTTGAAGAAATTCTTAGAGGTAAGGAGACAGGGAGTGAACAGCTATTAGAGGAGTATAATCATTTTAAATTATATAGGAGTTACGCAGTTGCATAAAGATTGATAGGATCAAGCGTATAAACTGGCTTCGCCAAATACGCTCGAACAGCGTTGCGGACGATAGATATCTTTGCCTCAAACCAAGAAATTCCTTTGACGAAGCAATGATACTCAATGCGGAGAAAAGCCAGTATTGCCAGTTCGATGTAATTGCGTTGCG
>DHWV01000034.1 GCA_002413355.1 Desulfobulbaceae bacterium UBA5173 | reverse complement strand
TGATCGGCGACATCGACCGGGGCGGAGTTTACGCCTCCTTTGTCGGTCATGTCGAGGTGATGGCCCCGTGGGAGCGCAAGCTACTGGCGGGCTTCGTGGTCAACCGCTTCCGGGGCGATGCCAGCCTGCTAGCGGATGCGCACCGTTTTCTCGAACAGCGCACCGGCAGAAGCGTGTTCGGAGTCATTCCTTGGCTGCACGACCTCGGCCTGCCGCAGGAGGACTCGGTCAGCTTCAAAGCCGGGCTACATGAGCGGCCCCAGCCTGCGGGCGAGCATGTCGAGATCGCCCTGATCGATTTGCCGCACATCTCCAATGTCACCGACATAGAGCCGTTCTTGGCCGAACCGGATGTCTGGCTGCGCACCGTACGCCATGCGGACGCGCTGGGCGAGCCAGACTGCATCATTCTGCCCGGCTCCAAAAATGTCATCTCCGATGTGGCGTGGCTTAGAGAAAGCGGGCTGGCAGCGGCTGTCCTGCAGGCCGGGCAGCAGGGCAGGGAGATTGTCGGCATTTGTGGTGGCTTCCAGATACTGGGCAAATCAGTCGCTGATCCGCACGGGCTGGAGGGTGAGGCGGGCAGCCTGAGCGGTGGTCTCGGTCTGCTTGAGCTGACCACAGAGTTGGCAGCCGAGAAAACCCTGACCCGCAGGCAGGGGACGCACCGGCCGTCAGGGCTGCCAGTGCAGGGTTACGAAATCCATCACGGCCTGAGCGCGGTAGGCACGGCGCAGCCGCTGCTGGTCTTTGAGGATGGCTATTCCTGCGGCTGCTCCAATCACAGCGGCACGATTTGGGGCAGCTATCTGCACGGCATCTTTGATTCTGACCCCTTCCGCCGCTGGCTGATCAACCGCCTGCGTCAGCGCAAAGGGCTGGCCGCTTTTGATGGTTCAGGTGCGCAATACGACATCGAGCCTGCCCTTGACCGCCTGGCGGATGTGCTGCGGCGGGAACTGGATATGGACAGAGTGCGCAGGCTACTGAGGCTGTGACAACATCACTTTTCATTGCTCTTGCATAAGCGCGAGGCCTTTTCTCAACCTCCGCAGCCATTCTGTTCCCATGATCGCCCATCTTTCCGGCACCTTGCTCGCTCAAGATACCGCCTCTGCCGTTGTCGATGTGCATGGCGTTGGCTACGAAGTGCATATCTCCTCCCGCACCAGCAACAACCTGCCGCCTCTTGGCGGGAGTGTCGCCCTGCACATCCACACCAGCGTGCGCGAGGATGCCATCACCCTATACGGCTTCCCGGACAACGCCGAAAAGCGGCTCTTTCTTCTCCTTAACACCGTCTCCGGCGTGGGGCCGAAGCTGGCTCTTGCCATCCTATCGGGCTTGGAGCCAGCCGATCTCTGTACGGCCATCAGTCTGAAGGACATGCGCCGTCTGACGGGCCTGCCCGGCGTGGGCAAGAAAACCGCCGAACGCCTCTGCATGGAATTGGTGGAGAAGGTGCGCGGCTTTGCCCCATTCCCGTCCACAATGCCCGCCGCCAGCGTGCTGCCCATCAGCGAGGGCTTTGCCATGCAGGATGCCGCCTCTGCCCTCATAAACTTGGGCTATCCCCAAGAAACCGCTTGGCAGGCACTACGCACTGTCCAGCGCGCTGATCCAACCGCAGCGGCAGCCATGAGTGTAGGCGATCTGCTCCGCTCCGCGCTGAGGAGCTTGGTCTGATCCCCCCCCTTTTTTCTTAAACCTATCTCAAAAAAGACCTCTAAGTAACCTAATGTGCAACTCTTAAAGAAAATGCCCGATCCATTGGGCGCATCCTGTAGAATAGCGGTATCTAAGCCCTGTTCACAAGGAGTGCGCCAATGGATCGAGACAGTTTTATTATCGCTGTTTTTCTGCTTGTTTGCGAGCAATACGGTGTCATCAGGCAGCAATGTCGGCTGCGTCGCGGCGGCTTTGAGCCTGCCTTGACAGATGAGGAAGTTATCACCATAGAAATCTGCGGTGAGTATTTCAAACTCGAATATGACAAAGACATCTTTGCATGCTTTCACACGCATTATCTACACTTTTTCTAGAAACTTGCTGGCCGGTCTTTGTTTACTCTCCAAGCTGCAAACTTATGGCAGATAAAAACGGCCTCTTGACAAGGATATCTGGACAACTCAATGATCCTGTTCAGGCAATTGATACATTTCCACTGCCTGTTTGTGTACTCACCAGAGACAGAAGAGACCGTTGTTTTCCGACAGAGGCTAATTTTGGATACTGCGCCGCTAAAGAAATGCACTACTACGGATTTAAATTAGGTTTGCGCATCTCACGACTTTGAATGATGCAATTTCTACCTACACGTCCACGATATTCAAAGTATAGATGCCTTGCTTGATGAATTCCAAGGCATATCTCCAGCAGATAAAGGGTTCATCGATGCGTACAAGGCATTCTCTCTTGATAGAACGTCAAGGATTCTTGTTGTCGTCCTCAGATGAAGAATATGAAAACTACGCTGCCAATCCTCTTCTTCAATTCTATAGACGTATCAGAAAACGTATCGAAACAGTAGTCTCCCATTTGACAAGACGTTTCAAAATAGACCAGATTCGTGTGCACAACCTTTGGCATTTTCAACATCGTCTGATTCGTAAAATCTTGGCGCACACTGTTTGTGTCTTTCTTAATTTGGTCTATAGTCGCTCTCCACTTGACTTGGATGGCTTGGTTGCTCCATAAAGAGTTGCACATTAGGTTAGGTTCTTATAATTTAACCACCACCCAAGCGCCCCCCTCACTTCACCTTATACTGCTTCGGGTCAATGCCGTAGTTGTGAATCTTGTAGTTGATGATCCGCAGGCTGGTGTCCAACCGTTCGGCAGCCTTGGTTTGGTTGCCGTTGCACTGCTTGAGAGCTTCAATAATCAAATCGCGCTCAAAATTTTCCACCGCCTGCATGAAGGAGAGCGGCCCCCCATTGCTGCTGCCAACGCTTTCCGCGCTTTGCAAAGTGGGCGGCAGGTGCACCGACGTGATGGTACTGGAATCGCAGATTAACACCGCCCGCTCCATGCAGTTTTGCAGCTCGCGGACATTGCCCGGCCAATGATACTTAATCAGCAGATCAATCGCTGAAGTGGATATGCGCTCGATCTTCTTGCCGTTCTCGCGGCTATATTGCTCCAGAAAATAATCAGCGAGCAGGAGGATGTCGGTGCGCCGCTCGCGCAGGGGCGGCAGATAAAGAGGAAAGACGTTGAGGCGATAGTACAGGTCTTCGCGGAACTTGCCCTCGCGCACCGCCGCTTCCAAGTCGCGGTTGGTGGCGGCGACAAGACGGATGTCCGCCTTGAGCAGCTCTGCCCCCCCCAGCCGCTGAAAGGTGCGCTCCTGAATTACGTTCAGCAGCTTGACCTGCACCGCATTGCTGATTTCTCCGATTTCATCGAGAAAAAGCGTGCCGCCTTGCGCCTGCTCAAAGCGACCCATCTTACGCTCCACCGCGCCCGTAAAGGCCCCTTTTTCGTGGCCAAACAGCTCGCTTTCAAGCAGCGTTTCCGGCAGGGCAGAGCAATTGACTACCACAAACGGTTTTTTCGCCCGGCCCGAATTATGGTGTAGAGCCTTGGCGACCATGGATTTGCCCGTGCCGGATTCGCCGCGCAGAAGGACAGTGGCGTTTGAGTTCGCCACCCGCTGCACCATTGAGAAAACTTCTTGCATCCGCGAGGAATTGCCAATGATCTCGCTGATCCGGTTCTTCGCCGACAGCTCCTGCCGGAGCTGCTGGTTTTCCCGGCGCAGGCCCTCTTTTTCCCGGCTGACTGTCTGAATTCGCTGCACAGCCTGAGCGAGCAACGCGCTGACAATGGTCAGAAAACGGAGGTCGCGTTCGGCCTGTGGCCCGAATTCGTTGTCGTAGCAGCGGTCAATGGACAGTGCGCCGATGGACAGACCTTCCTCCTGCGTTTCCACCACTGCCTTGATCGGCACGCAGATGAAGGAATTTTTCTTCTTTTGCTCTTCGGTGCGCATCCCCGTGCGGTTGAGGAACAGCGGTTCCTCCGCGATCTGCGGCACAATCACCGGCTCGCCGGTAGCCACCACCCGGCCTGTGATGCCCTCGCCCAGTTTGTAGCGGCCCTTGCGGCGGGCGGCGGGCGTGCTGCCGCAGGCCACCTCAATTTCCAGCTCCCGCGTCACCGGGTTGACGATGGTGACCGTGCCGTTCTGCATTTTTTTCATCTCCGCCAAAATACCGACCACCTTGTCCAAGGCCTCCTGCAAATCAGCGGCAGCGGCAAGATGTTTCGTAATTTCATACAGACAGGTCAAGTCCTGCATGGCCAGTTCATGGTCAGGGGAAGAATTCATCGTGTCAGCGTTTATGACAGGAGGTTGTTGACAAGAAATATTGCGCATGGTATATCCAGTGCTGCGAGAGGCTGGAGGAATGGCCGAGCGGTTGAAGGCGGCGGTCTTGAAAACCG
>DHWV01000086.1:14300-33711 GCA_002413355.1 Desulfobulbaceae bacterium UBA5173 | reverse complement strand
GAGTCGGACAGGGGGCAAGCCGCTTCGGCCAGCGGCTCACACGCGATTTGCTGATGCCGAAACGGCTTGCCGTCTCTTCAAAACTCAGTCTGTCCCGGTCTTTAATCTCCAAGACCTTCCGTCGAAAATCTATTGAGTATCCCATGGGTACAGTATAGTCGTTTTATATTGCTTTAGCTATATGGCAAAAGCAGAAGGGCAGGAAGCTGTGCCCGTTGCGCAGGCGCTGCGCAAAATCGAGCTGGAGAATCGGCAATGACCTATGCCCGTTCAGCGTAGAAACAGCACTCCGTCGTCATCCTCATCCAAAGGTCTTCATGCAAACTCAAGCTGCAAAACTGTCCAGCAAAGGAAAGGTTGCCATCCCCAAGGAAATCATCGCCAAGCACAGATGGAAGAGCAGGTGATTGAGACTGATGACGGCATTCTGCTGAAATCGGCCCCGGCATTCAGGCCGACCCAGCTTGATGAGGTCGTCGGCATCTTGCAGCATTCAGGAGACGCTGTCTCGTTGGAGGAAATGCAGGATGCTGTCCGGCAGGGTGCGCAGGAGCCGGAAGTAAATGGTTTCAGCAGACACCAATGTGATTGTCCGCCTGCTTGTCGGCGATGACAAAGCTCAATTGGAGAAAGCGAAGCTGCTCTTTGCGCAGGAGCGCATCTTTATCGCAACATCAGTTGTCTTGGAATGCGAATGGGTGCTTCGTTATGCCTATCACTTTGAGCCGACGGCAATAGCCAATGCGTTTCAGGTGCTCTTCGGGCTTTCAAATGTCGCCTTGCAGGAGCCGAACGTTATTGCCGATGCAATCGCATGGCATAAGCAGGGGATGGACTTTGCGGATGCAATTCACTTGGCGGCATCGCGGCAATGCCGGTCGCTTGCAACCTTCGACAGGAAGTTCATCAAGTCCGCAGGCAAAATCACTTCGTTTGAGGCCAGAGAACCATGAAGGACAGCCGCACAGCTCCGCACACGCCTCCTGCCCAAAGACCTCGCTTCGGCTGTTCTGCCATGCTATAATGCCTCCCGGCTGCTTTGCATATCGCTGCTCGGCAGCAGGTCTTTTATTTCCTTTCATGAATTGAATGGCTTGGCTCCTATCCCAAGGCTGCTGATCCTGAAACTGAGCATCTGTGAACCATGGCTGATCTGCTTTCCTGCCGCAACCTTGGCAAGTCCTTCGGGGCGCAAACGCTTTTCTCTTCGGTCAATTTAGTCATCGCCTCCGGCGACCGCATTGGTCTGATCGGCCCCAACGGCTCTGGCAAATCAACCCTGC
Source organism: Desulfobulbaceae bacterium UBA5173 (assembly GCA_002413355.1). GTDB lineage: Bacteria > Desulfobacterota > Desulfobulbia > Desulfobulbales > Desulfobulbaceae > Electronema. Next base: position 32,428 of record DHWV01000086.1, on the reverse strand, counting down.
TGAAAATCCTCAGTGGGCGAACAGACCCGGACAGCGGCGAAATTTTCCGCCAGAAGCATGTCCGGGTTGGCTATTTGGCCCAAGAAGATGTTTTTGTCGAAGAAAAAAGCTGTGCCGACAACCTGCTGGCTGCGGTCGCCGAGCTGCATCTTGAGCCGGTCGAACAGCACAACCGGGTGGACACCCTTCTCAGCCGGGCTGAATTCAGCGACCCGGACTGCCCGGCGCGCCTGCTCTCCGGCGGCTGGCGCAAGCGGCTGGCCATCTGCCGCGCTTTGATTGTTCATCCTGATGTGTTAGTGATGGACGAGCCGACCAACCATCTTGATTTGGAAGGCATCCTTTGGCTGGAAAAACTGCTCGGTTCTTCGTTACCGGAAAGCCCGGACGGCTACATCATGGTCAGCCACGACCGCCGCTTTCTTGACAATACGGTCAACCGGATTATTGAGCTTTCCGCCGCTTATCCTGACGGCACGTTGCAGATCAATGCCAATTATTCTGCTTTCTTAGAAAAACGAGAGCTGTTTCTTGAGCAGCAGCAGGAGCAGGAGGAGCGGCTGGCCAACAAAGTGCGGCGCGAGAACGAATGGCTCAGTCGCGGCCCGAAAGCCAGAGGCACTAAAGCCAAATCGCGCAAAGATGCGGCGTATCAGCTCCAAGATGACCTTGCCGAGGTCAGGGGCCGCAACCGGGTTGGCACCAAAGTTGACATTGCCTTTGACGCGACCGAGCGCAAGACCAGAAAGCTGATTGCCGCGACCAAGATCAGCAAGGGCTTTAGCGGGCGGATGCTGTTCAGCAATCTCGATCTGACTCTGTCGCCCGGCACCCGGCTGGGCTTGCTGGGCAGAAACGGCTGCGGCAAATCCACGCTCATGCAGATTCTCGCCTCCGCCGCCTGCGAAGACGGCCTCAAGCCGGACAGCGGCACGATCACCGCAGCGGATAAGCTCCGCATTGTCAATTTTGACCAGCGCAGGCAGCAGCTCGATCAGGTGCAAACCCTGCGCCGCGCTTTGGCCCCGGACGGTGATTCGGTACTGTATCAGGATCGCTCCATTCATGTCGTCTCTTGGGCGAAACGCTTCCTCTTCCGCCCAGATCAGCTCGAAACGCCGGTGGCGCGGCTCTCTGGCGGCGAGCAGGCCCGCATTCTCATCGCCGCCCTGATGCGTCAGCCTGCGGATGTTCTGCTCTTAGATGAGCCGACCAACGACCTCGATATTCCTTCCCTTGACGTACTGGAGGAAAGCCTGAGCGAATTTCCCGGCGCATTGGTTCTTGTCACCCACGATCGCTTCATGCTTGACCGCATCTGCGATCAAGTGCTTGGCTTTGACAGCAAGGGCAACGCCTCCTTTTTTGCCGATTACGGGCAGTGGCTTCGCTCCTTGACGGAAGCGGAGAACCCATCGATGATGGGCAAAAAAACGTCCTCTGTCGGTGCTGACAAGAAGAAAACCGCGAAAAAACTTTCCTATAAAGATCAGCGCGAGCATGATCAGATGGAAGAACGTATTCTTGCCGCCGAGACTAGGCAAAAAGAGGTAGAGGCGCGGATGCACGAGCCGAAGATTGTTGCTGATCCGGCCAAGCTGGCTGAATGCTGGCAAGAGATGGAGGCAGCGCAGAAAGAGATCGCCCGACTCTACGCCCGTTGGGAGGAGCTGGAGCAGCTTCAGAATGGAGAATAAGCAGCCTTGTTCAGCCTGCGGCGGCAGCGGCCAGCTCAGTTCCTTCAACGGCGAAAGCCGCTTTCTCCTCACTGTGGAAGAATGTCCGCTCTGCTGCGGCACTGGTCTGGCCCTGGAAGAGAAGAAGGAAACGCGGGACGTGAACGAGCCAAGAGATTGGCATGAAGGCCAACCTCTTGGATGAACTGGCTTTACCTCGTATGCTAAGGTTCAGTCAACGAATTTGGGCCTTCACCCTTTCCCGTGCAGGCCGTCAAGGATACCATTGATGAAGCCAACTGCCTCAGGTTCGGCGTAGCGTTTGGCTATCTCCAAGGCTTCGTTGATGGCGACCGTCTTGGGTACATCTTCCCCGTGCTGAATTTCGTAGGCGGCAATGCGCAGGATATTGCGATCCACCGCCGCCATTCGCTCCACCCGCCAGTTGTGCGAGCTGGATGAAAGCAAGCTGTCGATTTCCTTGCGATGACGACAGATGCCTGTGACAAGCTGCTCGGCATAGGCGATAGATTTACCATCTGCCTGAAAGGAGACAAAAAACTCGTTCAGTCGAGCCTGTAGCTTTTCTTCGTCGCCGCAAGTGTCATCCTGCACATCGTGGCCGTAGAGGAACTGGAGGGCCAGTTCCCGTGACTTTCTTCGCAGACCCATTATAGCTGATTGATCAGGCTGATCATTTCCAAAGCCGCCACTGCCACATCCGCGCCCTTGTTGCCTGCTTTGGTGCCAGCCCGCTCAATCGCCTGTTCGATGGATTCGGTAGTCAAAACGCCGAAGAGCACCGGAATGCCGGTATCCAGCATGACCTGTGCGCTGCCCTTGGCGACCTCGTTGGCGACAAAATCGAAATGCGGCGTTGCGCCCCGGATGACCACGCCGACGCAGATAACTGCATCGTATTTGCCGGAGCGGGCCATCTTCTGCGTGGCAAGGGGAATCTCGAATGCGCCAGGCACCCGCGCCACGTCAATGTCGTCGCTCTTCACGCCGGAGCGCGTCAGAATGTCCAATGCGCCTTCGAGCAGTTTTTCCGAGATGAAGGAATTGAAGCGGGAAACCACAATCCCGATCTTGCGCCCGTGTCCTTGCAGATTGCCTTCGATAAAGTTTGCCATTATCTTTCTGTCTTGGTGTATTCTTCCGTCAGTATTATTATGCAGATTATTCTTTTTGATATCGTCTGCATTATTTATTTTTAATAAGTTGGCATCCAACGATTCTTGTTCTTCTTCGCTAATTTGCTATTGAAACTGTTCAGCTTGATCAAACTGCTCTTTCCAGTCTTGCCGAGGCTTTCTCGTTCTACATGTCATATCTAAGATAACTATAGCCAACAAAAGAATATCTATTAATTTTATTCAAAATATTTTCTCAGGATATTATAAGCATCGTTATATATTTTTGTTTTCTCTTCGGCAAGTCTCCTTAAATCGATTCCAAGATGGGCTACTTTATCTGGGTGATATTCTGACATGCATTTTCGATACTGAAATTTCACCTCCTCCCAAGAGGCGTAATGATCAATGCCAATAATCCTTAATGAACTTTTTATGTTTTCAGGAAGCTCACTTTCCTTTTCACTTGATTTCTTTCTTACAATAGGATTTATCATGTATATTTTTCTACCTATGCTACTATTTAATATTTGTATTTCACATGAAATGTTGCAAGAAGGGCAACGAAAGCAGGAAGACCTAAAAGGGAAAGCGAGCCTAAGTTTTTTGCCGCAAGAGTAACAAGTGGTAATAACAAATTCACGCTCGCTTTTTAAGTAATCATCATCGACCTGATATAGAAACCCGCCGCATGTCGGACATAGAGTTATAGCATTACGTTCATTCTCGCTAATCACCAAAAAACAATCAGTGCATCTATATTTTTTCATATCAGTTCCTCATCTTTTTTTAAAAAAAACTGATAAAACAGCACCAACCATCTCGCTGATGCTGTTAGTTGATTCTCACGGCTCCCCGGCCACCGGGCCTTGCGGCTCGTCGCCGTACAATTCCAACAGATGGCCCATCTTGTCGCGTTTGCAGCGAAGGTATTCCATCGTCTCGCAACCGCAGACCATCTCTATCGGCAGGCGGGCCACCGCCTCCAAGCCGTAGCCTTCCAGCCCGATCAGCTTCTTCGGATTGTTGGTCAGTAGGCGCATCTTGCGCACGCCGAGATCACGAAGAATTTGCGCTCCGATGCCGTAGTCGCGCAAATCCGGCTTAAAGCCGAGATGGATGTTGGCCTCGACCGTATCCAGCCCTTCCTCGTCTTGCAGGGTATAGGCCCGTAGTTTATTGACCAAGCCGATGCCCCGACCTTCCTGCCGCATGTACAAAATCACGCCCTTGCCCTCCTGCTCAACCATCTTCATGGCTGCCTGAAGCTGAGAGCCGCAGTCACAGCGTGACGAGCCAAACACGTCGCCGGTCAGACATTCGGAATGCACCCGCACTAAAACCGGCTCGTCCGGGCTGATTTCTCCTTTGACCAGCGCAACATGCTCAAAATCATCCACATCGTTTTTGTAGGCAACGATCTTGAACTCTCCGGCATGAGAGGTGGGCAGGCGGGCCTCAGCGACCCGATGCACCAGCACGTCCTCGCGCAGGCGGTAGGCGACCAGATCAGCAACTGTGGCGATCTTCAAGCCGTGCTTTTCCGCGAAGATTTCCAAATCCGGCATTCGGGCCATTGTGCCGTCATCCTTCATGATCTCGCAGATGACACCCGCTGTCCGCAGCCCGGCAAGGCGAGCCAAATCCACCGAGCCTTCGGTCTGGCCCGTGCGCACCAGCACCCCGCCCTTGCGCGCCCGCAGCGGGAAAATGTGGCCGGGACTGATGATGTCGCGGGGAGTCGCGTCTTGGGCCACCGCCGCTTCAATGGTGCGAGCGCGGTCAGCAGCGGAAATGCCGGTGGTCACGCCGCTGCGGGCCTCGATGCTGATGGTAAAGCCGGTGCCGTAGGGCGACTGGTTGTTCTGCACCATCATGGGCAGACCAAGCTGGTCAATGATATCAGGACTTAAGGTTAGACAGATCAGGCCGCGCCCGTGGGTGGCCATGAAATTGATCGCCTCCGGTGTGACCGCTGTGGCGGCCATGCAGAGATCGCCCTCGTTTTCCCGGTCTTCGTCATCCACAAGGATGATCATTTTTCCGGCCCGGATGTCCTGTATCGCCTCTTCAATCGAACTGACCGCCATGATGCGCTCCTGCTCAACGTGTTTCTTTTTATAAGAAAAATTATCTCAAAAATCCGTGTTCTGCCAAAAAGGTCGGATTGATTTTGCTCGTGCTGCCCGTTTCTGGTGATTTCGCCGCGAGCAGCTTTTCCACATACTTGCCGATAATGTCCACTTCGATGTTGACTCGGCTGCCCGGCTTGAGGCCGCCCAGCGTGGTGACAGCCAAAGTGTGCGGTATAATCGAAACTGAAAAACGGCTGCCGGTGCAGGCGTTGACGGTCAGACTCACGCCGTCAATAGTGATTGAGCCTTTTTCGATCACGTACTTGGCCAGTTCCGATTCCAGCGAGAAGGTGAACACGGTGAAATCGCCTGCCGCTTTGCGCTCTTCCACCCGGCCCAGCGCATCCACATGGCCGCTGACGATGTGCCCGCCCAAGCGGTCGGCAAGGCGCAGGGCGCGTTCCAAATTGACCTTGCTGCCCACCGTTAATCCGCCCAAGTTGGTGCGGGACAGGCTTTCCGGCGAGACATCAGCCAAAAAGCGGCGGCTTCGGATGTCGCGGGCGGTCAGGCAGGTGCCGTTGACGGCGATGGATTCGCCCTCCTGCGGCTCAGTTAGATCAAAATTGGCCTCAATGCCAAAGACCATGCCGCCCCCTGCGGGTCGTTTTTCGACCACCGTGCCCAAGCCTTGGATAATGCCGGTGAACATCTACGCCCGCTCCAGCTCGTCAGCATGGGCGATGAATTCTTCGGCCATGCGCTGGTGCTTGAAATTCTTGTGAATAGCGGCAACAGTGCGGCAGGTGTCCGCCGCTTTCTGTTTATCGCCCTTGTCGTGGTACAACTCGGCAATAGCTGCCAATGTCTCAACCATCCCCTTGGGGTCTTTGGTAAGCTGATAATGCTCAACCATGTCAAAGGCATATTCCAACGCCTTGTCGTATTCTCCCAGCTTGCGGTGCGCCGCCGCCATTTTTTTATTCAGGGCGAGGATGGAAAACGAATCCTCCTCTTTTTCGCAGATGGCATAGGCACGGCGGTAATGCTCCAAGGCGGCAGCGTATTCCAGCCGCTCCACGCAAACATCGCCAAGCCGGTCTGAAGCATTGGCGATGCCCGCTTCGTCGCCTTGTTCCTCAAAGCCTTTTAAGGCATTATGAAAGGCCATCGCCGCCATTGCGTATTCGCCTTTTTTGAACTGCTCGCGGCCTTCGAGGTAATCTTGCTTGGCCTGATCGGCTTCCGCTGCGCTTTTGGCTGGGCCGAGAGCGTCAAGTGGCTGAATAAAGGTCGATGACATTATATTTTTCTCCGTATTATAGAATCGGCAATATTTTTATAAAAAAAGACTGATTTCTTCCTTAAAGATCGTATAAACATTTCCGCACTGCCTAACCAGTGGCTCCATTTTCTCTGGATGCAGATCAAGCGCGTATGCGTGAATGAAAAAATGACGAAAAGCAAGATGCTCGCCGAGTTTGTCCCGCATTGAAAGCGAAATAACTCCTTCTTCCACAGCAAGGTTGAGCAGGTCTCTGTGCCATGAATTTCCTGTTGGCAGATGGATATTTTTTGTCTTGCATATCTGCTTCAGGATGTTTTCTATTCCGTTATAAAAGTTATGCAGCAAAGTTGCCACGCCAGCCAGCTCCAAAAAAGACAGGCGCGGCAACTTTTCAGAAGATGGAATTTTTTTGAGTAGCAGCTCGATATTTTCAAATTCCGCTTCAATCTTGTCTCGCAACTCAGCCATAAAGAATCAATCCTTCCGAGGCAGCGAGATCAGAAAATTTGTTCTTCATCTTCATATCAAATAGATCCACCGGCATTGACAGGCTGAAGATCAATTCGCTGTAAAATTTAAAAAAGAGCGAATCGCTGACTCCTTCAACAGCGAGGTCTATATCGTTGCTCTCTGTTAAAGGATCGCAGCCAGAACCAAAAAGAATGATCCTTTTCGCATTGTATTTCCTGCCGATGTTCTGTATTGCTAATCGGTCATTTTCAGAGAGCATTTCGTTCCTCCTGCGTATCCTTACATCTTGTTAAATGACAAAGTTAGTCAGTCAATATTCTTAGGAGTTACGCACTTGGATTTACAACCCGTTGATTTTGTTCAACTGGCGATTTATGTCGCTGAAATTCAACGTGCTGTAATAATTGAATTTCAGATTTCAACTGCGTAACTCCTAATTCTATCAATTTCCTGCATTAAAAGAGGAATATCGTCTGTCGCCACACCCCAGACGATATCTATGTTGACCCCAAAATATTCATGTATCAGCCGGTCTCTCATGCCAGCCATTTCTTTCCAAGAAATTTGAGGATACTCAGCCCGCAGCTCTGCTGAAATATTTTTGACTGCCTCGCCGATAATTTCAATATTCCTGATCACCGAGTCCTGCGTTTTCAGATCAGAGCAAAAATCTTCGTAAGTCATCCCTGCGAGATACGAACGAATCCTTCTTGATGCCTCAAGAATATCAAGCAGAAAAAATTCTTCACTCCGCTTAGACATATTCCAAAGTCTCTTTGATTGATTTGGCAATGCTTGAATTACGGATAGACTGTAATCCTGCCGCAGTTATCACGTCAGCTTTTTTGCTGAAAAGAGATTCGATGTATTCTGCGAACTCAATGAACTTCAAGCCGATTGGCCTTTCAAACTCAGCCAGAATGTCAATATCGCTTTGATCATTCTGAGTGCCAAGCACGTAGGAGCCAAACAAGGCTATTCTTTTCAGGCCAAACTTTTCAGAAAAATACGGATAATGATCTCGCAGTTTGCTTGCTATTTGCTCTTTGGTCAACATTAATCCCTCTCATAATTTATTCAACGCTGCATTTTCTACTTTTATTGCGAAGCTGCGGGTCTAATACCCCGTCGCTTGCGACGCATCTTTAAAATCATTTGTACGATACCCCGCCCCTTGGGGCGGGGTGATTTATTTTTATGGTCGGCAATATGTTTTTTGTGCAATGCTATTACCGACACAGATTTTCAGGTTGGCCTGCACCAATTTCGACCGTGATCCTATCACGGTCTCTGCATCTCCGCCACAGCCTCTGCCGCCAAGGCCGACATCACAGTCTTCACCGGCTCGCCGCGCTGATAGAGAATGATTTCCCTTTGATCGTTCTGCAAGCCCATAATCTGGAAAATCACCTCCTTGGCCTTGACCCGGCCCAGCAGGCGCACGGTCAGTCCGCGCACTGCCGCGCTTTCGTGTCCAAGCAAAGGGAAGAGCGAATAAAACGGCGTGCTACGGACAAGATCAGGACGGACAGCGGCGATCTCGGCCAAACCGTGCAGCGCAGCCTCGCGGGTGCCCTCATCGCCCATGAAATTGAGCAGATGACGGGTGAACGCCCCGTATATGTCTGTCCGGGCCGCAATAATCGCGCCGATGGCCTCGACCATGCCCCACGGCATGGAGGCGGAATCCGAGCAGGTTTCAAAAAGGCGATGGAGCATGTCCGCCACCGGCGCAGGCTCACGGGTGGAAAGCCGCGCTGCGACCTGCCCAATCAGCCAGGCGGTTTTATAACGCTTCTCCGGCAACGGCTCATAGAGCAGCTTCTGAAGAAAACGCAGCGTGCGCTTGTCGTCAAAGCTGAGATCAACCAGCGCGTCCACATCGCCCGCCTCAACGAGCTGCTGTACCAAGGATTTGTCGGCTTTCTGCTTGGCACGCTTGGGATCGCGGGCAGGCTCCAGCGGCGGCGCGGTCATCGCTGATACGGCAGCCTCCGCTTCTTTTTTTTTGGCAAAGCGGGCGGCGATTTCAGCGATGTCCTTGTGCAGGCGGACAAAGTATAGCACCCCGCGCACAGCCCTGCCGTCCAAATTGCGCTTAGGGCAGACCTGATGCGTGACATCGTCGTAATCATCCACGATGCCGGTGAGATAATCGTCCTCAGGGATCAGCTCCCAAGCCAAATCCCACGTGTCGCCGCAGGCAAAAACCAAGCACTCAACCATTGCCGCGCCAATGTTGTGACCGGTGGCTTCCGCGACATAAACCGCCCCGCACTGGCAGCGGCCCGCCGGAAACTCCTTCATTGTTCGCTGCACGGTCTCCGAAGGCCGCCCCACCTCCATGCCGCAGAAGGGACACCAAGGCCGGGTGTTCTGCTGTTTGCCTGCTGCCATTATTTTCCCAGTTTTTCTTGCAAAACCTGAACGAAACGGGGCGAAACCGAGTAGCCCAGCTCTGTCGCTCTCTCCATATGCTGCCAAGATTCCTCATACTCTTTGGCAAAATAGAGAGCAACGGCCAAGTTATTGCGGGCCATCGCGCTGTCTGGCTCCAGCGTCACCGCCTGCCGAGCAGACTCCACCGCTTTATCATCTTGGGCCAGCATGGTGCAGGCAGAAGTCAGGTTGATCCAAGCCGTGAGCAGATGCGGATCAATCTGAATCGCTTTTTCGTAGCACTCGACCGCTGCCTCTGCATCGCCCTGCTGCTGGCGAATCAAACCGATATTCACATGCGCTTCGGCCATCTGCGGAGTGATGGACAGGGCCTTCTCGTTCAGCTCCAAAGCACGGTCCACATCGCCTCGGTCAAAATAGATCGCGCCAAGGTTGATGTAGCTCTCCACTGAATGATCATCCAGCTCAATCGCCCGCTCCAGCTCGCGAATGGCATCGTCCGGGCGACCTGCTTGACGGTAAAGCAGGCCGAGCGTGTGATGAGCGATGATGTTGTTCGGATGCTCTTGGCAGATTTTTTCCTGCTCGGCAATCACAGCCTGCATGGGGAGAGACTTGGGCTTGTTGTCAGTCATCTTGGCTTCCTTGCGGCGAAAATGAACGCCACAGAACGGCGTGGCGGAATGGATATGGTGGTGAATATAGCCACGAATGGGAATGGAGCAAGGGATAATAGCAGAGACGGCGTTTTTCCGCAAGAGGACGGGCTGGGAGGGACAGATAGCGGAAAAGAAAAAGCCCGCAGGATTTCTCCAACGGGCTTGAACATTCTTGGCTCCCCGGGACGGACTTGAACCGCCGACAGGGTGATTAACAGTCACCTGCTCTACCGACTGAGCTACCGAGGAATAAAACCGTTGCTTATGCAGCAGCGTTGCAAAAAAAATAGCACAGCAGCTATAAAAAGTCAAGCAGAAAAAATAAAAAAGGTTGCGTCCGAAGTCAGAACCCGTTAAGATGCACAGACGCAGCATCCTTCATTCGTCGGGGCGTAGCGCAGCCTGGTTAGCGCGCCTGCCTTGGGAGCAGGAGGTCGAGTGTTCGAATCACTCCGCCCCGACCACATGATACCTACCTATCTTTCCTTTCTCGATATTCCCCGTTCCGCCGTGCAGACAGAGTTCTCCTCGCTTTCTATTTGACAGCAGAGGGATTTATTTGTTAGCTGTATTACAACAGCACGCACTTGCTTTTCCTGAGTTTTGTCCCAGCACAATACAGCTTTTTCGTCACGCCACGCAATGCTGCCGTTTATAGTGCCGTGAGTGTTCACGGTTAAAGCTGTAGCGCGCAATGTAAATTTAAAAAATCAATACAGTTATACTATGCCTATAAAGAATATTGCCGTTATTGGCACCGGTTACTGGGGCAAAAATCTTGTCCGTAACTTCCACAATCTCGGTGCACTGCGCACGGTTTGTGATATCAGCCCAGATGCTGTGCGCAAATTCACTGAACAATATCCGGGCACCATTGGCAGCAGCTCTTTCAGCGAGGTGCTGGCGGACGCGGCAGTTCAAGGTGTAGTTTTGGCCACGCCTGCGGTCGCTCACGCCCAGCAGGCGAAGGAGACTCTGCTGGCAGGCAAGGATGTATATGTCGAAAAACCACTTTGTCTAAGCGAAGAGGAAGGCACGGAGCTGATTGAGCTGGCAGCTAAAAGAGGACGCATCCTGATGGTCGGCCATTTGCTCTGGTATCACGCGGCGGTACTGAAGCTGAAATCCTTGATTGACACAGGCGAGCTGGGACGGATTCAATACATCTACTCTAACCGGCTCAACCTTGGCAAGCTGCGGCGGGAGGAAAACGTCCTGTGGTCGTTTGCCCCGCATGACATCTCCGTCATCCTCGGTCTGCTCGGCGAAATGCCCGAATCCATCCAAGCGCAAGGCGGCAACTATCTGCATCGCAAAATTGCTGACACCACGGTCAGTTTGCTTAATTTTGCCAGCGGGGTGCGGGCGCACATTTTTGTCTCTTGGCTGCATCCTTTCAAGGAACAGAAGCTGGTGGTGGTGGGCGACCAGAAAATGGCGGTCTTTGATGACATGGTGCCTTGGCCTAAAAAATTGGCTCTGTATCCGCATTCAGTGGAATGGTCAGGGAATATTCCGTCAGCGCACAAGGCGGAAGCGGAATATGTGGAGCTTGAGGAAAGCGAACCGCTCCGGGCCGAGTGCCAAGCATTCTTGGATGCGATTGCCAGCCGCAAGCCGCCGTACACTGATGGCAAAGAGGGGCTGAATGTCCTCAAGGTGCTGAACCGCTGCCAGCAGGCCTTAGAGAGCGGCGTGACCGTGCCGATGGAGCAGCGTGCTACAGAGGCAAAATACAAGGCCCATCCCAGCGCAGTCATTGACAAGGATGTGGTCATCGGGCAAGGTACCGCCATCTGGCATTTCAGCCATATTCTCGCCGGTTCCGAAATCGGCCCGGAATGCAGCATCGGCCAGAATGCGGTGATCGGCTCCAAAGTGCGGGTGGGCAAAGGCTGCAAAATTCAGAACAACGTCTCCATTTATGAAGGGGTGACGCTGGAAGATTATGTTTTCTGCGGACCGTCAATGGTTTTCACTAATGTCTATAACCCACGCTGCGAGTTCCCGCGTAAGAATGAATACCGGCAGACTTTGGTCAAACGGGGAGCGACACTGGGTGCCAACTGCACCATAGTCTGCGGGATCAGCATCGGTAGCTATGCTTTCATTGCCGCCGGGGCAGTCGTGAAGGCCAATGTCCCAGATTTCGCCTTGATGGTCGGCTGTCCGGCCAAACAGATCGGCTGGATGAGCCGATTCGGCGAGCGGCTTGATCTGCCCCTGACGGGCGCAGGCGAGGCTGTCTGTCACCACACTGGGGAACGATACCGGCTGAATGACGGCAAGGTAAGCATCGCTGCATGAAGGTTCTCCTGCTCACCACTTCCTTTCCCCTGCGCAAAGAATCCCGCAGCGGCATTTTCATTCAGAAAATGATCGAGCCGCTCCCCGCTGGAATTGAGGTGACGGTGCTGGTCCCGGACGACAGCAGCAGGCAGGTTTCCCTGCCATCGTCCTGCTACACGCTTGTCCGTTTCCGCTATGCCCCAAAACGCTGGCAGCGGCTGGCACACGGAGACGGAGGGATCATGGCCGCCTTTGCGCAGAACAAGCTGAATCTTCTCCTTCTGCCGCCTTTTTTGCTCTCCAGCCTCCTCATGACCTGCTGGCACGCTCGCAAGGCTGATGTCATCCACGCTAACTGGTCAATCAACGGCTTCTTTGCGGGAATTGCCGGGCTGATTTTCAATAAACCCGTGATCACCACCTTGCGCGGCAGCGATGTCAATCTGACGGAAAAATCTTGGCTGATGCGCAAACTGGCAGGTAGCTGCTTGAGCCACAGTCGGGCGGTAGTCACGGTCAGTCCAGCCTTGAAGCAGATACTGTCGCGGCAGTTCTCAGCTTATGCTCACAAAATCAACGTGATTGCCAATGGCCTTGATCAGGCGTTCTTTACGGCGGGCCAAAGAAGAAGGGCGGCAGAGGACGGCCTTGTCCGTTTTCTCTATGCAGGTAACTTGGTGCCCGGCAAAGGGGTGCAGGTCATTTTGGAAGCGGCGGCGGCTTTGCCTGAAAAAAATTGGGTGCTGGAGATTGTCGGCGACGGCCCGGAAAGGGAAAAGTTGACAACATTCTGCCAAGAAAAGGGCATACGGGACAAGGTGCGCTTTCATGGCTCGGTTGCTCCAGCGCAGCTACCCGATTTGATGGGAAGGGCGGATGCCTTTGTGTTCGCCAGCTTCGCCGAAGGCAGGCCTAATGCGGTGCTGGAGGCGATGGCAGCCGGACTGCCGACGCTTGCCGCCGCCATTCCAGCGGTGAAAGAACTGATTGTGCACGGCAAAGAGGGCCTGCTCTTTCCGCCAGGCGATACAGAGAAGCTAGCTGAATATATCGCCTTACTTGCCAGTGATCCAGCGGAACGGCGCAGACTCGGGGAAAATGCCCGATCTGCCATGATTGCCCTTGGCCTAAGCTGGCCGGAGACAGCCCGCCAGTATGCCACCCTGTATCAGCAAGCAATCGGGCAGAAGCGATATAGCCAAAGCGACATAATTTGAATCATCGTATCTGTCATTTCGAGCGGAGGAGAAATCTCGCCAAGGAAGAGAAGCGAAGATTCCTTGCGTTGCTCGGAATGATATGCAGGTTCATTTTATGTTACTTCAGCTATAGCAGGCACTTGTAAGTTTTCAAAAAAAATAAAAACCAGAACGATGTGATCACATTGAAACCGCAGGGGAAAGGGATACTCGGCTGTTCAGCAGCTATTTTCGGAACGAATGGCCCCTCCCCCACTGCCTTCTGTGGCGGCGCAGGCCTCATTTTGAGAAAAACGCTTCAGCAAAAGCTGGATCAAGTAAAAACCGAAATCAGGGTTCTGATAATAAAGCTGCCTAATCTGCTTGTCGGTCATGGAAAGCAGCTCCACATTCGTTTTGCATCGCAGGGTAGCCAGTCGCACCTGCTCGCTGGCGAATACTCCCATTTCTCCAAAGATTTCTCCGGGTTTGATCGCCACATCCAGCTCATCTGCAGACAGCGCGCCGGATTGAAGCAGATAAATTTTTTCCGCCCGGTCGCCCTTGCGAAAAACGATGTCGCCTTGCTGAAAAAATTCTTTGCTCATATGAGGAATCATGAATTCAAAGGACATGTCGCCTTCGGAAGCCTTGCGCACCTGTTTGATCAGCCGGAGCATTTGCGCCAGACGATAGCAGTTCATCGGTAGCAGTGCAGTATGCAGAATGAAAACAGGAATAATATGCTGTTGTGATGTGTATGCAATGAAAACAATATTGCTAATGATACCGACAATCCTGAGCGGGATCATATTCTTCATGTAAAAAGTCGAGAACATCAGCGACACGGCCAGATACCCCAAAAGCTCAACCCGATTATTAGTCAGATAACCCAGCAACTCGACCCAATTATTCATGACAAAGGCGGCCTGCTCCAGCGAGGAGATTGGAAGTGTGAGGGAAAACCGCGCATTATGCGCCATGCTTCATCTTAATGGGCCGGCCCGGTGATTACAACCACAATTTTCCCTCGACATCTTGATGAAACAGATCAAAGCACTGGCCCTTTTTTCCGGCGGGTTGGACTCCATCCTCGCCTGTCGCACCGTCGCCGCCCAAGGCATCCGGGTCTGCGCGTTGAAATTCGTCACGCCTTTTTTTGGTCACGAGCTGCTGGCTGATGAGGAACGATTTCAAAAAGATACACAACTCAAATACGGCATTGAAGCTGAACTGGTTGATCTGAGCAAAGGCTACATTGAACTGCTGCGCAAGCCTGCCCACGGCTTCGGCAAAAATTTCAACCCCTGCATTGACTGCAAAATTTTCATGCTGCGTCGCGCCCGCGAGCTGATGGAGGAACGCGGAGCCTCGTTTTTGATCACCGGCGAGGTGCGGGGCCAGCGGCCCATGTCACAGCAGTTCGACACACTCCAGCTAATCGAAAAAAAAGCGGGCTGCCACAATATGCTTCTGCGGCCGCTTTCGGCTAAATTGCTGCCGCCCACTCTGCCGGAGCAACAGGGCTGGATTGACCGCGAACGGCTGCATGGCTTTGCCGGGCGTGGGCGCAAAGGACAGCTTGCCTTGGCCCGCGAACTGGGCATCACGGATTTCCCTGCCCCGGCAGGCGGCTGTGTGCTGACTGATCCTCTTCTGGCGGCACGGATTGAGCGATTTTACGCAGGGATGTTTATCATTGGACCGGAAGGTATCACCGTTGACGACATTCGCCTGCTTCTGATCGGCCGCCATTTCCGGCTGCCGGGCGGTCATTGGCTGGTGCTGGGCCGCAACGAAAAGGAAAACAGCCGTATTGCAGAACTGCGCAAAGTGGACGACTGCTTACTCTTCATGCCGGAACGCTCCGGGCCAATGGCTCTTCTCCGTCGGGCTGATGCCGGGAACTTGGAACTGGCTGCCCTGGCTGCGGGCTTGGTGGTGCGCTACGGCCAAAAAAACGAAGGCAGCTTACCTCTGCCTGGTGATGTCCAGATAGAATACACGGATGGCGCAGAGATGCTTTACGGTGTAACACCTCTGCACGACGATGTTTTTCAGGAATGGCTTGTTTAAGGCAGTGCCACTTAACAGAAAAAAATAGCCAGTCGGCAGAAAAAAACATCGTCACGTGATGCTTGACAATTATACAGATCTGATTACAAATCAATAAGTTAAGAGTTACGCATCAATTAGGGTCTGTTGTTAACACTGTTTAATTGCAATGACGATCAAAGCGAGAACGACGAAGCCGCATAAACATGCGGTCAAATTTGTCAAACTGAGTGGATACACGGCTAATTCTGAATAATAGCTCGATTTTATTGCGAAGCTGCGGGTCTAATACCCCGTCGCTTGCGACGCATCTTTAAAATCATTTGTACGATACCCCGCCCCTTGGGGCGGGGTAATTTATTTTTTCAAAAGATTTTAGAAAATCAACGGTCACATTAAGTAGTTCGCTTAATTCGTCAAAGTCTAACTTTTCTGTACGATACAGTTCCATATAAGATCTACAACTTTTGCTTATTAATATTTTTATTCTTTTATTAATATATATTAATGCATTTATTAACGATGCTTCATTTTTAAAATCAACGAGAATAGCTCCTCCTAAGTCAAACGGCTTGATACTCCACAACAATTCTCTTGGATATTTACTAATCCCTGTTATTATGCTTTCTGGAAGCAGAACCAGATGATTCATCATGACGACCGCTGGAAATAGAGCCTCAAGATTAGATTCGTTAACCTCCAATAGAGAATTATTTTCCGACACATGATCGTAGACATACCCAAGATACCCACATTTATCTTGATGCGAAAATCTTTCGTATAAAAAAGTGAAGATTTGATGTACTTAACATACAGATACCCTGTGCTGTCCTGAAATTCTTTATCGTAAAGTTGCTGTACAGTCACCTCCTTGGAATCTATTTTTATGTCTGCATAAATGTATTTTCTTAGCATAGATGCTATACAATCGCATTGCTTCTCTTGGTTTTTTATATAAAAAATTTGAGCTTTCATTCTTCTCCTGCCCAATCAAATACTTCTTTGATAATTTTATTTTCTGGATTTTTTAGAGTTGGCTCCATTTCTTCCGCTAATTTTTTAATCTGCGATATTATTTTTTTTATTTCATCTGTTACAGAAAAACTCATCTTTTCCTTTTCATTGAGAAGTATTCTGTACTGATCGATAACTCTATTGGCAATAGAATTCCAACTATAGATTTCACTCTCAGCGCGATCATGCGCCATCTTAGCTAAAAGATTTCTACGATCTTCATCCGCCAGTAACGCCATAATCCATTGAGCTAAATCCAAATAACTCTTCGGAGCCGCAAGGTATCCAGTTTCCTTATGCACAACAATATCACGTAACCCTCCTGTATCGCTAACAACTACAGGTCGTTTACATGACATAGCCTCCAGGGCAGTCATTCCAAACGGCTCATAGATACTAGGCACGACTACCACGCGAGCTGATTGATAAAGTTTCACTAAATCAGCTCCTCTTTTCCATCCAAGAAAATCGACCTGATCAGGTATGGCAAGGTCAAGATTCTTAGATAGCCGCTTAAGGAGCGGTTCGCAGGCACCTTCACCGACAATTTTTAGCTTGATAGCTGGGAATCTTTCCTTTACGAAAAGGAATGCTCGCAACAGATACTCAACACCTTTCTGTTCAACAAGACGGCCAACAAAAAGAATATAACTATCATCATCAGGCCATCGCTCTGATGGCCTGAAAGTATAGGAGTCAACTCCATTTTGTATAGTTTTTATATTTTTAATATTATACCCTCTGTCTATTATCTCCTCATTCATAGCATTACTGTTCACGATAACTAAATCTGAACACATAAGTCCAAGATTTTCAATAGATGCATGAAATGGACTTATATTTGGAAGGTGAACATTGTATACCAATGGAATTTTGTACTGCTATCGACATTTAATTCCTCCAAGAATAGTAACCCAATCATGGCAATGAACTATATCTGGAAGCGTGTTAAGATTTTTTATTTTGTCTGAGACATGTTGAGCAAAAAATAACCAACTTATTGGTTTTTCGTAGGATGCTTCTGTCTTTGCCATAGGCTCAGGATGGATTCTTGCTGTACGAGGGTAATAGCTGCATCCATCATCTGTATTTTTATTACATGGAAGTATTATATCGACATCCACATGACTACTAATAGCTTTTGATAAATTATCTACATGAACGCCAAGTCCTCCATATATCCGTGGTGGATATTCAGAAGATATCATACAGACTCGTTTAAGAACTGGTACACTGATTGGCGGTAGCCGTGGCGAAACTTCTTTCTTGTCAATCTTATCAAGAGAGACAGGTGGTGGTGATGTTGTAGTTAGCTGCTCCGACGGCGGCTTTGCACCTAAATTAATCCCAAAAAATCCAACACTACGCCCCTCCTTATGTGAGGCAGCAATTAATTGCAATATAAAAATAATCAACAAGCTAACCAGTAATATAACAAAGAAAGAAAGATATACATTATTTTGCAAAGATTGCAAAATAACAGATAGTAACTGGTTCATTATGTATTTCTATCCTTCATCCAAGAAAGGCAGGCGGGCTGTTTACACAGGCCCGCCCTTTCTCATCCTTCGCTATCGCCGCCCCTTACATCGGCGCGATGCCCAGTTCCTTCTCCTTCTCATGCACAGCCATCCGGGTCTTGATGGCTGTGTCCGGGATCAGGGACATGGAGTCAATGCCCAGCTCGACAAGGAAGGTGGCGAAGTCCGGGAAGTCTGACGGCCCCTGGCCGCAGATGCCGATCTTGCGCCCGCGCCGCTTGGCGGTCTTGATCACCATGCGGATCATCTCCTTCACTGCCTCATGGCGCTCGTCGGCAATGCCGGTGAGAATGCCAGAATCGCGGTCAAGGCCGTAAGTCAGCTGGGTCAGGTCGTTGGAGCCGAT
>DHWV01000086.1:4813-14053 GCA_002413355.1 Desulfobulbaceae bacterium UBA5173 | reverse complement strand
CGTTGGAGCCGATGGAGAAGCCGTCAAAGATGTCCGCAAACGCATCCGCGCAGATGACGTTGCTCGGAATCTCGCACATCACGTACAGCTCAAGGCCATTCTCGCCCTGCACCAGGCCGCATTCGCGCATCACCTGAATAACCTTCTTGCCCTCTTCCGGCGTGCGGCAGAACGGCACCATCAGCTTGATGTTGGTCAGGCCCATGTCGTTGCGCGCCTTCAGCAGACCCTTGCACTCCAGCTCGAACGCAGGCCGGTATTTCGGATCGTAGTAGCGGGACGCGCCGCGCCAGCCGATCATCGGGTTCTCCTCGTTCGGCTCATAGAAATGGCCGCCGACCAAGTTGGCGTACTCGTTGCTCTTGAAGTCGGAGAGGCGGACAATCACGTCCTTCGGATAGAAGCCTGCGGCGATGCGGCCCACGCCCTCAGCCACTTTATCAATAAAGAACTGCCGCTTGTCGGTGTATGAACCAGTCTTCGCATCA
This sequence comes from Desulfobulbaceae bacterium UBA5173, assembly GCA_002413355.1. Classification (GTDB taxonomy): domain Bacteria; phylum Desulfobacterota; class Desulfobulbia; order Desulfobulbales; family Desulfobulbaceae; genus Electronema. Next base: position 13,565 of record DHWV01000086.1, on the reverse strand, counting down.
ATCTGGCGGACAACTTCCTGCTTTTCCGGGTCGCTGGAGGCTTTCAGCTCCTCGTAGTTGTACAGCGCGAGCGGATGCAGGCCGATATGGGAGTTGATGATGAACTCCTCGCGGGCCAAGCCAACGCCGTCATTGGGAATCTGGCACTCGGTGAAGGCTTTCTCCGGGATGGCCAGGTTCATCATGATCTTGGTCTTGGTCGCGGGCAGGCTGCCAAGATCAGTCTTCTGCACTTCAAACTTGAGCAGGCCTTCATAGACATTGCCGGTCTCGCCTTCCGCGCAGGAGGCGGTGATTGCCTGACCAGTCTTGATCCGCTCAGAGCCGTCACCAGTGCCGATGACGCAGGGAATGCCCAGCTCGCGGGAGATGATCGCCGCATGGCAAGTGCGGCCGCCCCGGTTGGTGATGATCGCTGAAGCAATCTTCATGATCGGCTCCCAGTCAGGATCGGTCATGTCGGTGACAAGCACCTCGCCCTTGCGGAAGGTGCCGATGTCTTTGGCATCCGCGATGCAGTGGGCAATACCTTGACCGATCTTGCTGCCGACCGCCAGACCTTTGGCGATGACCGTGCCTTTCTCCAGCAGCTTGTAGGTCTCCATCACCCCTTTGTTGGCCTGCGAATGCACTGTCTCAGGCCGGGCTTGGACGATGAAGAGCTTGCCGGTGCCGACATTCACGCCGTCGCCGTCCTTGGCCCATTCAATGTCCATGCCCTTCTTATAATGCTCCTCAATGATGCAGGCCCAGCTGGCGAGCTGAAGGATTTCATCATCGTTGAGCACATAGGCGTTGCGCTCCGCAGGCGTGGTGTCGATGTTCCGCACCGGCTCTAAAGCAGAAGGGTTGTTGTCGTAGATCATCTTGATTGCTTTCGACCCAACCTTCTTGCCAACAATAGGCCGCTTGCCCTGCTTCAGGGTCGGCTTGAAGACGTAATACTCGTCCGGGTTGACTGCGCCCTGTACCACGTTCTCGCCCAAGCCCCAGGCACCGGTGATGAACACTGCGTCCTTGAAGCCAGACTCGGTGTCAATGGAGAACATAACGCCGGAGCACGAGGAATCAGAGCGCACCATCTTCTGAATGGTGATCGACAGGTAGACATCAAACTGGCCAAAGCCCTGATGCTGGCGATAGGAGATAGCCCGGTTGGTGAAGAGCGAGGCAAAGCACTTGCGGCAGTTCTGGATGATATTGTCGTAGCCGTGAATATTCAGATACGTCTCCTGCTGACCAGCAAACGAGGCATCAGGCAGGTCTTCAGCAGTGGCCGAGGAGCGCACCGCCACATCCACGTTCGGGCCGTACTCAGCCTCCATCTTCTTGTACGCTTCAATGATCGCGTCGCGCAGCAGGGGCGGGAAAGGCGCATTGCGGATAATATCACGGCATTTGGCACCGCGTTCGGCCAGGTTAGCCATGTCCTCGGTGTTCAGATCAGAAAGCACTTGGCGGATTTCCGCCTCGATGCCTGCTTCTTTCAGCAGATAGCGGTAGGCGTAGGCGGTGATGGCAAACCCATGCGGGACAGCCACACCTTTGCTGGTAAGATGCTGATACATCTCGCCCAGCGAGGCGTTCTTGCCGCCGACCAGCGGCACATCACCAATGCCGATTTCATCAAACCAAAGGATCAATTTTTCGTCATGTGCCTGTCCCATATTCTCAGTCTCCCTGAACCCGCGATTTGCAAGTAGAATTCATTCATCCGGCCAGATGCCGGAGGTTTTTTACTCCTCTAAAAGACTATGCTAAAAAATTGCCCTCCTGTCAACCTTAACCCGTGCAGGGGCCGCTGTTTTGGAGTAATCTTGCCGCTGCCCCTGTGCGCCTGCCCGACCCCTGCCTGAAAAACAGCATAGGTTTTTGCTTTCAAAAGGGCATACATTTTGCGAATCAAAAGGGTTCCCTTTTGACATATAGAAGGGAGGGCTTTTGATTCGCAAAAAAAACGGCATTTATCAACTAAGCACTTAAGGAGCCAATTTGGAGGGAGCACAGTTAGATGGTGCCATTCTTGCAGGCACCATTTTGGAGAAGAACAGTTCATCATACAAGAACACGGACAGATATCATGTGGGAATATACAGACAAAGTGCAGGAGCATTTCATCAGCCCGAAGAACGTGGGCGAGCTGGAAAAACCCAGCGGCACCGGCGAGGTCGGCTCGCTGGCCTGCGGCGACGCGCTCAAGCTGACCATTCAAGTGAACGAATTCGGCATCATCACCGATGCAAAATTCAAGACCTTTGGCTGTGCCTCAGCCATTGCCTCTTCCTCGGTGCTGACTGAGATCATCAAAGGGATGCACGTGGACGAGGCGGCCACGCTCACCAACCAGCAGATTGCCGATGCGCTCGGCGGCCTGCCCAAAGAGAAGATGCACTGCTCGGTCATGGGCCGCGAGGCGTTAGAAGCCGCGATTGCCGACTACCGGGGCGTGATCCTGCCGATGGCGCAGGGCAATGTGGTCTGCGAGTGTTTTGGCGTGACCGACTTGGAGATCATCCGCGCTGTCCGTGAATCCAACCTGCGCTCGGTCGAGGACATCACCAACTTCACCAAGGCGGGCGGCGGCTGCGGCAAGTGCGAGGACAAGCTGCGCGAGCTGCTTCAGCAGACCGTGCAGGCCATGTCGGCGGAAAAGGCTGCCAAGCCCGCCGCGCCGCGCCTGACCACGCTCCAGAAGATCAAGAAGATTGAGGAAGTGATCGAGCGTGAGATACTGCCGACATTGAAGAAAGACGGCGGCGGCATCGAGCTGATTGACGTGGACGGCGACATTGTGACTGTTTCGCTGCGCGGGGCCTGTTCGCGCTGCCAGTCCTCGCAGGCCACGCTCAAGGAATACGTTGAGAAGAAGCTGCGCGAGCAGGTTGCGGAAACCCTGATTGTTGAGGAGGCACGATAATGGACTGCGGCCAAGGCAAGGTCGTTTACATGGACAACAACGCCACCACCCGGACTGCCCCGGAAGTGCTGGAGGCGATGCTGCCCTTTCTCACGGACTACTACGGCAATCCGTCTTCCATGCACACCTTTGGCGGCCAGGTGGGCAGAGCCGTTGAGACGGCCCGCGCTCAGGTGGCTGAACTGCTCGGCGCAGAGCCAAGCGAGATCATCTTCACCAGCTGCGGCACGGAGAGCGACTCCACGGCCATCCTCTCTGCCTTGCAGACCTTCCCAGACAAGCGGCACGTGGTGACGACTAAGGTCGAGCATCCGGCGGTGAAGAATCTTTGCGAGAACTTGGGCACGCTCACTGGCCACAAACACCGCATCACCAATCTCGCGGTGGAGACGGACGGCACGCTCAAGTTGGACAGCTACAAGGAAGCGTTGGCCGACGACACTGCTGTCGTCTCGGCAATGTGGGCGAACAACGAGACCGGCGTGCTCTTCCCGGTGGAAGAGATGGCGGCGATGGCCAAAGAGCGCGGCATCCTCTTCCACACCGACGCGGTGCAGGCGGTGGGCAAGGTGCCGATCAACATGAAGAAGAACCAGATTGATTTCCTCTCGCTCTCCGGCCACAAACTGCACGCGCCCAAAGGCGTGGGCGTGCTCTATGTGCGGAAGAAAACGCCCTTCGTCACCTTCCTGCACGGCGGGCATCAGGAGAAAGGACGGCGCGGCGGCACTGAGAACGTGGCCTCGATTGTCGGTTTAGGCAAAGCCTGCGAGCTGGCTGGCAAAATGATGGCTGAGGAGAACACACGGGTGCGTGCCCTGCGTGACAAACTGGAGCAGGGCCTGCTGGCCGCTGTGCCAAAAGCCATCCTCAACGGTCATGCCGAGCTGCGCCTGCCCAACACCAGCAACATCAGCTTTGAGTACGTGGAAGGCGAGGCAATCCTCCTGCACATGAACCGGCACAATATCTGCGCCTCCTCCGGCTCGGCCTGCACGTCCGGCTCGCTGGAGCCGTCGCATGTCCTCCGGGCAATGGGCGTGCCATTCACCGCCGCGCATGGTTCGATCCGCTTCAGTCTCTCTATATACAACACTGAGGAAGAAGTGGATTTCGTGCTGGCAAAAATGCCGGAGATCATTGCCGGATTAAGGGCAATGTCGCCGTTTTGGCAGGGCTGAGAAACGTCCGTCGACTGCCGATGCGCTGAATGCGAAAAGCCCCCTTGGCTCAGTGAGTCAAGGGGGCTTGTGTTTTCTTGGTGCACTTGGCAGGATTTGAACCTGCTACCCCCGGATTCGTAGTCCGATGCTCTATCCAGATGAGCTACAAGTGCTGTGCGCGTAGTATTTACCCGAACTCCGCTTTTTGCACAAGTTCTTTTTCACAAAAAATGGCAACCGCCAAGGAGGCACTCATGGATGACTTCTCACCGTCCGACCTAAAGACTATTCTCCATTCCAAACGGGCCAATCTCTACTTTATCGAATACTGCCGTGTTTTAGTCAACGGCGGGCGAGTGGAGTACATCACGGATCAGGGCAAGAGCGCGCTGTACTGGAACATCCCGATTGCCAACACCACGTTCATTCTGCTGGGAACCGGAACATCGATTACGCAGGAGGCGATGCGCGAGCTGGCCAAGGCCGGAGTGATGGTCGGTTTCTGCGGAGGCGGCGGCACACCTCTGTTTGCAGCTAACGAAGTGGAGATGGAAGTCTCCTGGCTTTGTCCGCAGAGCGAATACCGGCCTGTGGAGCATCTTCAACGGTGGATGAGCTTTTGGTTCAAGGATGAAAAGCGGTTAGAGGCAGCCAAACGCTTCCAGCTCGTCCGTCTTCAGCAGATTGAACAACGCTGGACAAAGCGCGAGGATAGCTTTCTGATTGATGAACGGTATTTGACCACCCGGCTGAATGAGTCTCGGAGCAAGGTGCGGGAATGCCGCTCCAACACCGAGTTGCTGACTGAAGAGGCTCGCCTGACCAAGGAACTGTACCGCCTTGCCGTGCAGGCGGTTGACTATGGCGAGTTCACCCGCGCCCACCGTGGCGGCGGAGCGGATATGGCCAACCGTTTTCTTGATCACGGCAACTATCTGGCCTACGGTCTCGGCGCAACAGCAGCGTGGGTGATAGGCCTGCCGCACGGCGTGGCAGTATTGCACGGCAAAACCCGGCGAGGCGGATTAGTCTTTGACATTGCCGACTTGATCAAAGATGCGCTGGTGCTGCCACAGGCTTTTCTCTCCGCCAAGCAGGGAGACAGTGAGCAGGATTTCCGTCAACGCTGCGTGCAGATTTTTCAGCAGAACGAGGTACTGGACTTGATGATTGACACGGTCAAGGAGATTGCTTCTGATCTGAGTGAGGTGCGGGCATGAATATTTTGTTGGTTTCTGAATGCGGCAAGCAGGCTCTGACCGAGACTCGCCGGGTGCTGGATCAGTTTGCCGAACGCCGGGGCAGCCGGACGTGGCAGACGGCGATCACGGAGCAGGGACTGCTTACGTTGAGAAAAATGCTGAACAAGACTGCCCGCCGCAACACAGCGGTGGCCTGCCATGTCATCCGGCCCGGCCGCCGGACTGAGCTGCTTTGGCTTGTCGGCAATGCAGCCAAATTCAATCCGCAAGGCGCGGTGCCGACCAACAGCACCAGCCGCAACATCCTCCGGGCCGGGGATGAAGACCTTTGGCGCACCGGCGAAGACATCGCCCTGTTGGCAGGCATCGCTGGGCTGTTTCACGACTTGGGCAAAGCCAACGCCCTTTTTCAGGATAAACTGGACGGCAAAGGCAAATCCTTTGAAGCCTACCGCCATGAATGGGTTTCGCTGCGGCTCTTTCAAGCCTTTGTCGGCGGGATGAGCGACCGGGAATGGTTGGAGCAGCTACGCAGCCCGAAGGAGATTGATGAAAAGGAGCTGCTGCTGCGTTTGGCCAAAGACGGGCTGGTGAAAGGGCCGGAATGCCGCAGTCCGTTTGAGCCATGGCCGCCTTTGGCCCGGATAATCGGCTGGCTGATTTTGTCGCATCATCGGCTGCCACAGTGGCCGCAAGCGAAAGACGCAGGAGACGCACCGCGTCTGAATGGGATTGAATCTTGGCTGTTCACGCAATTGCAGCCTGCTTGGGATTCGCCGCAGTGCCTTAACCCTTGGAAGGAGAAAGAGAAGGAGGCAAATTGGAAGCTGCCCAAGGGTCTGCCGCTGAAGAGTGATCCTTGGCAACGGACAGCAGCCTCTTACGCACAACGGGCCTTGCAGCGGCCTGACCTGTTCAGCGGGAAAAAGGACTGGCTGGCTGATGTCTTCTCCATGCACGTGGCCCGGCTGGCCCTGATGCTGGGCGATCACATCTGGTCGGCGCATCCACCCGCAGCGGTCTGGCGGGACAAGAAATGCAGCAAGCTGACCGCCAACACCGACCGAATCACCCGCAAACCCAAGCAACAGTTGGACGAACATCTGGTCGGCGTGGCCCACCATGCGGTGCTCTTGGCCCGCAGGCTGCCGCAGCTTCGCCGCCATCTACCCGCGCTGGCCCGGCACAAGGGTTTCAGACAGCGGAGCGGCGGGAGTGACGGAGGTCGCTTTGCTTGGCAGGACAAAGCCTTTGATCTGGCTTGCGCCGTGCGGACGCGCTCGGAGCGGCAAGGCTTTTTCGGCATCAACATGGCTTCGACAGGCTGCGGCAAAACCTTCGCAAACGGCAGAATCATGTACGGGCTGGCGGATGAGCGGCGCGGCTGCCGTTTCAGTGTCGCCCTTGGCCTGCGCACCCTGACTTTGCAGACCGGCGACGCGCTGCGGCAGCGGCTGCATCTCCAGGAGGACGAGCTGGCCGTGCTGATCGGCTCGCAGGCGGTGCGGCAATTGCACGAGCTGCGGCAGGAGGAACAGAGCGGCAGTTCCGGTTCAGAATCCGGCGAAGACCTTTTGGGCGCAGACCAGCATGTGCTGTATGACGGCAATCTGGCAGGCAGTCGCATCGGCCTCTGGCTGGAGCGTTCGCCCAAGCTGCTTCAGCTTGTCAGCGCACCAATTTTAGTCAGCACGATTGACCATCTGATGCCGGCCACAGAAGGAGCGCGGGGCGGCAAGCAGATTGCGCCCATGCTCCGCCTGCTGACTTCGGATTTGATTCTCGACGAGCCGGACGACTTTGACCTTGCCGACACGCACGCCCTCTGCCGTCTGGTGCATTGGGCCGGGCTGCTCGGCTCGCGGGTGCTGATCTCGTCCGCCACCTTGCCGCCCGCGTTGATCAGAGCCTTGTTTGCCGCCTATCTGGCAGGCCGAACTGGATTTCAACAAACCTGCGGCGAGCAACCAGACCGGCCTCCGGCAGTCTGCTGTGCTTGGTTTGATGAACAGAAGGCGGCACAGAGCGACCATACGGATGAGCAAAGTTTTGCCGAGGCGCACGGGCAGTTTGCCCGCAGCCGGGCGAAGCGGCTGCACAAGGCTCCTGCGCTGCGTTTGGCGGAACTGCTGCCGGTAAGTCAGGAAAAGCTGGCCCCGACGGCGGCAGTGCGGACAATGGCCTACGCCACGCATGAGGCTGTTTTTCGGCTGCACGCTGAACACGGGCAGGAGGGAACAGGCCGGGATGCGGGCCGAAAAATCTCCGTGGGGCTGGTGCGGATGGCGAACATTAAACCGCTGGCCGCAGTCGCCAAAGAGCTGCTGACCATGCCGCCGCCTGCCGGGTATCATCTGCATTATTGCGTCTATCACAGCCAGCATCCGCTCGCTGTCCGCTCGGCAATGGAGCGAATGTTAGACAGCGTGCTGAGTCGGAAGGAACCGCAGAAAATCTGGCAGCATCCTGATATCAGGGCGGCTTTGGACAACTTTTCGGAGAAGCAGCATATTTTCGTGGTACTGGCCAGCCCAGTTGCCGAGGTTGGGCGCGATCACGATTATGATTGGGCGATTGCCGAACCCAGCTCCATGCGCTCGCTGATTCAGCTTGCAGGCCGCATCCGGCGGCACCGGCAGGGCGTGCCGCCCAGCTCGCCCAATTTGCTGGTCTTCAGCCGGAATTACAAAGCGATGACCGACTACAGGGCAAAGAGCGGAACACATATAGCCTTTTGCAAACCCGGTTTTGAATCAGATCAACAGGATTTTTTGCTAAAAAGCCACGATCTGCACGACCTGCTGGATTTCAGCGGCCAGCTTGAGCAGGTCAGTTCGATTCCTCGTATTGTTGCCCGCGAGCCGCTGGATCCAAAGGGAAATCTTGCTGATCTTGAGCACGCGCATCTTGAAGCGGAACTGTTCGGGGAGGGAGTGAAGGAAGAATATGCTGCACTGTGGTGGAAAAAGCAGGCGACGTGGTGCTATGAACTCCAGCGACGCAAACCATTTCGCAAGTCTGAGGTGGATATGGAATATGTGCTGTATGCGGAAGAGGAAGATGATGTGCTGGAGTTCAACAGAGTGAATGAACAGGACAACAGTTTGATTCCGTGTGAAAGGGATCGGTTTGAACGTGTCAGTTTGGAATACGCAGAGGGTGTTTCAATCTGGGGAAACAACGATCCTGCGGCGGAGTTAAATCAGCTGGCGGCGCAATTGGATATGGAGCTGAAAGAGGCTTGCCGCAAATTCGGCGTGATGCGCTTGCGGCAACTGAACGAGCAGGAACAATGGCTTTATGATCCGGCGGTCGGCGCGCATCAACGTATTGAATAAAAGAGCTGCCTCGTGATTTTCCTTTTGTTTTGCAATGTGTTATAGTCGTACTCTTCTCACGGTGATCTTTGACATATAGCCAGAGCAACACAATTTGAAGCGTCGTATCTGTCATTTCGAGCGGAGCGAGAA
>DHWV01000086.1:0-4578 GCA_002413355.1 Desulfobulbaceae bacterium UBA5173 | reverse complement strand
GAGCGGAGCGAGAAATCTCACGCCAAGGACGACGAGGAGATTCATCGCGGTGCTCGGAATGACATGCAGGCTCACTGTATGCTGCTTCAGCTATGAAGCCCCTTTCCGCAGCAGCGCAGACAAGCGCAAGGAGGAAAGGAGAACACCATGAACACGTCCCCCCCCTCGACCGTCTAACAAACAGCATAGGTTTTGCGAATCAAAGTGGGTGCATTTTGATAATCAAAGTGGGTGCATTTTGATATACAGAATTGAGGTATTTTGATTCTCAAAAAAATTGCATGGTGCTGTCATAATATTCTACTGCCGCACAGGCAGCGCAGAAAAAAAACGGGCGGCTTTTGACCATCTTTTAAAGGCCGCTTGATATCTGCTTGTATTCTCGTGCTTGCTGTTTTTGCTGTTTAAAAAGGGTATTTTTGAGAAAAAAACAGCAAGCACTTGAAACCATGCCGGGTTCCGTGTTATATATCTACTTCACTGCCGCACAGGCAGCTTAGAAATATCGGCCAGAATCTCACGGTTGACAATAAATCTTCACTGCCGCACAGGCAGCTTAGAAAAATGCGCCTGATGCTGCAATTTACAATTGTGGCTTCACTGCCGCACAGGCAGCTTAGAAAGCCAGCTTGAGCAGCCCTGCATCCTTGATCCTCTTCACTGCCGCACAGGCAGCTTAGAAAACGTACTCCAAAACGGGTCATCAATCAGATGCCTTCACTGCCGCACAGGCAGCTTAGAAATTGAGTGCGTATTTTGCAAAGAGCAGATAAATCTTCACTGCCGCACAGGCAGCTTAGAAAAACCATCATTGCTGCTGTTTTGGTGACGGGTGCTTCACTGCCGCACAGGCAGCTTAGAAAAATTCATCAGCGTGCCTCTGCTGATCGTCCTCCTTCACTGCCGCACAGGCAGCTTAGAAAAAGCCTGACTAGAGTACCGCTACAGACATGCACTTCACTGCCGCACAGGCAGCTTAGAAAATCTGGTCAATAAAAAGATGGTGGAGATAGTGCTTCACTGCCGCACAGGCAGCTTAGAAATTTTATTGGTATGCATTGGCCCGATCAGGTCACTTCACTGCCGCACAGGCAGCTTAGAAATTGCCGCACATCAACGCCAAAAACATCAGTACCTTCACTGCCGCACAGGCAGCTTAGAAACGCGTTTTGCAAGGCCATCCATGCCCCGTTGACTTCACTGCCGCACAGGCAGCTTAGAAACACTGGGCCGAGACTTCCGCGTGCCTCACCGCCTTCACTGCCGCACAGGCAGCTTAGAAAAAAGAGGAATTGGCCGTCAACAGCCAATTCTCCTTCACTGCCGCACAGGCAGCTTAGAAATGCGTGATGCAGTCCCCTCTTGACGAGCATCCCTTCACTGCCGCACAGGCAGCTTAGAAAAGCCACGATCAGACAGCGGCGGAGACCATCCACTTCACTGCCGCACAGGCAGCTTAGAAAATCGCACCGATTCTCGATCAGCTTGAAGCCAGCTTCACTGCCGCACAGGCAGCTTAGAAAATGCAGCTGACTGCCGCGTTCATTCGGGGCGACTTCACTGCCGCACAGGCAGCTTAGAAATTTCGCCGCGAGATCATAAGCGACCTGCTGGGCTTCACTGCCGCACAGGCAGCTTAGAAATGACACCTGCCCTGGCGGATGCCCCGGCAAAACTTCACTGCCGCACAGGCAGCTTAGAAAGCACCGCAGAACGGCGTGGAAGTGCCGGAAAACTTCACTGCCGCACAGGCAGCTTAGAAAGCGACAGCACAGGACGCAGCGCGTCATCGCACCTTCACTGCCGCACAGGCAGCTTAGAAATGTCTTACTCCGCTGGCCTTGCCCCCGTGTTCCTTCACTGCCGCACAGGCAGCTTAGAAACCCAAATGACTTGCCGCCATGCGCCAACTGCTCTTCACTGCCGCACAGGCAGCTTAGAAATTTGAGTAAGGCTCGACGCAGACCGCGACCTGCTTCACTGCCGCACAGGCAGCTTAGAAAGATAAAAAAACGGCCTGCGGCATACGATCCGACTTCACTGCCGCACAGGCAGCTTAGAAACCCACACTGGCATGGTTTTTGCACACGCGCGCCTTCACTGCCGCACAGGCAGCTTAGAAAGATGACCGCGAGTTGCTGGCGGATTATTACGACTTCACTGCCGCACAGGCAGCTTAGAAAAGCGGAAATTGATTTAAGGTTTGCTCAAGGAACTTCACTGCCGCACAGGCAGCTTAGAAAGCTAGTTGACACCGCGCGGCTGATGAACAGCTTCTTCACTGCCGCACAGGCAGCTTAGAAAGTCTTGAAACTGCGCTGGCAACAGCCCCTTGACTTCACTGCCGCACAGGCAGCTTAGAAAAATCGACCAACCGGACGGAGAACCGTCCAGTCCTTCACTGCCGCACAGGCAGCTTAGAAATGTACGCCGTAGCCGCAGAGCAAGGCCCATTCCTTCACTGCCGCACAGGCAGCTTAGAAAGAAGATGACTGAGGGTATCTCAGCGCCCTCTCCTTCACTGCCGCACAGGCAGCTTAGAAAAAGTTGCCAAATCGTCGTGATTCCCCTCAAGGCTTCACTGCCGCACAGGCAGCTTAGAAACGCCGCGAGATGCGCATCGAAGAGGTGGAGCACTTCACTGCCGCACAGGCAGCTTAGAAATTCAAGCTGCGATTCCCCGACAGCGACGAGGCCTTCACTGCCGCACAGGCAGCTTAGAAATCTGCGGAGATGACCTGCATCCCGTAGTTGGGCTTCACTGCCGCACAGGCAGCTTAGAAAACAACCGGGCAATCGTGGATGACCGCCACGCCCTTCACTGCCGCACAGGCAGCTTAGAAAATCACCGCACCGCGCTTGTGCAGCAGCTCGCCCTTCACTGCCGCACAGGCAGCTTAGAAATCAGCGAGGACGGTCATGGCAACAGCAAGGCTCTTCACTGCCGCACAGGCAGCTTAGAAATCACCAAGCACCCCGACAGCCTCGTCGCTGTCCTTCACTGCCGCACAGGCAGCTTAGAAAATGCAGGCCGGGCTGGGCGGCGCGATCAGGCACTTCACTGCCGCACAGGCAGCTTAGAAAAGAGCATCCCTAAACGACCCCTGAGACAAGGGCTTCACTGCCGCACAGGCAGCTTAGAAAAGGCCGGTCAATCAGTGTTGATCCCGCTGGCACTTCACTGCCGCACAGGCAGCTTAGAAAGCGAAAAATGTCAACGAGGACTCGTCTGACGACTTCACTGCCGCACAGGCAGCTTAGAAATGATAAAAGTGGCCGTTGGCTGTCGCCGGGATCTTCACTGCCGCACAGGCAGCTTAGAAATGCCGAACAGATAGTACACTGCGATATCTATGCTTCACTGCCGCACAGGCAGCTTAGAAAAAGGAGGGATGGCCATCAATGCGGCGGTTAAACTTCACTGCCGCACAGGCAGCTTAGAAAGCAAGCAGAGCAGTCTTCTGCATCCGGCTCGCCTTCACTGCCGCACAGGCAGCTTAGAAACGCAGGCGGCGCAGCAGCCGAAACACCTTATTCTTCACTGCCGCACAGGCAGCTTAGAAAGAGGTGGATGCCAATGCGGTGCTGCTTGATCACTTCACTGCCGCACAGGCAGCTTAGAAAAATTGGGATGATCGTGATGTCCGGCAGGAGGCCTTCACTGCCGCACAGGCAGCTTAGAAACAAAGGTTTGATGGTCGTCCTTATCACCACGCCTTCACTGCCGCACAGGCAGCTTAGAAACAAGGGTGCAAAGAAGGGCGTGAGCTGGCGGCCTTCACTGCCGCACAGGCAGCTTAGAAAATCATCATCTCGATAGCGACAGGCGGCCAAGTCTTCACTGCCGCACAGGCAGCTTAGAAATGTTGCCAGTTGTGCCGATCTGGGCAGTATGCCTTCACTGCCGCACAGGCAGCTTAGAAAAAGCGTAAGTGGACGCTCCTGTTGGCATACATCTTCACTGCCGCACAGGCAGCTTAGAAAAGCTCCAAAGCTGGCCAAAAGCAATCTTTGCACTTCACTGCCGCACAGGCAGCTTAGAAATCACGATCTGCACCGCACATTACGCCAAAGGCCTTCACTGCCGCACAGGCAGCTTAGAAATCATGCTGGGCGGATGGCGTGCGATTGGCAAACTTCACTGCCGCACAGGCAGCTTAGAAAAGAGGATGCTGAACCGTGCGCCGCAGACAAGCCTTCACTGCCGCACAGGCAGCTTAGAAACATCGCCGCGGACGCGCTGGCAAAAATTAAACCTTCACTGCCGCACAGGCAGCTTAGAAAGACAATAAACAACGGGAGCGTGGGGATCAGCACTTCACTGCCGCACAGGCAGCTTAGAAAAAACGTGGCCGTTGAAAATCGGCCATTCGTCTCTTCACTGCCGCACAGGCAGCTTAGAAATCATTGCGTGCGCGGGCGATGAACTCCTTGCCCTTCACTGCCGCACAGGCAGCTTAGAAAGAGTTCAAGAACAAAGTCACTTTCGCCGCTCTCTTCACTGCCGCACAGGCAGCTTAGAAATGTACAGGTGTTGTCTATCCAGCGGTAGTAATCTTCACTGCCGCACAGGCAGCT
>DHWV01000026.1 GCA_002413355.1 Desulfobulbaceae bacterium UBA5173 | reverse complement strand
CGTTGCCGTTCTTGCCGATGCCGCCTGCGGCAAAGAGCGGAATCTCGTTCTGGCGGCCTTGGGCGACCAGATCAAGATAGCACTCGCGCACGTTGGAGGCGATCGGGTGGCCGGTGGCATCCATGCTGATGTTGTAGGCCGCGCCCGTGCCGCCGTCAATGCCGTCAATCAGCAGACCGCCCGCGTAGGGATTGCGCACGAGGTTGTTCAGCACCGATTTGGCCGAAGTGGAGCCGGAAATCTTCGGATAGACCGGCACCCGGAAGCCGAAGGCCATCGACATGGTCTGAATCATCTTCATCACGCTTTCCTCAATCGAGTAGAGCGTCTGATGCACCGGCGGCGAAGGCAGGTCAACCCCTTCCGGCACGCCGCGCAGGCGGGCGATCAGCTTGCTGACTTTGAACCACATCAGCAGGCCGCCATCGCCGGGCTTCGCGCCCTGGCCGTACTTGATCTCGATGGCCGCCGGATCGCACTGCATTTCCGGGATGGCGCGGATGATCTCATCCCAGCCAAAATAACCGGAAGCAATCTGAAGGATGATGTATTTCAAGAACGGGCTGCGCAGCACCCAAGGCGGGCAGCCGCCTTCGCCAGTGGCCATGACCACCGGAATGCCCAGCACCTCGTTGCAGTAGGCCACGCCTTGGAGCAGGCCCAGCCACATGTTGGGCGAGAGTGCGCCGAAAGACATCGAGCCGATCACAAAGGGGAATATCTCGCGGGTCGGCGGAATCCATTCGCCTGCGAGCTGGCGGCGGAGAAACTCCTCCGGCGGCAGGATGCGGCCCAAGATGGTGTTGATGTTGAACTCGTGCCGCCCGGCATCAAGAGCCGGGTCAGTGAGCATCGAAATCCGGTCAAAGGCGATGCGGTCAAGGATGGTCTTGCCCGGCACGTTGCGGCGACCGCCACGCTTCCAGGCATCGCCCTTCTCATCCATGTGAAAGCGCGAGCGGTGCTCGTTGGTGTTCGGCACCGGGCTGATCGCCTCATTCGGGCAGACCGAAGAACACATACCGCAGCCGATGCACATCTTGTCAATCGCCGTGTGCTGGCGGATGCCGACAAAATGGCGGTAATCGTTGCCGCGTTTCTTCTGGAGGATGTCTAATTTCGGCACCCGCTGCCTGCGGTAGGTCAGATAGATGGCCTGCTTAGGACAGACTGCGGTGCATTGGCCGCACAGAGTGCAGCGGTCTTCACGGTGCTGAATGATCCAGGGCAGATCGCCGCTGGTCAGGCTGCTTGGCTGAGTGTAAATTGATCGAACTGAGACCATATCAGGAGTTCCTTTCTGTCAGGGGGAATGATGACTGTATGTTCGCGCATGGGCTGGAAGTCAAGGCTCGGATCGCGGTCCGGGATCAGGGCCTCCACGCCGCACATCTCCGAGGCGATGGCCCACGCGCCAGGCCGCCCTCCGACTGTGGCGGGCCGCATCTTCTTCTGATCCATGACAAGGAGACAGGATTCGTCCGGCAGGGTGCCGATCACTGCGTTCGGGCCGTCAATGATCAAACGGCGGCAGGCGGTGCGCAGCCCTTTGAGAAACTCACCCTGCGGATGCGCGTTCAGCTCCGAGGTCTTCAGCGGGGTGATGACGTGCTTGTAGCAAGCCAGCGGCAGCTTGAGCTTTTTGGTCACGTAATGGAGAATGTGGGCGAAAACCTCGGAGTCGGACTGATAGCCCATGTAGCCGGGAATCCTCTTGCCTTCCAGCCACTCTTTGATCGGCACGAACGCGGTGTTCTCGCCATTGGTCATCGTGGCGATGCCTTGGATAAAGAAGGGATGGCAGGCGTAGAGGTTGATGCCGTAGTTGGTGTTTTGGCGGCCCTGGGCCATGACCACCCGCGCCTTGATGCGGTCGTCGTTCAGGCCGAGCGCGTCGCCGATGTCGAGCGGCCAGCCCACTTCCTTGATCATCACCACATCCGGCCAGAAGGAGAACACGGTCAGGTCGCCGCCGTGCATTTCGCCGTCCTTGCGCAGGAACAGGCGGGTCTGCATTAGCCGGTCTTCCAGCTCCGCCTCGCTCAGGCCCTGCGGCTTCTTATACACCCGGACTATATACTGATAGCGGTCTTTGGCCTCAATCAGGGCGGCGTTCACCTTGAACTGATGGTCGTACTCCTGCTCAAAGCCGCGCTCGGTCATGTACTGGTTAAACCGCTGCAAGGCCGCCTCAGTGTGGGCGATGCCGGACAGAATCAGATGCTCTTCTTTTTTGTAATTGAAATCCGCAAAGCTGACCCCGCGCAGCAGCAGGCCAAGGCCGCTGCCGTCGTATCCCTCTTGCATGGCCTCCATGCCGGTCAGCACCTCGTAGGGCGAAAAAGGTATGTCTGCGGTTTTCAGGGCTAAACGACACATAAATGGCTCCCGGAAATTCGATGCTGGTTGTATCCAATACGCACGCCGACCGGTCGGATGGAACTTCAGCAGCTTACCATTGGCCGCAGGCGTGAGGAAAAAAATTGACAGTACAGGAAATGCGTCTTTCTGTCAAACAGAAAGCGGCGGGCCAAGGAAGAGGAGACACCCTGCATACGCGGTTTTGTTGACTGTCTTGTTGTTGGTATTGCTGGCCACTGGGATAATCAGGCGGGGAGACCGAGAGCGTGTATTCGTTATTGAAGGGCGCATCGTCCGCACTTGTCTGACAGGAGTAGGAAGGGGGCGTGGTGAGTTTGTTCTCTCTGACATAGTATGCGACCGGCATGGCTGACCTCCTGACAAGAAAAGATTATTCTTCGTAAAAAGAGATAAATGCACATTTTGGCAAATGCAAATTTTTTGCGAATCAAAAGACTACCCTTCTATATACTAAAAAGTCTCCCTTTTGAGATATAAAAACCTCCTTTTTGATATATAGAAGGGAGGTTTTTTGATAGGTAGAAGCCAGGGCTTTTGATAGGCAAACCCTACGCCTTTTGATAGGCAAACCCTATGCTGTTTGTCAGCTCATAGGTTAATGGGGTCAGAGTAAAATTAGATTCTGACCCCCTTTTACTAAGGTTATTCCTGCATTGGATAGGTTTCCGATACCGGGAAACCAGCCAAGCGCTGCCTTTTTAGACACAAGCCTTCCTGAACCAGAGACTCAGCCAGGCATTGTTCCACTTCCGGGGTTATGTTGACAAAGGCTCGTCTTGTCTTGATCTCAAACAAAAGTTCCTTGTAATAACTTTTCATTCTTTCGCATCCATCAATGAATGATCTGACGCAGACCCGCCTGCTGTCAGAATGCGTTCCAGTAGCAGCTGAGGCGCATCGTCCAGCCCTTCGCTGACCGCCAGCAGCGACTGTTCTGCCCGCTCGGCCTGACGGATGGTGTTGGCATCTGGGAAAAAGGCGATTGGCTCCGCGCCCAGCTCCTTGGCAAGGAACGCCCTATCTTCGTCCGACTGCACCAGATTACCGACAAAATGCACCTGTGGGATGCGCACTTCGTCAGCCATTTGCTTGATTTTCAGCGCAGTGCGGATGCTTGATTTGGAGGGAATCACCACAATCAACAGACAGTCTGCTCCGGCCACGGTACCGCGTCCCAGATGCTCGATGCCTGCCTCCATATCTACCAGCACCACCTCTTTGGCGGTAAGCAGCATCTTTTTCAGCATCTTGCGCAGCACATGGTTTTCTGGGCAAGCGCAGCCACCCTCGGCTGTCCGCACCGCGCCAAGCACCATTAGGCGGATGCCGTCCTGCGCTAGCATGAAGTCGCGCAGCAGGTCGTTCACTTCCGGGTTCAGGTTATAGAAGGGCGAACCTTCGCTCTTGCCTGCCCGCTCGGCCAACAGCTTGCCCATCTCGGCAATCGGCCTGACCTTGCCCGCATCGCCAAAGCCCATTGCTTGGGCCATGTGCGGACTGGGGTCGGCATCAATCACCAGCACCTGCCGTCCCTGCCGCCGAAGGGATCCGGCCAGCAGAGCCATGATGGTCGTCTTGCCGACTCCGCCCTTGCCGCTGACTGCGATTTTCATCATTCATTCTCCTGAAGTGCTTGCCCTGCCTCGGCAGAGTGGTTACTATAAACAAGCAGATAAAAACACGGAAGCGTATCATCCGCAATCTATTTTCACAAGGAGGGGCTGCACACGATGGAAACGAATTATGCGAGCATTGCCGCCACCGCCGCCAAGGCGCGGCAGGAGGCATCTACAGTTTTTCTGGCCAAGGTGTTCAACTGGATGGCAATTGGGTTGGGACTGACTGCGCTGACCGCGTGGCTGGCCGCCAGAACCGGCCTGACCTCGAGCATCGTCCGCAGTCCTCTGAACATGCTGCTGGTATTTGCCGAGCTGGGCTTGGTCTTTTATCTCTCCGCCCGGATTGACAAAATCCAAGCCAGCACAGCGGCCGCCCTGTTCTTTGGCTACGCCGTCCTCAACGGTCTGACGCTGTCAGTGATCTTCCTTGCCTACACCGGCGCATCCATTATCGGCACCTTTGTGACCACGGCCGCAATGTTTGGAGCTATGTCCATCTACGGCATGGTGACCAAGCGCGACCTTTCCGGCATGGGTGCGTTCATGTTCATGGGCCTGATCGGCATCCTCATCGCTTCCGTCGTCAACATCTTCTTAGTCAGTCCGGCCGTGCATTGGGCGATTTCCCTGATCGGCGTGATTGTCTTTGTCGGCCTAACCGCCTACGACGTGCAGAAGATCAAAATGATGGGCGAGCAAGGCATCATGATGCAAGGCGACGCAGCAGTGCAGAAAGGTGCGGTCATCGGTGCGCTGACGCTGTATCTTGACTTCATCAATCTCTTCCTGATGTTGCTCCGCTTTTTCGGCAGCAGCCGCGACTGACAGCAGAGCTGATTCTGTTGCACCAAAGACCGGCGATTCAGCCGGTCTTTTTTTATGGATGCTGTTCCAAGCCCGTCCCTCCCGTCTTGATTTATCTGGGCGAAACGGTACAATTCTCTGCATCCGACCGACACGCACCCCAGCAAAGCCATGACTGACGAGAAAAATACCCCTGCACCCGCAGCGCGGCCTGATTTTGGCGAAATACAGATCAGCCCAGGCTGTACTGCGGCTCCTCGCCCCCGCAGCACAGCCGTTCCAGCCAAGCCTGCCGCCGCTCCACCCGAAGAAAAAACCAGTCAGCGGAAAAAGGTGCCTCCTTCCGGCGGCAGAGGCCGTGTCTGTCTTATCCTCCTGCTGCTTCTGCCGCCCGCACTTTTTCTGACCTATCTGGCTGCGATGCTGTATTTTTTGCCAATGCAAATCAAGGGGCCGCTGGCCGAGCGGCTGGGCCGTCAGCTTGGCCGACCGGTGCATATCGGCCAAGCAAGCCTGTCACCGTTCAGCCTTGCCCTGCGTTTGAGCGAGATCACGCTTGGCCCTGCCACCGCCCATTCGAACGAGCCGGAGCTGGCTCGGATTGAGGCTATTGAGGCCCGTCTCCGTCCGGCATCGCTGCTGCAAGGCCGCGCTGTGCTGGATGATCTCCGCATTGACCGCCTGCGGGCCAATCTCCTCCGCCGTCAGGACGGCAGCTTCAATGCCCTGCCGCCGGGCGGAAGTCTTTTCGGCGGGGTGAGCTTTCTCCCAGACTGGCTGCGGACGGACGGCCTCAAGCTGCACCGCAGCACGGTGCATTTTCTCGATCAGCCGAGCGGTAAAGAGCATCTGGTCGAGCATATTGAATTCACCCTGCCGCCTGCCGGGCAAGGCGCGGAGCCAACATTGAGCGCGGTGGTCAACTCCAGCCCGCTCCTGCTCACCGGGCAGAAGCAGACCGACGGTGGCCCGGAAACCCGGCTCACTCTGAAATTAGACAACCTCGACCCGCAGCAGTATGCAGGGCTGCTGCCCGGCCTTGCCAAAGCGGTGAGCCTGAACGCAAAGCGAACCGACGCAGTGTTGGAGGTCATCCTGAACGACGCGGGCAAAGGACTGGCCGTAACCGGTGCCGTTACGTTCTCCGAACTACTGGTACAGTCTGCTGATCACGAAGAACAGCCTGAACAAGCCTTCAAATTGACTGTGCCCACCGCCCACCTGATTGTCCGTTTCAATCCGATGCAAAAACTCTGGACGGCAGAGGAGCTGATGCTGGATGAACCGCAGCTTGATCTGCCGGAAAACCAAGGCGGCTTGCTCGACGGCACCGAGCTGGCAGGCAAAGCTGCTGCCCTGCTCAATGCTGACAGTATGGCTCTTGCGGTCGGCAAAGCCAGCCTGAGCAAAGGCTTGGTGCGAAGCGGCAAAAAGGAATGGACTGATCTCCAGCTCGAACTGACCGGCTTCCGCAATGCCAAGGCCGCTGAACTGACTAAAGAGACGGCAGAACCTGCCCTGTCGCTATCCGCTGGCAGCGGCAATGCGTCGGTCTCCTTCAAAGGCAATGTTGATCCGGCCTGTAATCTGAGCGGCAGCCTTATTCTTCACAACATGCAGGCTGATTTGCTCCGGCCGTATCTTTCTGCAAACGAGGGGCTGCGTTTCAGCAAAGGCAGTGTGGACATCACGGGCGAGCTGCGGCTGGAGCAGCAGGCGGATGGCAAACCTGTCCTCAAAATAACTGGCGGCACAGTGGCCGCGCGAGATTGTGCCCTTCAGCAGAAAAAGGCGGCCCTGCTTGCGGTCAAAACGGCCAGTGCTGCTGACTGCGTTCTCGATGGCGCGGCACGGAGCATGAGCTGCGGCAAGGCTGCGCTGGATGGTGCGGATTTCGTCGACACTGGTTTCTTTCTGCCCGGTGTCAAGAAAGGCAAAGACAGTGCCGTATTACGGTTTTCTTGCACCAGCTTGGAGCTGAAGAATTCCGCCGCCAAGCTCCCCTTTGGCTCGACCAGCCTGCCGCTCTCTGGCCTGAAGATGAGCATGTTGGATGACAAGAGCCTCAAGCTGACAGCCACGGCTGGCAAAAAAGGCAGCATCGAACTCAGCGGCACGGCAGCAAAAAGCAAGGACGGCGCAATGTTGCTTTCAGGCAAGCTGGTTCTGAACAATGCCGAGGCGGATTTGCTCCATTCCTATCTGGCCCAAGGCGATTCCATCCGGTTCAGCCAAGGCAGCGCGGACATCAGCGGCAGTTTCAGCTTGAGCTGGCCGACGCTGAATCTGTCCAACGGCACAGTGGCGGTGCACGATTTCAGCCTTCAGCGTGAAGGAACCGCGCTTCTTTCCGGCAAGACAATCAGCGGCGCAGACTGCTCCTTGGACGGCGGCAGCCAACGGATGAGCTGCGGCAGCATCATTGCGGATGGCGCAGATTTTGCTGACAGCGGCTTTTTCTTGGCCCCTGCGGGAACGCTACGTTTTGCGGCCAAGTCGATCGAGCTGAAGAACTCCGCTGCCAAGTTTGCCTTGGGTGCGGCCAATCTTCCGCTCTCCGGCCTGAATATGCAGTTGAGCGGGCTACCCGGCCAAATCAGCGTGGAAGCGGCGGCAGGCTCCGGCAAACTGGAGATCAGCGGCACAGCGGCCAAAATCGAAGCCGGATTGGCTCTGGCCGGAAATCTGACGTTGCGGAACAGCGGCGCGGATATTCTTCAGCCCTGCTTGGGTGAGGGGATTTCCTTCAGCAAAGGCAGCGCAGACCTCAGCGGCAGTTTCACCTTGAACGGGCCGACGTTGAATTTGTCAGGCGGCGCAGTGACACTGCGTGATTTTAGCCTGCACCGCGAGGGAGCGGCTTTGCTTTCCGGCGCATCGGCCAGTGGAACAGACTGCGTTCTCGATGGTGCGGCAAAAACGATGCACTGCGCCAGCCTCACCGCAGACGGCGCGGATTTCGCCGATTCCGGCTTCTTTCTTGCCTCTGCCGGAACACTGCGTTTTGCCGCCAAGGCGGTGGAGTTGAAAAACGCTTCGACACGACTTGCCTTGGGCGGTACCGTCATGCCGCTCTCCGGCCTGAACCTGAGCCTGAGCGGTCTGCCCGGCCCGGTCAGCTTGAAAGCGGCGGCAGGTGCGGGCAAACTGGAGATCAGCGGCACAGCGGCCAAGGACAATGCCGGGCTGGAACTGTCCGGCACAATTGCTCTGAACAATGCTGATGCCGCCCTGCTGAACGCCTCGCTCGGCGATGAACTCCGCTTCAGCAAAGGCAGCGCGGATATCTCTGGCACAGGTCGTCTCAGCCGGGCCGGGCTACAGCTTTCCAGCGGCTCTGTGGCAGTGCATGATTTCAGCCTTCAGCACAGCGGTACGGCTTTGCTGTCTGGCAAATCGGCCAGCGGCGCAGACTGTTCGCTCGACGGCGGCTTGAGCTGTGGCACCATTGCGCTGGAAGGGGCGGATTTTGCTGCCGCTGCGCCCGGCTTCTTTTTTCAGCCCTCAGGCAGGCTGCGTCTTGCCGCCAATGCGGTCGAAATCAGCGGTTCCTCGGCCCTACTGCCGGTTGGCTCCGCCCTGCTGCCGCTCTCTGGTTTGAAGATGAGCGCAACTGGTCTGCGCACGGCGCAGCAGCAGCCGAACAATTTTCAATTTGCGGCAGCGGTCGGACAAGGCAGCCTGAAGGCGGAAGGACAACTCCGCAAAGACGGCTCTGGCACAGCGGCATTGACGGCGGAACGGCTCGATCTCCGTCTGTTCAGCAAAGCCTTTGCCAACCTGTTCCGGGATGAACTGACGCTCAAGCAGGGCAGCCTGAGTGGTAAAGGCGAGTTTAAGCTGCCGGAAAACCGTTTCAGTGGTAGCATCAGCCTCGACAATCTTGCCGCTGAAACCAGCCGGGGCGACAGCCTGCGCTGGCGGCGGGCGGCGGCGGATAAAACCGCATTCACCATCTCCCCCTTTGCTGCCGCAGCGGAAAAATTTGTGGTGGATGAACCGCAGCTTCAGCTCTCAGGGGAGGGCAGCCTGCCTTCTGCCCTGACCGGTCTGCTTGCTGCGCCGCCGCTGGTCTCGGTTGATCAATGCGCAATCACCAGCGGCAGCCTTCAGCGTGGCGGCAAAGGCGGTTTCACCGGCATTCAGGGGCAGATTGGGCCGATCAAGGCAGGAGTGACAGCAGCCTTCTCCTTTAGCGGCAAAATGGGCGGCAGTGATTTCACCGCCAGCGGCAAAACCGGCAAAGACAGTGCAGACCTCGACAAACTGGCCGTAGAGCGGCTGCCCTTGGACGGCGCAGCCAAAGAACTGGCCAAGCAGCTCGCGCTGGACAGCAGCCAAGCGCGGCTCACCCGCACGGTTTCAGCGGAGGGCGACCGGCTCAATTTTTCTGGTTTCATCCCGCAGGCCAAGTCAGATTACGCCTTTGTCCTTGCTCTGCTGACCGACAAGGACGGCGCATTCTCGATGCCGCTCCAAGCGGTGCCGTTTTCCGCCCCGGATGACGTGATTGTCAAGATTGTGACCACCACGCTTCAAAAGCTGCGAGACACGCCGCCATGGACTGCGCTGGAAAAAATCACCCCTAATCTGCCCAAAGAGCGGAGCATTGATTTCCTGCCAGGCGACAAGGTGCCAGATTTTATGGCAGGCTTGGACGGCCTGCGCCAACTGGGCAGCCATCCGCATCTGGGCTGGTCGGTGAAGGGCTGCTATGATCAGGAAGCCGACCGCAAGGCATTGCTGGCTCAGACGCAGAA
Source organism: Desulfobulbaceae bacterium UBA5173 (assembly GCA_002413355.1). Classification (GTDB taxonomy): domain Bacteria; phylum Desulfobacterota; class Desulfobulbia; order Desulfobulbales; family Desulfobulbaceae; genus Electronema. The sequence goes on along the minus strand of DHWV01000026.1, from coordinate 8,980 downwards.
AAGCGGCGGCCAGAAGGTTGAGGAGGAAAACGCCCGCCGGAAACAGGAGCTGGATCGCCTGCTGGCGCAGGAGGTACTGCGGCAGATGACCCTCAACAAGGCAGGGCTGCCAATTGTCAAAGATCAGCTACCGGAGATCAAAGCACGGCCTGATTTACAGCCGTTGCCTGCGATAGAGGCCGAGCTGCGGGAAAATGTTCTCGCCGAGCTGGCACGCGCCCGCGCCGCAGTGGTGCGCGAACATTTGGTCAGCAAGCTGGGCATTCCGGCGGAGCGGGTGAAAGCGGAGGACGGCGGAGCCTGCGGTGCCAAAGCAGAGCTGAATCCGGCACCGTTCTGGTGAAAAACGGCGGCGCATTTGGCTTGGCTGCTGTATAGTGAGCGCATCTCCGGGATGCACGCCGCGAACGGTGTTCTTGATTATTCATTCTCTTGATTTGCATATATTTTTGGCGCAACGCCGCGCCATCCGCACTTTAACGTAACTTGACACCCTATGACCACCAAATTGTCTGATCCCTGCCGCCCGATGAGTACCAGCGAGCAGTTCGCCTTTTCCTGCCATCCTGACGTGCTGCGCCTGAAAAAACGGCTCAAGCTGGATTCCGCCACCTTTCTCGAACGCTACGTGATTGTGGAATGGGAAGAGGGGATGCGCTTTCCGCACTGTTTCCTGACAATGGTTGATGACGGCAAAGCGAGCTGCGTTTTTGTCAGCGAAAAAGGCTGCGGCGTGTATGAAGACCGCCCGACGGCCTGCCGAGCCTATCCTGCCGGGCGCGGGGCATCGCGCCGGGTTGACGGCACTGTGACAGAGCAGTTTGTCCTTGTGCGTGAGCCGCATTGCAAGGGCTTTGCCGGTGGAGCTGCGCAAACCGTGCCGGGCTATTTTCAGACGCAGGGGCTGACCGACTACAACCGCTTCAACGATCAGCTCCTTCAATTACTCCAGCACCCGAAAGTGCGGGCAGGTTTTCGTCCGACCCGCGTCCAGATGCAGCAGTTCATCCTTGCCCTGTACAACGTGGACATGTTCCGCCGGGAACTGCTTGCTGGCCGGATCAAGCTGAAGCAGCCACTTGCGCCGATGGAGTCCCGCGCCATTGCCTCTGGCGACGACAAGGCCTTGCTTCTGCTCGGCGTGCGCTGGCTGCTGGAAGAGTATTTTGGCGAGTACTGGTGCGGGACTGAGTACCGCAAAACCGCGTATGCTGGGTGAAATATCACCGCGAGACAATGACATGGAACATCTTGAACGGACAAAGCCCACCCATGAGTGTGGCATCTGCGGTGTTTACGGCCACGAGGACGCGGCCAAGCTGACCTATTTCGGCCTCTACGCCCTTCAGCACCGGGGTCAGGAAAGCGCGGGCATCACCGCAGGCAACGGCCAGCGCATGGTACTGCACAAGGCGATGGGTTTGGTGCCGGAAGTCTTCACTGAAACCAGCCTCCAGAAACTCTCTGGCCATCTGGCGGCTGGCCACGTGCGCTATTCCACCACCGGCGAATCCTCGATCATCAACACCCAGCCCTTCATGGTCACGCACCAAGGGCTGCAATTGGCCGTGGCCCACAACGGCAACTTGGTCAACGCGCTGGAACTGCGCAGCGAGCTGGAGAAAAACGGCTCCATCTTTCAGACCACGATGGACAGCGAAATTTTTGTCCACCTGCTGGCTCGCAACATGCACGTCGGACTGCCAGCGGCCATCCGCGAATCCTTCCCCTGCATTCAGGGGGCGTATTCGCTCCTGCTGATGACCCCGGACACCCTGATTGCGGTGCGCGATCCTAACGGCTTCCGCCCGCTTTGTTTGGGCCGCTTAGAGAACGGCGCGCACGTGGTCGCCTCCGAGACCTGCGCCTTAGATTTGATCAATGCCGAGTATGTCCGTGACGTGCAGCCGGGCGAAGTGCTGATCATCAACCAAAACGGGCTGGAGTCGCTCTTTCCGTGGCCTGCCAAACAGCGGAGTTTCTGCATCTTCGAGCAGGTGTATTTCGCCCGGCCGGACAGTGACATCTTTGGCCGCAACGTCTATATGACCCGCAAGCGGATGGGCGAAATTCTTGCCCGTGAGGCTAAAATTGATGCGGATTTCGTCATGCCCTTCCCGGACTCCGGCAACTACGCAGCCATCGGCTATTCGCAGGCATCAGGCATTCCGCTGGAAATGGGCATGATCCGCAACCATTACGTGGGTCGTACCTTTATTCAGCCCTCGCAGGCGATGCGCGATTTTTCAGTGCGGGTGAAACTCAACCCGGTGCGGCCGCTGATTGAGGGCAAGCGGGTGATTATTGTCGAGGATTCCATCATTCGGGGCACCACCGGCAGAAGCCGGGTGCACGCTCTGCGCAATGCCGGAGCCAAAGAGGTGCATCTGCTGGTCTCCTGCCCGCCCACTGTTCATGCCTGCTACTACGGTATTGATTTTCCTTCATCAAAAGAGCTGATCGCGGCCAAGATTTCTATTGAGGCCATCCGCGACCACATGGAGCTGGATTCGCTCACCTACCTGAGTTTGGACGGCCTGGTAGAGGCAACCGGCCTACAGCGGGAGGATTTTTGTCTTGCCTGCTTTGACGGCAGGTATCCGGTCGCGCCGGACAAATCCTTCACCAAGGATTGTCTGAACGGGATATGCCCGACGGAATAAGCTCGCAACTGGCTCAGGTTCCGCTGCGCCGCGACGCGGCGGGCAAAAAAAATTGCAGGAGAAAGAAAGATGGCGGAGATTGCAATCGACACCTACCGGTGCAGCGGCTGCGGCACCTGCGTGGAGATGTGCCCGGAAGTGTTCCGCATGGACAGCATGGGAGAAAAAGCAGAGCTGGTTACGGTTGCACCTGCCGTCACGGATGCGGTCTGGCAGGCGGCGGCATTCTGCCCGGAGAAGTGCATCAAGGTTGGAGAATGAGATTTAACGGCTCAAGGAAGCCTTGGACGTGATAGAAAAGTCAGCAGGTGGAACGCTGCCAGCGCGTTTCAGGCCCAGCTCAAGAGCACCGGCAACGTCAAGCTGACGTACATGCAGATGGCGGAGGAGGAAGTTGTGCGATGCGGCCGCTGTTCATCCAGCAGCATCCTGGCCGGGCTGATATCAAAGACCAGTGACAATTGCCTGCCGCTGCTCCCGAATCAATCCGACGGCCAACTCGTATTTACGGCGTATGAAACTTTATAGGAGTTACGCAGTTGAAATCTGAAATTCAATCATTACAGCAAGTTGAATTTCAGCGGCACAAGCTGCCAGTTGAACAAAATCAACGAGTTACAAGCTCAACTGCGTAACTCCTAAAGATGTTGTCCGAGGCAAATAACATTTTGTTTGCGACAAATGAAACTTTTTTTGGCAACCGACATGTTGTTGGAGGCGACCGATATTTTATTTTGGCAGATAATATTTCGTTCGTGGCGTTCAACATGTGATCTAAGGCTCTTCCTGCGTAAAAAAGGTGTGATTTTTTTGAAAACGGGATATATTTAGGAGTTACGCAGTTGGGTTTGCAACTCGTTGATTTTGTTCAACGGGCAGTTTGTGCAGCTGAAATTCAACTTGCTGTAATTATTGAACTTCAGATTTCAACTGCGTAACTCCTAATATTTTGCCCTTTGAGAGGGCTTTTGGTAGGAAAAACGTAGCTGTGGGCGAGGAAAAACGTGCCGTGCTATGGTAAAAATTGCTGCAACCAACAACGGACGCAGGATAGCGAGCAACCGTCTGTTTCTGAGGACAAAAGGCGTGACTTTTGAACCGAATATAAGAAGCTGTGCGGAGCAAAGAGGGCGTGTTTCTTGGCAGGGGAGCAGCAGGTAAAAAAACAGATATAATTTTATGAAAAAAATATTTATTAGTTGGTCTGTTCCTCTTAGTAAGAGGATAGCCGATCATTTATATGATTGGATAGAGAAAATTTTCCAAGAAAAAGTGACTATGTTCCTATCGAATAAGGAGATACAAACTGGATCAAGGTGGATTATAGACATAGGCAATCATCTTAATGATACAGCTTTCGGGATTTTTTGTATAACAAAAGAAAATATTAATTCATCATGGATAAACTTTGAAGCAGGAGCTATAAGCAAAAAACTTATTGATTCAAAAGTTTGTCCTGTTTTAAATAAATTACCCCGCCCCTTGGGGCGGGGTATCGTACAAATGATTTTAAAGATGCGTCGCAAGCGACGGGGTATTAGACCCGCAGCTTCGCAATAAATCATTAAGAACATTTCATTCTAAAGATAGCAATAGATATATTCGTTATATTAAAGGGGAAGATGCATTGCAATTTATTAGCATAGCAAAGAGTCTTCCTCAATATAATGAATCAATCCATGATTGGTTTGCTTCTCATGTAGCAAAATCGTTAGGAAGCTGTATAGTTGAAAAAAAATCTATTAATCATCATTATTGCATGCCTACATCATATTCTATTGCTCTTGGAACATATATAGAACGCCCTGGAGTTGCTGTTCCAATTTTTTATAGACCAGGCAAGTCAATATTTTTGTTCGAAACAGATAAGTCGCAGTCTTGGGGTATTAATTTAGCTGGAGAAGATAAAATCTTGATACCACATGGTTAGGGGCATGCAATCAATGGTGATCGTGATCTGTCAATTAAACTTGATAGGTCAAAAAATCAATTAATTATAAACAACATTGCACATGATATACAAGGAAAATCTTCAGTTATGAATAATGATCTCGGAATAGATATTAGAGACTTCAATGAATCTAACTCATTTTCTTCATTTTTTGATAAATTAAATAATTTTGTGCACGGGGAAATAATTGATACATTTTTTCAACTTGCGACATATTCCCATGGAAAAGTTACAAAACACAGCTAATTATAAATTATATTTATTGCGTCATTTTCCTACTGAGTTAAATATCAAAGGAGTAATAGTCGGTCAAAGCGATGTTTATGTTAGTAAAGACATTGCAGCAAATTTTGATTTCGTTGATATTCCGCAAAATATCAACGAAATACTTTGTTCTCCGCTACAGCGATGTATTATTACAGCTAATAGATTTCTTGAGCAGTATCAAATATGTTATAATCAAGTTCCAACGATTTCTATCGTTTCCTTGTTAACAGAAAGAAATATGGGTGATTGGGAAGGTCGGCCAAAAGAATATGTGATTCAAAAAAATGGATCTCTTTTTAAAAATGGCTATATGATTCCATATATAACCCCTCCAAACGGGGAATCATTGCCTATATTTATTTCTCGTGGAGAAAAATTGTTAAATACTATTTTTGATAAATTAAAAAATGAAAATCTTGTAATTTGCGCACATAATCAAATCTTGAAGTTACTTGCCCATTTATATTTCAAAGATACATCTTTGTCAAATTGGGGAAAAATTAATTTTAAACATGGAAGATTAGTTGATTTATTTTCAAGCATAGATTGCAAATTGCAAGTGTAACTTTTTAGTTCTTAAAAAAGAATTCATGCGCGTTTTATCTTGTATACAAAATTGCACTTACGAGTTAATCGAGCCAATTTGTCTGCAACTCATACTAACACATGCAGTAGTGCAGTCGCATAAATGCCAAATGCAGATGAACAGTCCCGTTGCCGCCGCCCAAGCCGGTTTAAGTTGCGGCCTGTTTTATGCCATTACTGCGGCTCATTAACATCTTCATACGGGGAGCTTTTCTGCTGGAACAACTTAGCTGCTCAATGCGCCTGTTATTTCTGAGCTTGCAGTACAAAAATTTCCTCTGGTATTTCGGAATAAAGACGACATGATATTTGCATGGCCATTTTGTATGGGATAAACTTTGGACAGTCTCCCCGGCAAAGCCGGGGTTTTACCTGTTATTAATTAAACAGTGTAAACAGGCCCTGTCTTAAAGGAATGCGGCTTTTTTTGAACAGTAACAGTTCAGCCGTACGGGCTGACAGAAAGTCTCAAGCAAGCGACATATCCTAAAAAATAATCATCCCCTTCATTTTTACTTATATACAATTTTCAAGGAGTAACACAGATGGCTATCACAGTGCAGGCAATCGCCGAGAGCATCAACATCATGGGCAAGCGCAGCGGCGGTGCCATGAAAGAACGCATTCCGGGGCCGATTCAGGAAATGGCGCGTGAGGAAAACGCCGCCGGAGCAACGTATCTGGACCTCAACATCGGCCCGGCGCGCAAGGATGGCATTGAGCTGCTGCCTTGGGTGGTGGAGACCGTGCAGAGCTGCATCGACACGCCGCTCTGCCTGGACACCACCAACACCGCTGCGATGGCCGCAGGCTTCGCTGTGGTGAAGAACAAAACCGGCGCGATTATGAACTCCATTTCCGCTCAACCAGAGCGGATGCAGGCTCTCATTCCAGTCGCCGCTGAGGCACAGTGCAATGTCATCGCCCTGCTCTGGGGGCCGGAAGGAATGCCGCGCGACTCTAACGAGCGGGCCGCAATGGCGGTTGATCTGATGATGGCTCTGAGCGAAGCGGGCATTCCCAACGAGAAGATGTTCTTTGATCCGATTGCCACGCCAATCACCTTAGGCGCGGATCAGATCGCCTCCGGCTTGGAATTCCTGATGATGCTTCAGGATATCGCGCCCGGCGCAGGCTCCACGGTTGGCCTGTCCAACGTCTCCAACGGCGTGGCCGAGCACCTGCGCAAGTATCTTGACCGCACCTACCTGATCATGCTGATGAAACACGGCATCAAGACCGCAATTGTCAACGCCTACGACAAGGAGCTGATGGCGATCTGCAAGGGTGAGCGGCAGGAATTTGTTGATCTCGTGCACGGGATGATGGACGGCAATGATCCTGATCCGGCAGGCCTGAGCGGCATGGCTCTGGAGCATTACAAAACCTACAAGGTGCTGTCCGGCCAAGCTGTGTTCTCTGAGTCGTGGCTGACGTTGTAAGACAGGCGCGTGGGGCCAGATGAGGGCGGATTTTTCGCCCTCTGGTCAACGAAATTTCAACAGAGAGGCTGCTTCATGCAACACAACGTTCTGCGGAGGCCGCTGCGCAACACAGCGGTGGTGCTTGTCTTTTTTCTGGCCATGCTCTCCATCAGCATGACGCATCCAGAGGCGACCGTATTGGGTTCGTTCTGGCTGATCATCCTGACCATCCTGCGGTCGTTGCAATGGCTGCTTGGCATGACCCTTGCTGTGACCTTCTGCCTGGCCTTCCTTTTTGCCGTCTTCTTTGGCGCGGCGGCCTTGGCCAGCCCGACGGCATCAGCTTCCATGTATGCAGGCTTCCGACAGACTCTGGCCGACTGGCTAAAGGGGATGCGCTGCTCATCCACCTCTTGTGCGTCCAACCGGCGGCGTTGCTGTGGGCACTGAGCTGCACGCAAACCTTGAGGCCATCCAAAGTCAGCTTCACGCGACCAGAACGCTGCTGGCAGGCAAGATGGAACGGCTGGCAGCCCGGATTGACGCGCTGGATGCGCTGACTGTAGCCTCAACAGCCGACAGCAGTCAAGTCGAGGCGTTGCGCGATGAGATCAGCGATGCGGCGGCGGCTCTGGCAGGGATTGAAGGTGCGGTCGGCAGCATGAAAACCTGCGTTGCGCAGACGGCGCAGCAGATTCTCAGGATTCCGCCGGAAAAGGCTCTGCGCACTGTGCCGGAGCAGCTACTGGCATTTGTGCGGAAGCGGCGGCGGCCTGAGGTGATCGACATCACACCCTTGGAGCAAGACATCGCCGTGATGCAGGAAGAGCTGGCCTCAATGCGCGGAAGAGCAGCCAAGGCACTGCTGGCCGCCTCAATCGGAACGACTGCCCATTAGCCGCAGCAGAAACAGGTGCTCCGCTCCTTGCGACCTGACTCTTCCGTTGTCGGGCTTCCATGCAGGCCGGGAAGGATATTCTGCACAAAACGCATCCAGCCTTCCGACGCTTCAGCAATCGTGAAGCCGACATCGACCAGCAGACCGTTCTTCTTTCGCCAGCGCGGTGCGACCTTTAGCTTGTAGCAGGGCGCGTTCGGCCCCCCAGAAATGACAATGCTGTACATCCTTCCTTCCAGCGAGAACTTGTCAGGCAGATCATTGAGCCGCAGCCCATCCGCTGACACATCCTCGACCATTCCGCCATAAACAAAGTGGCCGTCGCCTATGTCAGCGATGTAGCCCTTGAGCTTCATTCTGCTTTGCTGCCGCTTCTCCATAGTTTTTTTCATCATAGTGCGCATCTCCTTGGCTGCATACTGACCGCGTCCTGATGAGCAGGGTGCTCCATCAGCTCCTTGAATGATTCTATGGAGCGGTATCTGGCGGACCGGGCAGGCGGCTTCCGGCTGCTGGGCTTGGCCACATGCACCAGACAGCCGATGCCATGCTTGTCTGCTGCCCGCAGCACCTTTTCCGTGTCATCAGCGAGCAGGGAACGGGCAGGAGCAAAGCCGAGCATCGCCTGAAGCCTGATCCAGAACTGCGGCTGTTCTTTGGCAAAGCCTACTTCATCAGCGCAGACTAGACGGTCAAACCAGCCGCCGATATCGGTCTTGTCGAGCTTGATCGCCAAGGTGCGCGGATGGGCGTTGGTCACAAGATAGAGCTTTTTGCCCAAGCTGCGGCAGAAGCTGAGAAACTCCGGCACTTGCGGATGCACATCAATCAGATGGTTAATCCGCATCTTCAGTTCCGGGATATCCAGCTTTAGCTCGTGCGACCAGTGTTCTATATCCGACCACTGGAGCGAGTTTTCCATCTTTCTGTATCGCTCCAGCAGCTCCTGCGCTGCCTTTTCCACAGAAATGTCATGGATTAAGCTATAGTGTTCAGGCACATAGACTTCCCAAAAATAATCATCGAAATGCTTATCCAAGAGCGTACCGTCCATGTCCAGCATGACGGTGTCTATGGCATCCCACGAGAACCGTGGATGTATCTTTTGAGCAGAACTTCGCATAGTAACAAATTGTATCTGCTTGAGCAGCTTTTGTACAGGACTTATTAGACCTCTTGCATAAGTTATTTG
>DHWV01000097.1 GCA_002413355.1 Desulfobulbaceae bacterium UBA5173 | reverse complement strand
TCATGAGGCGAAGCACTTGCAAGGCAGGCGGCGACAGGAAGACCGGAAGCGTCCGCAATGGCCATGATCCGGCTCCCTTTGCCGCGTTTTGTCCAGCCGACCGCACCACCCCTTTTTTTGCCGGGACAAAGCTGCCGTCTATAAACGCCTCGCGAAGATCAATTCGGCCGCGCTCCTGCAAGTCTGCGGCCAGCACCTCGATAATACGCCGAAACACCCCGGCCTTCGTCCAGTGCTAGAATCGTCTGTGGCAGGTCTGGTTCGGCGGGTATCCGTCGGGAAAGTCCTTCCACGGCGCGCCGGTACGCAGCACCCATAAGATGCCGTTCAGCACCTCGCGTGGGTCACGCGGCTTGCGTCCATGGGAATCTTTCTTGCACACCGACTGCAACATAATCGGCTCAATCCTCATCCATTGCTTGTCTGTGAGTTCCATACTGCAATTTTAACAAATTCAATGATATTATCCTAAGTTATTTTGAGATAGCTTCAAATCAAAACACGGCGGAGTCCGCACTTTGTCAATCAAATAATGTCATTAGTCCAGCCGCTTCTTAAAACGCAGCGAGGCTACGGTCAGACCGACGACAATGAAGAGTGCGAGACAGCTACTATCATAGGGCATGTTGATTAGCTGCGCATCCCGCAGGACAACGCCTCGGATCAGGCGGATGAAATGGGTTGCTGGCAGGATTTCGGCAATGCGTTGGGCTGGTTTTGGCATCCCTTCATAAGGGAACATGAAGCCGGAGAGGAGCACTGAGGGCAGGAGGACAAAGATGGTCATCTGCATGGATTGTAGCTGGTTCCTGGCGATGGTGGAAATGACGAGTCCCATGGTGAGACTGGAGGCAATGAAAAGAAAGGTGGCTCCGGCAAGCTGAACGATGCTGCCGCCAATCGGTACCTTGAAGATCAGGTGGCCGAGGCTGAGAATGATCGTCACCTGCACCGCGCCAACAAACATGTACGGGATGATCTTGCCCAGCATCAGCTCAATCGGGCGCACCGGCGTGGTGATCAGCATCTCCATATTGCCGCGTTCGCTTTCCCGGACGATGGCGGCAGAGGTGAACATGATCATGGTCATGGTGAGGATGATGGCGACAAGGCCAGGCACTGTGTTGACCGCAGTGCGCTGCTCTGGGTTGTAGAGAAGGACGGCCTCGAAGGTGGGCGGGCTGCTGACAGCAGGCTGGCGCAGGGTCTCAGTCAAGGGCATAGAACGCATCCCCTTGATGACCCCGGCAATCATGGTGTCTGAGCCGTCCACAATCCACTGGCCGACCGGGCGGCTGGTCTGCACATCAGCGGCAGGGTTCTTGCTAAGCGCAGCAGGATGGCGTAACAGACGGCTGCCAAGGTCAGATGGCAACACCAAGACCGCCCGCACCTTCAGGCTGGCGATAGCGGTTTCCGCCTGTTTGACATCCGGGTACTCATCCGTGAACTGCACTACTTGGGTCGCGCTGACGGTCTGGGCCACAGCCCGACTCAAAGCGGTGTGGCTCATATCCACCAAGCCTGCCGGGATATGGCGGACAGTGGTGTTGATCGCGTAGCCGAACAGCATGAGCTGGATGAAGGGTATCATCACCACCATGCCGAAGGTCATCCGGTCGCGGCGGAGCTGACGCAGCTCCTTGGTGAAGATGGCGAAGATGCGGCGCAGGGAGTTCATGGGCGATAGTATAGCGCGCTTGACGCGGCGATATTCGGTATTCTCTTGCATTCCATCTGAGCTGCCTGTTATGCTCTGTTGCTGCAATTCAACTCTTCCACGTGACACACTGATGCGCCTGCTGAATCTGATCAAAACCTACTGGATAGCCTGCACAGTAATCACGCTGGCGGCTATCACCATTCTTTCTCTGAGTCCGCTTCCTACCCTGCCCTCTGTGCCCGGCAAAGATAAGACCCTGCACCTGCTCGCCTACGCCGCGCTCATCTTCCCGGTCGGCCTGCGTCATCCCAAACGCCTTCCAGCGATCTTCCTTCTGTTCATCCTCTATGGCGGCATGATTGAGCTGATCCAGCCGTATGTACGCCGCTCCTGCGAATGGCAGGACTTGGCTGCCGACACCATCGGCCTTGCCTGTGGCCTGCTGCTTGCTGAGGCACTTCGCCGTCTGAGCGGCTGCAACGCCGAAACGCCTGCCACGTCACGCTCCTGATGCGTTCATTTGCGGCTGAATGTTCCTCACGGGCAGGAAACATCCTCAAGGATAGGCTGCACTGTGTGACTAAGGAGTTCATGACTTGATCGTGCGCAAGGGATGCAGCTCATCTTGTTCCCATTGTGCTGGATTAGTTTGGATGTATTCGCGGATGCCGTTCAATTCGTTTTCGTTGCGGATGATGCGTTCATAGAAATTACGTTGCCAGACCTCGTGAACATCGCTGTGCTGCCGCATCCATTTTGTCACCCCTATTTTAAATCCGCGTACAATGGAACCAATCGTTTTTGATGTGCCGTGTAGATACTGTTGTCCAAGTCAAGCCCCATGCAGGGCTGGATCGAACATTTTTCCTGAGTTGAGGACACCGACGGCGACATGAACGAGCTTGCGCATCATGGCGCAGAGAATGACCATCGGGGGTTTTCCTTTCGCGGCGAGGCGGGCTTTGAACGCCTTGCCCCAGCTTGTCCTGCTGACCGCGACCATGTAAAGGGTTTTTCTGAGGAAGGCATGGCCCATTTTCGAGATTCTCGGCTTTCTGCGGACGCTGCTGCCGGACTCGTGCTGGCGCGGGTCAAGCCCCGCGTAAGCCGCCGCCTGCTTGGAGCTGCCGAAGCGTTTTCCGCTGAAAAAGGAGAGCAGGACAGGGATGGTCTTCACGCCGAGGCCTGGGATGCTGTCCAGCAGCTCCCGCTGCTTTTTCAAATTTGCATCGTCGTCGGTTTTCTGCCGGATTTCCGCGTCGATGTCCTTGATCTCCCGCTCAAGATACGCGACATGGCGTTCGACGCTCTGCCGGACTTCAGCGCGCGGGAGACATGCAGCCTGTTGATTTCCTGCGTCCTCATGCGCTCCAGCGCGTCGCGTCGGGTGACAAGGGCGCGGAGTTCCGCCAGTTCAGGCGCGGGCGGCTCCCAGTGCGGCGGCTTCCGCTCCGCGCTGAAGTCCGCGCTGGCATTGAG
>DHWV01000098.1 GCA_002413355.1 Desulfobulbaceae bacterium UBA5173 | reverse complement strand
GAAAATGTTTAAGGGCTAAAAGTTCATGCGGTTATGAAAAAATCAGGAATCCGTGTAGAATTTTTTTTATAGCCAGAGTCACATTCAGACACAAATGCTCTTTATGACTTTTCTTTTCATGTTCCATCTGGAAGTGTCGTTTATGGATATAAAGCATATTATTCCTATAATATTGAAGATGAAGATCAAACAGTCAGATATTCATCTAAATCCTGATAGAAATAAAAATTCTAAAAGAACATACGAAAAGCTATCTCAAGATAAATTATGATAATATCATTAAATTTGTTAAAATTGCCATATAGAACTCACAGATAAGCAATGGACAAGGCGTGAGCCGATTATTTTGCAGTCGGTGTGCAAGAAAGATCCGTGGCCGCAAGCCGCGTGACCCACGCGAGGTGCTGAACGGTATCTTATAGGTGCTGCGCACCGGTGCACCGTGGAAGGATTTGCCCTATCGATACCAGACGCACCAGACGTGCCACAGACGATTCCAGCAATGGAGGAAAGCAGGGATTTTTCGTCGTATTATCGAGGTGCTGGCAGCAGACTTGCAGGAGCGCGGCAGACTGGATCTTCGTGAGGCATTCATTGACGACAGCTTTGTTTCCGCAAAAAAAGGGGCAAAGGCAGCAGGATCATGGCAATTACGGACGCTTCCGGTCTTCCTGTCGCAGCCTGCCTTGCACGTGCTTCGCCTCATGAAGTGAAGCTGGTCGAAACGGCCCTTGACAGCCTTTTCATTGCCGGAAAGCCTGAAAAACTCATTGGCGACAAAGCATATGACAGTGACAAGCTCGATGATGATCTTCTGAAAAAGCAAGGCGTTGAGCTGATCGCACCACATCGCCGCAACCGGACTAAGCCAAAAACTCAGGATGGCCGAAAGCTGAGGCGGTATAAACGCCGCTGGAAAATCGAACGGCTTTTTGCTTGGCTGCACAACTTCAGAAGGCTGGTTGTCAGATATGAGCGTCATGCTGATAATTTCTTGGCTTTTCTGCTGCTTGCTTGTTCAATCATTCTACTTCGTTTTTTTGAGATATGTTCTTGTGACCTATAACATCTTGGGTTATGTTAACAGGCTCTCTTTGGCAAAACTGAGCTATACTGCGCCTCGAACCTGTCAATTATGAACCAGCACGACCTATCCAATCCTCTTGACGGCCACCGCCAGCGGCTGCGCGATCGCTTTCAGGAAAAGGGTATTGATGCCCTTTCCGATGTGGAGGTCATCGAGCTGCTGTTGACCTTCGGCACGCCGCGCTCGGACTGCAAACAACCTGCCAGAGATGCCTTGGAGAAGTTCAAAACCTTGCCGGAAGTGCTCGACGCGCCCTCAGCAGCTCTGGAAAAAATCAAAGGCATGGGGCCGAAGAACATTTTCGCCATCCAGTTCATCCAAGGCGTGGCCCGCCGCTATTTGCGCCAGCGAATTCAGAAAAAAAGCTATATCACCTCGTCGAAAGAGGTGGCTGATTATCTCATCCACGCCCTGCGCGGTCTGCGGCGCGAGGTCTTCATGGCGGTTTATCTTGATGCGGCGCACGCGGTGATTGACAGCGAAATCCTCTCCGAAGGCACGGTCAATGTCAACACGGTCTATCCTCGCGAACTGCTCAAGGCCGCCCTCGCCCGCAACGCCAGCGCATTAGTCATCGCCCACAACCATCCCTCCGGCAGCCGCGAGCCGTCAGCGCAAGACGAGCAGCTTACCCGCACCCTGTTTCTGATCTGCTCGTTCATGAACATCAATCTGCTCGATCACTTAATCATCGGCGCGGGCGAGACGGTCTTCAGCTTTGCTGATGCCGGGATGATGAACGCGGTCCGCAGCGACTGCGCTGTCCTCCGCGCCAAGCTGGGCTGAATGGACGAGCTTGGCCTGTATGTTCATGTTCCCTTCTGCCTAAAAAAGTGCGCCTATTGCAGCTTTTATTCCCAAGCAGGCAGACAGGACAGGAGCAGATATATCGCCGCTGTCACCAAGCAGCTCCGTCAATGTTCTTCACCCCGCCCGCTGACCAGCATCTTCTTTGGCGGCGGCACGCCAACCATGCTGCCAGCAGAGGTTTTAAGCAGGCTGCTGGCCGAATGCCACCAGCGTTTCTCCTGTGCTGAAGACGCGGAGATTTCCTTTGAGGCCAACCCTGCCACAGTTGATCTGTCTGCCCTGCAAACTCTGCGGCAAGCGGGCTTCAACCGCTTGTCTATCGGAGCGCAGTCTTTTCAAGACAATGAACTGCATCGCTTAGGCCGTCCGCACAGCGCGGAGGACGCAGCGCAGACTGTCCGTTTAGCCCGCAAAGCTGGTTTCAGTAACATCAGCTTGGATTTGATGTACGGCTTGCCTGATCAGACGCTGCAAACGTGGCAGGCTACGCTTGAACAGGCCCTTTCGCTTGCCCCGCAGCATCTTTCCATCTATGAACTGACCATTGAGGACGGAACGCCCTTTGCACGCCAGCAGGAGCGCGGCGAACTGCACTTGCCGAACGAGGATACCGTGCTGCGGATGCTGGAGGCAACGCAGCAAATGACTGGCGATGCCGGTTTCTGCCGCTACGAGATTTCCAACTACGCCCTGCCCGGCTTTGAATGCCGCCATAATCTCAACTATTGGCGCAGCGGAGACTGGCTTGGCCTTGGGCCGAGTGCGGTTTCTTCTCTGGACGGCACTCGTTGCACCGCAATTGCTGATGTTGATGAGTTCTGCTGCCGTTTGGAAAGCGGGCAGGAGGTCTGGCAGGAACAAGAAACCTTGGAGCCGGAAGCAGCTTTCCGGGAAAGCGTGGTCATCGGCCTGAGGATGACAGATGGCATTGCGTTAGACGAGCTGCGCCACCGCTTCGGCATTGATACTGAGGCATATTACGGAGAAACGCTGACGCGGTTTGTCCGTTTAGGAATGCTGGAGCTTGCGCGGGGGCATCTACGCCTGACCGCGCAAGGGCTGCTGCTGGCCAACACCGTGATGGCCGAGCTGGTCTGAGCTGCTACTTCCGCTATCGCTTGCTCATTTCGGGCAAATCGACTTGTAAAATTCGTACTCGCCCTTGTCGCTGATCTTGACGATCACTGCACACTTCTTGGGATCACCGGTGCCAGAGAAGGTCATCCTGCCAGTGATGCCGTCAAAATCCTTAATCTGAGCCAGCGCATTCCGCACCGCCTTGCGGTCATCTTTAATTTTTCCAGTCAGCTTGCCAGATGACTCAACTGCTTTCTGCGCCAATCCCAGCGCATCCCAGGTCAGAGCGGCGACATCATCCGGCACATAGCCGTATTTGGCCTTGTAGCGGTCGATGAATGCCTTCGTTGCGCCCTGTGCTCCGGCAGCGGCATAGTGGGTACTGAAGAACTGGCCGGAGCAGGCTTTACCGCAAAGCTGCGCGGTTTCAGCGGAACCCCAGCTATCGCTGCCGACAATCGGCCCTGTCCAGCCTAATGCCTTGGCCTGCTGGACGATCAACGCCACCTCGTTGTAATACTGCGGCGTGAAGAGGACTTCCGCGCCGGAGCGGATGATTTTAGTCAACTGCGAGCTGAAATCGGTATCCTTGGTGGTGAAGCTCTCATAGGCCACGACCGAACCTGCGCCGTGCTTCTCCTCCCACGATTTCTTGAAGAATTCCGCCAGCCCCTTGGGGTAGTCGCTGGCCACATCGTACAGCACCGCCGCCTTGCTGAACTTGAACTCCTCGCTGATGAAGTCGGCCAGCACAGGCCCTTGGAAAGGGTCGAGAAAACAGGCCCGGAAGACGTAAGGCCGATTGGCGGTGGTGTCCGGGTTGGTTGACCACGGGCTGATCATCGGAGTTTCGTAGTTGTTGGCCACATCACCCGCTGGAATGGCCTCTTTCGATGCCTGCGGGCCGATGATGATCATCACATCATCTTGCGTGATCATCTTGGTGCTGGCCTTGACCGCTGATTCAGCTTTGGACTCACTGTCCTCCACGACCAGCTCAACCGGATGTTTTATCCCGCCGACCTCAATGCCGCCCGCCTTGTTTACATCCTCCAACCACAGCTCCGCCGCATACTTGGTGCCTTCGCCAACCTTGGGAATATCACCGGTGATCGGAGCATTGATGCCCACTTTGATCACAGTCTTTTTCTCCGAGTGGCAAGAAGTCAAAGCGGAACAAAACGCCAGCGCACAGAGCGTAGCGGTGACAAGAGCCTGTTTTTTCATTGCAGCATCTCCTTGTTTATATGATTTTAGTCAGCGCAGTATTGAACTGAACTGCGCATAAAAAAAGGACGAAGCCGCGTTGGCTCCGCCCTTGTTCTGCGAGGCAACTCAGCAGCAGGAATCAGTGACCGCCGCCCTGTTTAGCCTCTTTCTTTTTTTTGCCGAACATCTGCTTGCCGCTCTGCGCACCGACATGACAGCGGGCGCAGCTCCCTTGATCAGCAACACCAAAGGAGGTGACTCCGTCGTGGCAGGCTCCGCAGTATTTACCTTTCGCGAAGTTGGCCATCGTGAAATCGCCTGCGGCCTTGGCAGCACCCCGCACCTGCTGAAAGAGGCTGTTGTGGCAGTCAGCGCACTTGAATCCAGCACGTTCCACGTGAAACGTATGGCTGAAAAGGGAGGTTATGTCCGTCGGCATGGCTGAAGAAGCTGCCATCGCCAGAGCAGGCCCGCAGACTGCTGCTCCAAGAGCAAGCAACACTATTTTTGCTTTCATAACGCTCCCTCATCAACCCCTTTTAGCAGGGTACCAGACTTATTCTTCGTGCTTGCTGCCGCTATCATGGCTGCTCATGCCACGGGGCAGGGGCGGCGGCAGTTCAGGTTTAATCGGATTAAAGCGATGTTCTTGCACGGTGTGGGGATTGTGGCATTCTGTGCAGGTCCACCACCGCTTTTTCCCACCCACTTTCCACTCACCAGTACGCTTGCCGTGAAGTCCCATCCGCCACTTGCTGTAGGTGTCGCCGTGACAGCTACCGCAGAGCTTCTGGGATGCATCAAAGCTGATCTCTTTCTTCCGACGGTCAACAAGGGTGTCGCGATTCGCAGCATTATGACAGTCTAAACACCAAATCGCCCCCCGGCCATGTTGTAGTTTGGTAGCATCGCTGACGATGTCTTGGTGCATCTGGAGCTGACGCGGCTCATTCGGCGGGGCAGAAGCCTGATCTGCGCCGGGATGACAACCGCTACACTTCATGTTGGTCTGTATGAGTGTTTTCAGGTGCCCCGTACGCGGCCTGATGACTGCTTGAGCAAAGTCGCCATCTGTCTTGTCGCCGAATTTCGGCATTTCACCCATCGGCACAGTGTCAGTGTAGGGATCACCGTACCAGAGAACTGCTCCAGTGGTCGGCGAGCACTTCACATTGGGATAACCGAACTTGGGGTTTGCATTCTCTACTTTGGCAAGATTAGTCGCGCCTTTGATGCTTTCGTAGCACTCAGCTGGTGCAGCACTGGGCTTTTCT
>DHWV01000041.1 GCA_002413355.1 Desulfobulbaceae bacterium UBA5173 | reverse complement strand
AGAATGGAGCGCGCAGCGGAAGGCCCGACGCCAGTGCCGGGTACCGGTTCCTTGGTGGTGAAAACCGGATCAACCACTGCCTCTATCTGCTCCGTCGATGCGCCGATGCCGTTGTCCTCAATGCGGAGACGGAGCAGGTGCGGCTCCGACTGGTCGATGGCCAGCGTGATTGCACCATCTGTCCGCCCTGCGCTACTGATCGCGTCCGCGCTGTTGAGCAAACAGTTGAGCAGCACCTGGCGGAGCTGGTCAGGATCGGCATGAACGCAGTCCTGCGCCGCCTCCGCCCGCACAGTTAGCTTAATCTGCCGGAACGCTTTCTGAACCTGCACCAACTCGGCAACTTCAGCCAGCACAGCGTGCACAGCGATGTTCTCCGGTTTTCCCTTCGAAATTCTCGTGCAATCCAATAGCTGGCGGACAAGACGGGTCACGCGCTGTGTCTCCTGCGCAGCCCGGCGAATGAAATCGCTGTTCTCTTCATTCTGTCCGCTGCGGGCCAGCAAGTCAAGATAGCCCTGAATCACGGCCAACGGATTGCCGATTTCATGCGCCAGCCCGGCGGCCAGCCTCCCCGCTGCCGCCAGTTTTTCAGCTCGGATCAGCTCCGCCTGCCGCTCATGTAACTGGCGGTTGGCATCCTCCAGCTCGGTCACCGCTTTTTGCAGGATGGTGCGGTCATCCTCGATTCTTGCCAGCATCCGGTTGAGACTGCCCGTCAGCCGGTTGAACTCGCTACCGGTGCCGTCCGCAGCGAACCAAAACGCCCCGCTGCCGCTGTGCTGCCCGGCCAGCGCAGCCAACCGCTCAATGGGCCGGACGATCAAGCTGTTCAGACGAAAGACGAAAATGGCTGTCAGGGCGAGCAGGTTAAAAACGATATAGCCAAGGACGATCCGCTCCGCCTGCCAGAGCGTCTGAAGCGCGGGGTCGAGGGAGCGGATGATGCCGACCGCGCCAATCACGCTACCCTGCTGGATAAGTGGCCTTGCGCTGGCAAGCAATGGCTGACGGAATCCGAGCAGTTCCGCGAAAGAAAAAACCGCATGACTGACCGGCTGATGAACAGAGGCAGTCTCGTTCAAGGTAGTTGCAAGCAAGGGATGGAGATTGTTCGGCATAATCTCACCTTCCATGCGGAAAGCGAACTGATTGATATCCTTGACGGTGTCAAACGCAAAAGAGCGGGCGACACTTTTAGCTGCAACCTGTGTCAGCAGCATTTGGTCGCATTCAGCCTCGCGCTGGATCACGTCCCGCTTCCAGAATATGAGCAGCACAAGATTAACCAGCAGCATGGTGGCGAGCAGCATGGCGGCGGCGGTCAGGGTAAGCCTGGCTTTCATCGTGTCTGCAAGATAACACAGTGACGATGATGATGACAGGAGAAAACGGAAGCTGCCTTCAGTGACGAAAAATGTCACTGGCTGACAAAAAGCGTCACTGATTGAGGTGGCGAGCAGCCTGTTTCCGGCAAGCGAGGAAAAAAAACGATAAACGTACTCATCTAACATCCATGCTGGCCAGAAAAAATACGTTTTAACCAAACAAGAATCAAATTGGCATGACTTTTGCTTCAACAAGGACATAAAGAGAAAGGCCGGATGATGGCAGTTACGCCCCCGGCAAGACCAAAACACCCGAATGGAGGAAATCATGAAGGTAAATAAACTGAGAATGCTGGCCAGCCAGAAAGGCTTCACCCTGATCGAGCTGATGATCGTTATAGCCATCATCGGTATCTTGGCCGCAGTTGCAATCCCGAACTTCATTGCGTATCGTGATAAATCGTACTGCTCGGCAGCTGAGTCGGATGCAAATGGTATAGCAGGTAGTCTAGCTGATTATTTTGCAATCCCAACCCATACTACTATCACAGGAAGTGCGATAACCATCGCAGCAGCTGGTGGTCTAACCAATGGTATAACCTTTCCTAAGCTTTCTGGTACGAACACTGCAACAGTTGGTGGTGGTGTATCTGCTATCAGTATCACTGTGAAAGATGGAACTGGTCGTTGCCCGACGACCTATCAGGCTGCAAATAAAGAATGGAGTGGTAGTGGTACCTTCAATAAGAAGATGAAATAGTTTCCATTCTGACATTACTTATAGTTCGGCAAGAGGATTGGCAAAGATGTCTTTCCTCTTGTTTTTTTATAAAAATATGAAAAAATCATGGCTTTTCCTTTTTGTTCTTGCTGCAAGCATTATTATTTCTTCTTATGCCAACACATTTAATGCGGACTGGCAACTAGACGATGAACCAAACATCCTTCTTAACAGCAAGCTGCATATATCAGAACTTACCTTTCAACAATTAAACAATTCCCTTCGGGCAAATCCAACTGCTCCTGAAAGTAACAAGCTATATCGCCCTCTCCCTTGCTTGACCTTTGGCCTCAATTGGTACTTCGGTCAAGATAATTTAGTTAACTATCATATAGTTAATATTGCAATTCATATTTTGACAGCTTGGTTCCTTTTTCTAACACTATATCTCCTTCTGCAAATCTATTATCAAAAAAAGCAGTCCCCACATTTTTTTATAACAGCCGCATTGCTCAGTGCTCTCTTCTGGGCACTCGCTCCTATTCAAACACAAGCAGTCACTTACATCGTCCAACGCATGGCATCTATGGCTGCCATGTTCACCATCATTGCCATCTATGCTTATTTGCGGGGAAGAACAGACAAAAAATACACGTGGTTTATTCTTTGTCTGCTTTCTTTCTTTGCTGCCTTGGGTAGTAAAGAAAATGCCATTCTCTTGCCCGCCTCTCTTATTTTGATTGAATTCGCTTTTTTCAATCATCAAATTACCAAAAAGCAATTTCTCAAGCTCTTTTTTTTCTGTTTTATAGTCTTAGTCGGAGGATTTCTCTTTGTCCGCTACGGCCTGGGTATCACTCCGTTCAATTTGTCTAACCCTTTAACTTTCCTTGATAGCTACAGAAATCGTTCTTTCACGTTCAGTGAACGCATCCTAACGCAGCCTCGCATTGTGTTGATGTATCTTTCGCAGATACTGTTTCCGATAGCAGAGCGGCTTTCTATAGAGTATGATGTTGTTTTATCAACGTCTCTGTTTGTTCCATGGACAACTTTTCCGGCAATACTGATCATTTTGTTGTTGGTATCTTCTTCACTCTTTTTTTTAAAAAAATATCCGCTGATCTGCTTTCCTATTCTTTTTTTCTTTCTCAATCATGCGGTAGAGTCAACTATCCTCCAGCTTGAGTTGATTTTTGAGCATCGCAATTATCTCCCTTCCTTTTTTTTGTTTCTTCCCATCGGGGTACTGATTGCCCGTATTTTATATGCCACTCTTCAGCAATCTCTTTTTCGTCGATCAGCGACCATATGCTGCACTGTCCTTTTTCTAATTATCTCCGGCCAGGCGACTTACACCCGTAATTTAGCATGGGCGACAGAAGGAACGTTATGGGCAGATGCTATCCGCAAGGCTCCAAATAGTGCAAGGGCAGCGCACAGTTTGGGGAAATGGCACCGTCAATTCGGACAATACAGGGAAGCATATTATTATTTTCAGTTAGCGTTGAAGAACGCGGATAAAGCTGCTGATCCAAAGATGACCAAAGGTGCCGCATTCAACGGACTGGCTTCTGTCGCCTACATGCTCGACGATTACAATCAGTCGCTTCACTACTTCAATCAATGTTTGGAGATGAACAGAAAAGATGAAGCCTGTTTGAAAAACCGGATTCTGGCTTATCTCCAGCTTAGCCAACCTGATAAAGCCCTATCGGACGCGCTCAAGCTGACAAAAGAATACCGTAACCCATTGGAATATCAATACTTAACTGCTATGGCTGCGTGTCAATCTGGCAAGCAGGACATCGCCTTGAGTCGGATGCAGAAAGTTGCTGGTATTTCTTTGAACAATCATCAGGTGATGTATTTAACTGGACTTTTGCTACTGCAACATAAAGTATATCCAAATAGCCTATTCTTTCTGCAACAAGCTGACAAAATTTCGCCAAAAACAATCGAGTACCAGTTATCTCTTGCAACAGCGTATTATCTCGATAAGCAGACAGGAAAATCTGAAGCGATCCTATCTGATATATTCAATAAACATCCGTTCCCTGTCATTACTGCCGCATTGAAGGAAGTAAGTCAATACCATTTGGACAGTGATCCAGTGAGTTTTTTTGAAAATCGTCTCTACAGCATGATTCAAGCAAGCAATGTTTTGCATGAAAATAAATCAGCCGAACCGTAAATTGTTTGTCCTTTGGCTTGCAGCCCTACTGCTTGCCACGACAGGCCTCACGGTTGCCCTGTATTCTGCCCACAGCCACTATCAGAACTACACCGACCCGCTTTACAGCAGCTTTTGCGCCATCAGTCAAGCGATAAACTGCGACACCGTCGCGCAAAGTCCGTGGTCGATTATTTTTGCAATCCCGGTCGCGTGGTGGGGCGTGCTGTTTCATGTTTTATTCCTGCTCATTCTCCTGACAGAAGACCGCCACAATCTTGCCGCTTGGCATGGTTTTTTCTTCGTGATGCTCATTGGTTCCGCTGTCACGTTGGTACTGGCGGGCATTGCGGTCACGAAAATCAAATCGCTTTGCCTTGTCTGCCTTATCACCTACGCCATCACCTTTGCCCTGACCTACACCTGCTGGATCGGTAGACGGCGATGCAAAGAGGCTGTTGCAAAAGGTGTAGAAGGGTTCAGCTCAGCATTCTGCAAGCAAAACATGCTGCGCAATTACAGTGTTGCCGCCGGAGTATTCTGCGTCAGCCTGCTGCTGCTGTATGGAATCATGCCCCGCTACTGGCTGCTTGCTCCGGCGCAGGCGGACATCAGCGGTCTGCCACAGGGCCTGACCGCTGACGGACATCCGTGGATCGGTGCCAAAAAACCGCAACTGACCATCACGCAATTTTCTGACTACCAGTGCTTTCAATGCAGCAAAATGTATTTTTTGCTGCGGCAGTTTTTGATTGCGCACTCGGACACGCTGCGGCTTGTTCATCGTCATTACCCGATGGATCATAAAGTCAATTCAGTCATCGTGCCGGATGCGTTTCACGAAGGTTCAGGAGATTTGGCGAAAGTTGCCATCTTAGCTGCAATACGCAACAAATTCTGGTCAACTAATGAGCTGCTTTACTCGATGATGCGCAGCGGCGGCAAGGTTAAAGAAATTTCTCTCAAGGAACTTGCTGAGAAAACTGGACTTGATCAAAACGAGCTTTCCGCTGCTTTGTCGCATCCGGCCATAGCAGAAATGCTGCGGCGAGATATATGGGACGGCATGAAGCTGGGCATCACCGGCACGCCAGCCTTTGCAATCAACGGCCAAGTTTATCAGGGACATATTCCAGCCGACATTCTCAAACAGATTGCCGAGCTGCCGCAAAAATGATCGGGCAACCAACGAGCTTCATTGACAACCACAAGGTTGTCCGTTTGCTGCTGCCCGCCTGTCTCTTGCTGACCATCGTTTGTCTCACGCTCTTAGCCTGCACCCCGCCGTTTGACCGCGACGGTCTGATTCACCACCTGCAAATCCCAAAACTTTACCTCCAGCACGGTGGCATTTACGAGATTCCTGAGCTGGTTTTCTCCTATTACCCCATGAATCTTGACCTGCTCTACATGGGGGCGTTATGGCTGGGCAGCGATATTCTGCCTAAATACATCCACATGGCCTTTGCCTTGGCCACGGCCTTGCTGCTTTTTTTTCATCTGAAAAAACGGCTGCCCAGCACCTATGCGTGGCTGGGAGCGTTTTTTTTCCTCAGCATTCCGGTTATCGTCAAGCTCTCGGTCACGGTTTACGTTGACCTCGGCCTTGTCTTTTTCGGCACTGCCGCCCTGATCCTGTTATTCCGCTGGTTAGAAACACGGCAGCTTCGTCACCTGCTGCTGGCGGGATTCTGCTGCGGTTTGGGTATCGGCACCAAATACAACGGCCTGCTGGTGCTCTTCATTCTGACGGTGATGGTGCCGGTGCTCTTCATCCGCAGTCAGCAGCAAAAAGAAAAATTGACTATCCCGGCAATGAAGGCGGCAGTGTTGTTCTGCTGCGCCGCTTTGCTGGCCGCCTCGCCGTGGCTGATCCGAAACGCTGTCTGGACGGGCAATCCGGTTTATCCGCTCTATAACGGTTTCTTCAACCACACTGCTGCTCCGGCAGCGGAGCAAGCGGATACCGGAACTGAGGAGGCAAAACCCAAAGGAGGCGGAGTGCGCGGCGTGTTTGCAACTCGGCATGTCCTCTATGGAGAGAATATCTGGCAGCTACTTCTGCTGCCGGTACGGATTTTTTTTCATGAAGCGCAGGACGACGATCCGCGCTATTTCGATGGCCGCCTGAATCCGTTCCTGCTCCTGTTGCCGCTGACCGCCCTGCTCTTCTTCGGAAAATTAGGCCGCCAAGCACGTCTGGAGCAAGCCGCACTGGCCGCCTTCTGCCTGCTGTATTTTCTTTACGCCTTTAATATTGAGGTGCTGCGCATTCGCTATCTCGTGCCGATGGTGCCGTTTCTGGTGATTTTATCCATGCACGGCCTGCATCGGCTGGAAGTGCTGGCTGAAACACGCAGCTTCGCCTCTGCTGTCTGGCTGATTCCCGTCGTGCTGATGCTGACGTGGAACGGCATGTACATCCGCCAGCAATTTGAAAAAATTGACCCCTTCAGCTATCTCAGCGGACGCTTGAGCAGGGATGAATATTTAGCCAAGCAGATTCCTGAATATCCGCTCCTTCAGCACATCAACAGCAAGCTGCCAGAGTCTGCAAAAATCCTCTGCATCTTCATGGGCTGGCGGGGATATTACATCAATAGACCGCATTCGTTTGATCAACAGGGCAATGCGGACGGTCTGCTGGCGTGGCTGAAGCAGCGGGGTATGACGGCGGAAAAAATAGGGCAGCGGCTGCACGAAAAAGGCTTCAGCCATCTGTTGATCAGGCGGGATTTGCTTTACAATCAGCTACGGCAGGAAGAAATCAACACCCAGCAGCTTTGGATGGAGCTAGGACAGCGGCATTTGCAGCCGCTGTCCTCGCATCTGTATTACACCTTGTATCAAACCTCATTCTGAGGCGACGATTATCTCTTTGTCTCCAAAGCGTTTCTCTGTGCCCTTCAGCAGCCGCCGGATGTTCTGCTGATGCTTGATCCAGATCATCAGCGCAACAAAGGCGGCCAGCCAGAATTTCCACAGCGGTTCGTCGAAAAAATACAGGATAGGCGGCATGGTCGCTGAACCGAGCAGCGAGCCGAGGGAGACAAAGCCGGTCGGAACAGTCACGGCGATGAAAAGGGCCACGCTGATCAGCAAGGCTTTCGGGGCGAGATATAGAAAAATTCCCAGCGCGGTGGCCACGCCTTTGCCGCCTTTGAAGCGGAGAAAAACCGGAAACATATGGCCGGTCACGGCAGCCGCGCCGCAGAGAGCGGTGATCAGATCGCGGCTGGGGTCGTCAACGCCAAGCAGCAGCCCGGCGGCCAGCATGGGCAGAAAACCTTTGGCCGCATCCAAGAGCAGCGTGAGCAGGCCGATTTTTTTGCCCACCAGACGGGAGACATTGGTCGCGCCGATGTTGCCGCTGCCGTGCTGACGGATGTCAATGCCGCTGCCTTTAGAAAGCAGCAGGCCAAAGGGAATCGAGCCGATCAGGTAGGCCGCCGCAGGCAGCAGGAGATGCAGGCTGTTCATGACCGGCTGTGCCGCCTTCAGGCGAGATGCTCCAGCAGGATGCGCAGCATCCGCCGCAGCGGCTCCGCCGCGCCCCAAAGGAGTTGGTCGCCGACCGTGAACGCGCTGAGATACTGCGGGCCGAGATTCATTTTCCGCAGCCGCCCGACAGGCACGGTCAGGGTGCCGGAAACAGCGGCGGGACTTAGCTCACGCAGCGTGTCCTCTTTGGTGTTCGGCACTAAGCGCACCCAGCTGTTATGACTGGCAATCGCTGCCTCAATCTCAGTCAGCGGGATATCCTGATTCAGCTTCACCGTCACCGCTTGGCTGTGGCAGCGCATCGCGCCGACCCGCACGCAGCAGCCGTCCACCGGAATCTGGCAGCTTTCGTCGCGGCCCAGAATCTTGTTGGTCTCAGTGATGCCCTTCCATTCCTCGCGGGTCTGGCCGTTGTCCATCGCCTTATCAATCCAAGGAATCAGGCTGGCCGCCAGCGGCGCGCCGAAATGCTGGGTGAGGAAGCGCGGGCTGCGGATGGTATCGGTCACATTGCGGTCTATGGCGAGGATGTCGGCCTTGTCATCGAGCAGGTTCTGGCAGTTTTCGCCGATCAGCCGCATCTGGTTGACTAATTCCAGCATGTTCTTGGCTCCGGCACCGGAGGCTGCCTGATAGGTCTGCGAGCTGATCCACTCCACCCAGCCTTTCTCGAACAGCCCGCCCAATGCCATGAGCATCAAGGAAACCGTGCAGTTGCCGCCGATGTAATTTTTGATCCCGCCAGCCAAGCCTTTGTCAATGACCGCCCGGTTCACCGGATCCAGAATAATGATCGCATCTTTTTCCAAACGCAGAGCGGAGGCGGCATCAATCCACCAGCCCTGCCAACCTGCCTCGCGCAGCTTTGGATACACTTCTTTCGTGTAATCGCCGCCTTGGCAGGAAAGGATGATGTCTAAGTCTTTCAGCACGCTGATGTTGAAAGCATCGAGCAGCTCATACGTTGTGCCATTGATTTCCGGCCCTCGCAGTCCGGCCTGCGAGGTGGAAAAAAACAGCGGCTCGAAATGCTGAAAATCATTTTCCTCACGCATCCGCTCCATAAGCACAGAGCCGACCATGCCCCGCCAACCGATGATGCCTGTTTTTTTCATGATCTGTTCCTAAAAATTTGTGCAGAATTTTTTCTTTTTCCTGACGGGTTACACGATCCGCAGATAATGAATCAGCTCTTTGGCGATGACCGGGGCCACGGAATACACTTCCAGCAGCTCGTCGCTTTTGGTGCCGGGATAGGTGTCCGCGCCGATGATCCGGCGGATACCGCGTTCTTGAAATTTGGCGCGGGCGTTGCCGGACAGCACCAAATGAGTGGCCATACAGAGCACATCGGTCGCGCCCGCCTCGTAGCAGCGGTCGGCGGTCTGGAGCATGGAGCCGCCGGTGCGGATCATGTCATCGCAGATGATCGCTGTCCTGCCTTTGACCGCGCTGGATAGCTGGCCGACAATGGTTTTGTCCACATCATAGCGATCTTTGTTCGCCGCTGTGTGCGGACAGCCAAGCAGGCCCGCTACCCGCGCCACCCGCTTGCTGAAGCCGTAATCAGGTGAAACAAGGACATAATCACCAAGATTCATGTCCCGAATTTTCTTCGCCGCCAGCTCCTCAGTCCAGATATGCCGGGTCTTGATCTCGCCGGAATGGGCGTGCAGCACCGCTTCAGAATGAAGATCAATAAAGGCCACATATTTCGGTCTGTTGCGGAATATCTGCCGGGTGCGGGTCACTCCTTTGGGAATTTCGCCGGACTCCGGCTTGGCCCGCTCCATGGTCGAATAGCCAAGATAAGGAATCACGACGTTGACGCTGCGGGCATTCCAATACAATCCGCCAGCGATGAGGTCAAGCAACTCCTGTAAAGCATTATCTGTATGCGTGGCCGCGATGATGACCATGTCAATCCCGGAGACATCGCGGGGAAAAGCATGATATATTTCACCGTCGGAGAACTGTTTGCGCACCATCGGTGTCCAGCCGGTCTGGAGTTCCAAGGCCACCTTTTCGGCCAGCGGAATGGAATCCTGCGTGGCAAGTAGGAGAATATTTTCACGTCGGGTCATTATCAGAACCAGCGTTTTTTTCTGAAGTAGAGGAAACCTGCCCCTGACAGCGTGACTGACATGCCAAGCACAATCAAGGCAGAATACGAAGAATGCTGAAATGGCAGGTCAATATTCATTCCGTAGAAACTGACAATCAAGGTCGGAAGCATCAGAATGATGGTTATCAAGGTCAGTATTTTCATCACCGCATTGAGATTGTTCGAGATCACCGAAGCAAAGGCATCCATCATGCCGCTGAGAATATTGCTGTAGATGTTGGCCATTTCGATCGCTTGCTTGTTCTCGACAATTACATCTTCGAGCATATCTTCATCGTCTTCATTCAGGCCGAGCGTCTTGATTTTCAGCAGACGCTCCATCATCAGCTCATTGGACTTCAGCGCGGTGGTGAAAAAAACTAGACTTTTCTCAAGATTAAGGAGACGGATCAGCTCCTCATTTTTCAGCGATTTTTGCAGCTCTTTTTCAATTTCCCCTGTCCGTCTGTTGATCTCTTTCAGGAATTTCAAATATAAAAGAGCTGTACGCAAAAAGATGCGGAGGAAAAACCCAGTCTTGCTGGCGTTTGGAATACTCTTCGCCTTACCGATATGCAGTTCAAGCAGCTCATTGATGTCAGAAGAGCAGACAGTAATCAACACATCATTCTTCGCCAAGATGATGCCGGCTGGGATGGTAATGAATGGCACTTCTGAATTTTTCTCATCGTAATCAGGAATTCTGAGAACAATCAGCAGCACGCCTTCATCGGTCTCAATCCGCGACCTTTCATCCGCATCCAAAGGGTCTGTTAAAAAATCCAATGGAATATTTAGTTCTGCCGACAACTTTTCGACTTCCATCCTGCTTGGATTGACAATATTCACCCAGCAACTTGGTTCAATGTCCTCAACAGGAGCATATCTGCTTCCAATCCATTTAAACACTTGAATCATTGCTGTCACCTTTTTCCTTTGAGTAGCTCTTGATGACAGAACCTGCTGTCCAATCAGTGCCGGAAAAAAATTCCGGCACTAGCATTTTACAACGCTGCCGCAATGGCCTCGCCCATTTCCTTGGTGCCGACTTTCTTGCAGCCCGGCGTGGCAATGTCAGCGGTCATGATGCCCTGCTCCAGAACCTTGGCCACTGCTGCTTCAATCGCGTCCGCCGCCGCAGGCTGGCCGAGGCTGTAGCGCAGCATCATCGCGGCGGAAAGAATCTGGGCAATCGGGTTGGCGATGCCTTTGCCCGCTATGTCCGGGGCCGAGCCGCCTGCCGGCTCGAACAGGCCGAAACTGCTGCTGTTCAGGCTGGCTGAGGCGAGCATTCCGATGGAGCCGGTGAGCATCGCCGCCTCGTCAGAAATAATGTCGCCGAACATGTTGCCGCAGAGCATGACATCAAACTGCTGCGGCCATTTCACCAGCTGCATCGCCGCGTTGTCCACATAAATATGGCGCAGTTCCACGTCCGGGTATTCAGCGGCGATTTGCGTCACCACCTCGCGCCACAGCACCATGGTGGTCAGCACGTTGGCTTTGTCCACCGAGGCGACCATTTTCCGGCGGCCTCGCGCCGCCTCAAAAGCCATGCGGGTGATGCGCTCGATCTCCGAACGCTTGTAAAGCATAGTGTCATAGGCGAATTCGTCCGGCCCGCTGCCTTCGCGGCCTTTGGGCTGGCCGAAATAGATGTCCGAGGTCAGCTCGCGCACCACGAGAACATCAAAACCGTCTGCCGCAATATCCGCCCGCAGCGGGCAGGCCGCAGCCAATGCCTTGAACACTTTGGCTGGGCGCAGATTGCAGAAGAGATCAAAATGCTTGCGCAGGGGCAAAAGTGCAGCCCGCTCCGGTTGTTGCGCAGGCGGCAGACTTTCCCATTTCGGTCCGCCGACCGAGCCGAAAAGGATCGCGTCGCTTTGCTCGCAGAGCTGCAAGGTGGACGGTGGCAGAGCTTGGCCGTGATTGTCGATGGCGATGCCGCCTACATCGGCGAAACGATATTCCACATTGAAGCCAAACTTCTTTTGGGCCGCGTCTAAAACCCGCACCGCTTCCGCCATCACTTCCGGGCCAATGCCGTCACCGGCCAGCACTGCTATTTTCTTGTTCATCTGTGTCGCCGTCTTGTCAGTCAGAATTCGCTAAGAGAAATACCGACGGAACATTACCAGAAAAAAAGCCTGCTGCCAAGCTGTCAAGGCAGTTTCCGCACAGCAGCCAGCAGACGCGGATCGCCGGAAAACGGTAGGGAGAATGCCTGCTGGGCGATAGTCTGCCAACGGTTTGAGTCCCAGCTCTGCCGCTCCGCAGCCGCCAGCATCAACATGACCACTGTTTCCGGCCCGGCATTCGCCTCAATCAGGGGCAGAAAAATCTCCGGCGCGGCCACAGCCCGGCTGGTGATTAACGAAAACTGCTCCGGCAACACTTGGCCTGGTTCCAGCCGCTCTTCCCGCACCTGCACGTTGCTCAATCCCAGCGTCCGGGTGATGTGGCGGAGAAAGGCAGTCCGCTTCTGGCGCGGCTCCAGCAGGGTAACGCGCAGTTGCGGTCGCACTGCTGCCAACACCAAGCCGGGAAAACCTGCGCCGCTGCCGACATCAAGCAGGCTTGCTTCTGGGCCGCCGTGCAGGTCCAGCAGCGGCAGCAGAGCCAGCGAATCAAGAAAATGCTTTTCGACAATCTCCGCTGCCGTGGTCTCACGGGCGATCAGGTTGATTTTCCGGTTCCATTTTTGCAGCTCGCCGCAATACAGCAGGAGCTTGCCGATAGAATCATCCGAGATGGTAAGGCCGAGCCGTTGTATGCCGGTCAAAAACTGCTTGCGGTCGCACATGGGGCATTGTCGGAAAATTTATTCATTATCATCGTCATCTGCAACCATATTGGCCGCATCCTCCAAGCCTCCACCCAGCGCGTCGAAGAAGTCTTTGTCTTTGTCGTCCTCGCTCGCTGGCGGCTTTGCGCCGACATACTTGTCGTCCTCCCACCAGCCCTGCTTGCTCTGCCCTTTGGCAGAGGTGAGCGAGCCTTTGCCGTGCCGCTTGTCATCTTGCCAGCAGCCGGTGTAGGTGTCGCCGTCTTTGTCGGTCAAGCTGCCCTCGCCGTGGCGGAGGCCGTTCTTCCATTTGCCTCTATACACCGACCCGTCCGGGTAAGCGCAGGTGCCGTGGCCGCTCTGCATGTTGTCACGCCACGTGCCTGAATATTTTTTGCCGTCAGGATAAGTACACACCCCTTGACCGTGCTTTTTGTCCTCCAGCCACTCGCCTTTGTAAACAGTGCCGTTCGGAAAGGAAAGTGTTCCTTCCCCGTGCATGTAACCGCCCTTCCAGTCGCCCTCGTAGAATGTGCCGTCCGGCATGGTCAATGTGCCGCTGCCCTCCATCACGCCGCGCAGCCACTGGCCTGCATAGACATTGCCTGAAAGAAAGGTGAATATCCCTGAGCCATGTCGGTGGCCGTGCTGGAATTGGCCATCGTAACGTTCTCCGTCAGCGGAGACATAGACCCCGCGTCCGTGCATCCGGTCATGCCGCCACTCGCCGGTGTATTTACTCCCGGATATGGCCAGATAGGTGCCGGAGCCGTGCTTGCCGCCGTTCACCCACTCGCCGCTGTAGCGGTCCCCGTCGGCATGGGTGTAGGCCCCGTAGCCGTGCCGCAGATCTTTGGCCCATTCTCCGACGTACTCATCGCCGCCGACGTAATGATACGTTCCCTTGCCATGCCGCAGGTCGCCGCGCCATTCGCCGTCGTATTTGGAGCCGTCCGGGTAGGTGCATACCCCTTGGCCGTGCCGCTGGCTGTTCTTCCATGAGCCGGTGTAAGCACTGCCGTCGGCATAGGTGCAGCTACCCCAGCCGCTGCGCTCATCCTCGGCCCATTTGCCGATATGTTTGGAGCCGTCCGGGCTGCTAAAGACCCCGTGCCCATGCCGTCTGTCGTTCTCAAAGGCTCCAAAATATCTGGATCCGTCCGGGAAAAAAATTGTGCCTTGCCCCTGCCGGACATCATCTTTCCACGAGCCAACATACTTGGTGCCGTCCCGCAGGGTCAGGGTTCCTTGGCCGTGCCTGCGGTTCTCCCGCCACTCGCCGTCGTACTTGGAACCGTCTGGACTGCTGAAGACTCCATGCCCATGCCGCAGCCCCTGCTTCCAGCACCCGTCATACAGCGAGCCATCGATACCGGTGAACGTGCCCTTGCCGTGCCGCTCGTCGTCCAGCCTCTCGCCGTGGTATTTGCCGGAGCATTCCAAGCAGCCCTTGCCGTTGCGCCTGCCTTCGCGCCACTGGCCGGTGTAGCTGGCACC
>DHWV01000049.1:5716-23348 GCA_002413355.1 Desulfobulbaceae bacterium UBA5173 | reverse complement strand
CCCACCGGCGTGGGCAAGACGGAAATCGCCCGCAGACTGGCGCACTTGGCCCAATCGCCCTTTCTCAAGGTGGAGGCATCCAAGTTCACTGAAGTGGGTTACGTGGGCCGGGATGTGGAATCCATGATCCGCGACTTGGTGCAGCTTGCCTTCAACATGGTCGCCAAGGAGGAGGAGGAAACGGTGGCGGCCAAAGCAGCGGCGGCGGCGGAAGAACGGTTGCTTGACCTGCTCTTGCCCATGCCGGAACGCAAGCCAGCCGCAGAAGGCGACGTGATCGCCCTGCCGTATGCTGACAATGCAGAAGAAGAGCGGCTGCGGAACAGCGTGGAGAAAACCCGCGAGAAGCTGCGCCGAATGCTGCACAGCGGCGAGCTGGACGACCGCCTTGTTGAGCTGAAGATGGCGGCGGGCAAAGCCTCCGGGCCGATAGTCGAAGTTTTTTCCGCTTCTTCCGGCATGGAGCAGATGCAGTCGTCGTTACAGGAGGCCTTTTCCAAGATTTTTTCCGGCCAGAAGCAGGAACGTAAGGTGCGGGTGCCGGAAGCCCTCGAATATCTGAAGAAAGAGGAGGCGCAGAAGCTGGTGGACAGCGAGAGCGTGGCTGAGAAGGCTGTGCGTCGCACCGAGCAGACTGGCATCATTTTTCTTGATGAAATTGACAAGATTGCCTCGCGCGGGGGCGGCGGGCATGGGCCGGATGTGTCGCGGGAAGGCGTGCAGCGCGACCTGCTGCCGATTGTCGAAGGCTCAACCGTGACCACCAAATACGGTCCGGTGCGCACTGATCACATCCTGTTCATTGCCTCCGGTGCGTTCTACACCAACAAGCCCTCTGATCTCGCCCCAGAGCTGCAAGGCCGTTTTCCGATCCGGGTCAACCTGCATCCGCTGGGCGAAGAGGAATTTTTCCGCATCCTTACTGAGCCGAACAATGCGCTGGTCAAGCAATACACTGCCCTGCTGAAGACTGAGGGCATTGAGCTGCACTTTGACGAGGCAGCGATCCGGGAAATGGCGCGAATTGCCACTGAAGTTAACCGCAAAACCGAGGACATCGGCGCACGGCGGCTGCACACGGTAATGGAGTGCGTTTTGGACAAACTCTCCTACGATGCCTCGGAGCTGGGCGAGCAGCTCTTCACCGTGACTGCGGCGTATGTTCGCCAGCAGCTTATGGAAATCTCGGAGAACGAGGACTTGAGCCGGTATATTTTGTAAGGCATGAACTGTCCCGCCTCCCAACCGCCGCCTGACCGCCGCAGGGTGATGGCAAGCCTGTTCCGCTGGGCTGCCGTTTTGTCCGGCATGGCCTTGTTGCATCCCCTGCTCAAATTCAGCGGTTTCACAATCAAGCCAAAGCCCCGCTACGTCAAAATTGCCGCGCCACTGCCGCGCAGCGGGGTTCATGCCGAGCGGGAGTTTTTCCTTTTCGCCGGGCAAGATCGCAGCGTGGCTTGGGCAGTCTCGCGCACCTGCACCCATCTCGGTTGCCGGGTCAATTTTCTTGAAGACAAACAGATCATTGAATGCCCCTGTCACCAAAGCCGCTTCACGCCGCAGGGTGCGCGGTTGGCCGGACCAGCACAACGAAATCTGCCTGTTTTTCCGGTGGAAGTGCAGAAAGATGAAAACGGCGCAGTGACCGGCTACGTGGTGACGCTCTGATGATCAAGCTGAACGAGCGACTGCTGGCCGTGCGCTGGGGCGGCAATACCTTGATCAGCCTGTATATTTCTGTGCTGTCCGGTCTAGTGCTCGGATTGCAGTATAATCCGGCGGATCCGTCCTATGCCGTGCCCACAATTGAGCTGATTGTGCCTTTCGGATTTTTCTGGCGCAGCCTGCATTATTATTCCAGCCAAGCGTTTTTCCTGCTATTGCTTGTCCATCTCGGCGTAGTTATCTGGGAAAACAGCGTTCCGTTCAGCCGCACGGCTTGGCTGCGCCTGAATGCGGCTGTGCCGATAGCCCTGCTTCTCCTGTTCACCGGCTATATTCTGCGCGGCGACGCAACCGGCGATGCTGCTGGGGCGATCACGGAAAACATCCTCCGCTCCATCCCGCTCTTTGGCAGACCGCTGAACAAGCTCCTTGTCGATATCGGCGCGGTCGGCGTGCAAAAAATCTATCTGCACCATATCAACGGGTTGCTGCTGCTCGGCGGCTTCTGCCTCTGGCCTCATCTTAAACGCTACGCCGCCCTATGGCGCAGCCATACCCTGCTGATTTTCCTTCTGCTGACCGCCGCCGTGTTCCTGAAAGCCCCGCTGGATCAGGAACGCTTCGGCCTGCTGCATATTGCCGGGCCGTGGTTTTTCATCGGAATGCAGGAACTGCTCCGCCATCTGCCGCCGTTCTGGGCTGGGGTGTTTGCTCCGGCAGTTCTGACCGCCGCACTGCTCTTCCTGCCGCCTGCACAGGGCAAGGCGAGAACGTGGTGCTTGCTGCTAATCGCGTTGTGGCTGGCAAATTATGCGATGCTGACCTGCATCAGCTTGTGAATTGAGCAGTGAACTAAAACAGAGCCGTTTATGACTTGCTCATTTTCTTCATAATGGCAACAGATTGTTTTTTTGCAGAATTACAACAAAGCCTGCTGGAAATCTTCAGCGGTGGAAAAAACTGTACACCACATCTTATGGACTACCCTGTTTAGCGTCACCATGTTTCACTCCTTGACTTCCTTTCTTCCATCAGCGAAAATTAAAAAAAGGGAAAGGGCAACATGCTGAGTTGCCGTTAAAAAAAGCAGATCAACCCGGACAATTCATCTGGAGGTCAATGCTATGAACGTTTCAAAAAGAAATATACTTTCTGTCAGCGTAGTTGGCGTGCTGCTTGCCCTGAGCACACCGGTGATAGCCCACGAAAAAGGCGACATTTTAGTGCGTGCAGGTGTTGTCACGGTTGCGCCTTCTGGCGACAGCGGCACGGTATCTGGGCTGCCTGACGGCGTAAACAATGCCAGAGTTGATGTGGAGAATGATACACAGCTCAGCCTGACGGCCGTCTATATGCTGCGGGACAAAATTGGCTTGGAGGTTCTCGCCGCCACGCCGTTCAGTCATGATATCGTCGGCAAGGGCGACCTTGAGGGCATTGCGGTCGGCGAGACCAAACATCTGCCGCCCACGGTCTCCCTTCAGTATTATTTTGGCGAAAAAGACTGGCGATTCCGCCCTTATCTTGGCCTTGGCCTGAACTACACTCTGTTCTTTTCCGAAAAAGTGGACGGCAGGCTGTTGTCCACGTTGAACACGCTGCCGACCGTTGCCCATTTGGGAGAAATTCGGTCTGTTGACATGGAGCTGAAGGATTCTCTTGGTCTCGCGGCTCAGGCCGGTGTTGACGTGCAAGTGAAGGACAACTGGTATCTCAATGCCGCGTTGTGGTATATGGACATCGAAACCACCGCCAAACTGAAAACTGATCTTGGCACCACACATGAGGTGGATGTGGCGGTTGATCCTTGGGTGTTCAACGTGGCGGTTGCTTATAAATTCTGATAGATATTCAACAGAAAAGACTGTTTGGGCACGCTCGCCAACCGCTTTTTTTCAGGCCGCCGAATTATCCGGCGGCCTTTTTTTGTCTAACGGCGGACAACGGGCGGCACTTGATCTTTGCCGGGACTCCGTTTAGAATGACATCGCTTGGAAGCAAGTCTGCCGAACCGCCCCCACTTCATCCGATCAAGGACAGGAGCAGAATCATGGACGAAAAGAAAAAGCTGAACTGTTGGGAAGTTAAAAAATGCGGGCGCGAGCCGGGCGGAGCCAAAGTCCATGAGCTTGGTGTCTGCCCGGTGGCGACTGAGCGGAGTGCTGATGGTGTTCATGGAGGCACCAACGGCGGCCGCTGCTGCTGGGTGGTGGCCGGTTCGCTCTGCAAAGGGCAGAAACAGGGCAATTATGTGGAAAAATTTGGCGATTGCCATCAATGCGACTTTTACGAGTCGGTGCGGCGGGAGGAAATGCCGCAGTTTAAACTGGGCATCACCATCCTCAATGAGATCAAGCAGCGGAAGGGCTGATGCCCTGCTGCTACAATATCTTACTGCCACGGCAGGGCAATCCTACTGAGTGTTTTTTTCACGCAACTGTTCATGAGCAATTTTTCCTGCAAGCTGCTGCTGGCGGCCTTTTTTTTTCTTACCGGTTTTCTGCCCCAGATTGCTGCTGCCAGTGAGCCGGTGAGTGCGGCTACCTACTGGCCCGCTGATCGCGCAAAACTTGGGGAAACGATACCGCTGGCCGTGGCCGTCGAGATCGCCGAGGGCTTTCATATCAACGCCGATGCCGGGCAAATCAGCCCCTCAGGCAAATTCAATCCCTATCCGGCCAAGCTGACTGTGAGCAAGGCTGATCAAGGTCTGCACTGCGACGCTCCGATCTATCCGTCAGCACAGCTATTCAAAGCACCATACGCCAAAGACGGCCTGATGACTTTCACAGGGAAGACCGTTATCTATCTGCCGGTCAACGTGGCGGCAAAACTGAGTCCAGGTACCATGCCCGGTTTGGAATTGGAGCTGGAATACCAAGCCTGCACGGACAGCCAGTGCTTGCTGCCGCAAAAAATTCCGCTAAAAACGTCTATCACCGTCGCTGGGGCTGACGAAAAAATTAGGTCGGTGCATCAGGAGCTTTTTGCCAAGAACCAGCGGCAGACGACTGCTTCTGGCAACGGCGTGAAATTTGGCCTTTTTGGCTGGAAATTTTCAATCAACGGATCGTCTTGGGCTGGAATTTCGCTGCTGCTTGGTACAGCAGCCTTCGGCGGAATGCTGTTGAACTTCACGCCCTGCGTCCTGCCTCTGATTCCGATCAAAATCATCAGTCTGTCCTACGCAGCCAAAAACCGGCGGCAATGCCTTCTGCTCGGCGCGGCCATGTCGCTGGGCGTGCTGGCCTTTTGGCTTGCATTAGGCGGGATGATCGCCTTGGTCAGCGGCTTCAGCTCCACCAATCAACTCTTCCAGTATCCAGCCTTCACCATTGGCGTTGGCCTGATCATCGGCATTATGTCCTTGGGCATGTTTGATTTTTTTTCAGTCCGCCTGCCGGAATGGCTCTATCTGCTCCACCCTGAGCAAGATACTCTGCATGGCTCCTTTGGCTTGGGCGTTCTGGCTGCGGTGCTGTCCACGCCCTGCACCGCTCCGTTTATGGGCGCGGCAGCCGCTTGGGCTGCTGCTCAGCCGCCTGCCGCCACGCTGAGCGTCTTCGCCGCCATCGGCAGTGGCATGGCTCTGCCGTATCTCGCCCTCTCTGCCGCCCCCCATTTAGTGCGAAAAATGCCGCGCACCGGCCCGGCCAGCGCACTGATCAAACAAGTGATGGGCCTGCTGATGCTGGCCGCCGCCACGTATTTCATCGGAATCGGCACGGCCATGCTGTTGGCCTCGCCACCCAATCCGCCCAGCAGACTGTACTGGTGGCCCGTGATGAGCTTTTCCTTGGTTGCAGGCGGCTGGCTGGCTTGGCGCACCCGTCAGATTGCCTCCAGCAAGCTGCTGAAGTTTTTTTTCGTAGGCGCGGGTGGGATGATGATGGTGATGTCCCTCTGTAGCGCAGTGCATCTGACCGACAGAGGGCCGATCAACTGGATTTATTATCACACACCGGAACAGGTGAAGAAAGCGGCGGCTGAGGGCAAAGCGGTGATCATGCTGTTCACCGCTGAGTGGTGCCTGAACTGCAAAGCTCTTGAGCAGGGTGTGCTGGAAAATCAAGAAATCGTCCGCCTGCTGAGTCAAAAAGAAATCGTGCCGATCAAGGTGGATATCACCGGTAGCAATCCGGCGGGCAGGGAAATGCTCCGGCAGGCTGGCAGCCTGAGCATCCCGCTGCTGATAGTCTTTTCCCGCACGGGCGAGCAGGTGTACAAGAGCGATTTTTATACAACAGACGAGCTGAGCGCGGTGCTCAACAAGGCCGTGGCGAAATGATCATCCTTGCTTGCCGCCTCCCACCCGCTTGAACAAAATCACCAAGCTGCGCTTGAGCAGATTAACCGCATGGTAAAGATGGTCCAGCTCGTCGTTGGACTCTGAGGGGTTGGTGTAGTTCAGGACTGTTTCCAGCTTGCCGGCAGCAATGGCTTCTGCATTTCGGGTCAACTCAATCAGTCGCACCACCACGGAACGGATGAAGAGGATGTTCAGCACCAAAGAGATTGCCAGCAAGGCCAAAGAATACGGATTTGCCAACGATTTCAATACGTCATTGATGCCGATCGCAGGCACGATGACGCTGATCACGCCGCGCACTTGGCCGACCTTGTAACCGAAGGCTTTCTCTCTGCCGTATTTTTCCAGCACCATTTTGGGTGCATCTTTGGGGTCACCGTGACATTGCAGGCAGGCCTGCTCCATAAGGAGCGGCTGGGCGTAACGGTATTTTCCCTCCTCATATTTTTCGACAAAAGGCAGATTTTTGTCTTGTTGAAAGCTGACAATGGCCGCTTTCTCAAAGGCATCCGGCGCATTTTCTTCCTTGCGCCAGTTGTCGCTGGTCACTCGGAAGGAGGTGCGGGCAGCCTCTCTGGTGGCGATCATGGCCAGCTCTCTAGTGGCTAAGGCTGGGTTTTTGCCATAAAAAGTTCCGCCGCTCGCATCGGGCTGCTCATCAAGAAAGTCATGAAAGCCCGGGGCCAGCTTCTGCACCCAGACCATGCCGCTTTGAGCAACCCACGAGCGGAAGGCTGTCACCTGATCAGCAACGGCGCGGGCTTCATTGCGTGAGACCTGTATCCGCAACGAATTCAGCGTGGCGATGAACGCGCCTGCAACGAGCAGGATAGTCAGAAGAAACACGCCGAAGAATTTCAGCGGAATGCTGAACCGTCTTCCCATCTCAGTCACCTTTCCTTTTGCAAAATTACCATATTGCTTCTGTTCACCACAGCCCGTCAAAGATACCTGTTCACCCCTTTCTCGCACCAACTCAGCTTCTGCTCGACAGTGGTCTTCAGCAGCAGATCGTTTGCTTCCAACTGAGCGCGGTCGTTGAACGGATGGTAAAGGTGATAGGCCAAGGCGTTGAATTTAATGTTCCGGCGCACTAAGCCATAATTCAGCAGCCGAGCGTTGAATTCGGAATCCTCCCTGCCCCAGCCGATAAA
This sequence comes from Desulfobulbaceae bacterium UBA5173, assembly GCA_002413355.1. Classification (GTDB taxonomy): domain Bacteria; phylum Desulfobacterota; class Desulfobulbia; order Desulfobulbales; family Desulfobulbaceae; genus Electronema. The sequence goes on along the minus strand of DHWV01000049.1, from coordinate 16,220 downwards.
GTCCTCGTTGAAGCCGTTCACCGCCAGCGCGTCACTGCGCCAAAAGGCGAAATTGCAGGTGCGCACCCCGTACATCCCTCGGTCACGATAGGAGAACAGGCGGCAGAGAATATCGGAGCGCAGGCAGTTTTTGCGGTTTTCCACTCCCCTGCGGCAGAAGGGGTCATGCAGATTCCTTCCGGCCATTACATCTCGGCTCAATCGTTCGCCGAGCAGCACCCGCGTGCCTTGAACAAAACAGCCGGGCCGGGCGACGCGGGCATGATCAGCGATGAAATGCCGCTCCACGATGATGTCGCCGTCAATGAGGACGATGTAGTCGCCGCGTGTTTTAGCGATGGCCTTGTTGCGGCTGGCGGCCAAACGAAAGCCCTTGTCCTCCTGCCAGGAGTGAATGACTGGCACTGGCGCGTCAGCCGCGATGCGGCGGATCAGCTCGCCTGTGTCAGGCCGCGACCCGTCATCAGCAATGATGATCTCCAGCGGCTTCATTTTCTGCTGGAGCGCGCTTTGCAAGGACAGGGCCAAGGCCTCTTTCCAATTATAGGTGGTGATGATCAGGCTGATCTTCATGCTGTTTCAGCGAGCAAAGAGCGGGCGGCCTCAGCAACCATCGGCACGGTAATACCCTTCATGCAGGAAAGATGGCCGCAGCTGCGTTTCCGGCATTGCAAGCAGGTCAGTCCTTCAGCTTGGAGGATGCGCTGCGGCACCTTCCACGGCCCGACCCGCTCCGGGTGCGTGGGGCCGAACAAGGCCACGACCGGCACTCCGGCCAAGGCCGCGATGTGCATCGGCCCAGAATCCAAGCCGACATATAGGGCAGCTTGGCTGATCAGGGCGGCGGACTGGGCCAAATTCAGGCGGCCAGCAGCGATCAATGGAGTGCTCTGCATCAGTCGGGCGATAGTGGCGATATAGCCCGCATCCTCCTTGCTACCGCCAAAGACCACGGCCAGGCCTTGGCTGTGCAGACGGTCGGCGAGTTCGGCCCAGCGTTCAACCGGCCAGAATTTGGTCTGCCAGCGGGCGGCCGGATTGGCGTAGATGATTTTCTTGTCTGCCGCGCCTTGTTCCTGCAAAAAGGCCTGCGCAGCCTGCTGGTCTTCTGCGCCGCAGCAGAGATGAAAATCCGCCGCCACTGCTTGGATGCCGAGCTGCGGGCAGAAGAGCAAATTCTTCGCCTGCGCGTGCTGCACATCCGCAGGAACATTCACGAGCTGATCTTGAAACAGGCTGTTCAGCTCCTTGGCATCAGCGAAGCCGATGCGCAGGCCGCCCGGATTGCACAGTCCCAGCAGGCCGCTGCGCAAGGAGGCGTGGAGGTCAAGGACGAGATCATACGGTTCCTGCCGGAATTGCGCGCGGAGCATCTTCAGCGTGCGGAGCGTGGCCTGCAAGGCTGCCAGCCAAGCAAGACGGCCTGCCTGCGGCTCGCTGGTCGAGGGAATCTGAATCGGATAAACGTGGTCAATGGCCTTGTCCGCCGCCAAGAGCGGGGCAAATGCCTGCTGGATTATCCAACCAATAGAGCAGTCGGGGAAATTGCGCTTGATCGCATGAGCCAGTGGTAGGGTGTGGATGATGTCGCCAAGCGAGCTGGGCTTGACGATCAGGATGCGGCTGCGCTCTCCTACCTGCATGTTCCGCAGTCCTCGCTCAGGCAGATCAGCCTGCGCACCGCCGCCTCCACAGTCCACGTCTGCGCCGCCGTCTTGCTCGTCAGCCTGTCCGCCGCCCAGTCATCCAAGATGGCGGCAATGGCCGCCGCTGTTGCCTGCACGTCATCCGCAGGCACAGCCTGATGGCCATTGTCGCGCAGCATGGCCTCCAGCTCGTGATTGTTGTACAGCAAGCCGAGGATCGGGCGGTCAGCCAGCAGATACTCATAGACCTTGGAGGGGATGGTTTCACAGGAAAAATAAATGATGTTCTGCACCAGCAGGAGGCAGTCTGCCTGCTGTATCCTCGCAATCGCTTCCAAACGCGGCACCGGCCCCTGCACCGTAACAAGGTCGTGCAGGCGCAGCCGCTTCATCTCGCGCTCGGAGAGACTGTCAAAGGAGCCGTACACGTCCACCTGCGCAAGGCCGCGCAGCTCCGGCCTGCTGCTGACCACCTGCTCCAAGGCCTGAAAAAAGACCGCTAAGTTACGTGTACCGGAGAGCGAGCCGAAATGAGCGAAGCGGCAGCGGTCGCCTTTGCGATAGGCTGACTGGCCAAACCACGACGGCTCCGCGCCCGGATAGACCACTGCCAGCCTGCCGCAGCCAGTGCGTTGGTGGCAGTGCTCCATCGCCGCGCGGACAAGGAAGACGAACACATCCGCCTGACGGCAGATGCGTTGCTCCAGATTTTTATACAGCAGCAGGGCGAGACGGCTGCGCCGCCAGCCTTGGTCATGCACAAGCGGGTCTTGGGTCTCGGCGATCCAGCCGATGCCAGTCCAGCGTTTGATCAGCAGTGCGGCGGCGTGAGCCGAAGCCGAGCCGCCAGTGGAATAGATCAGCTCCGGCTTGAGCTGGCTGCATAGGAGCAGGCCGCGCAGCGAGGCCAGTAAGCCCCACGACCATTCGCTCTCCAGATTGACAACGATTTTTTCCAGCAGGTAAAACGGCAGCACCGGCAGGAGCAGCAGGGTCTCCACGGTCTTGAACTGCCAGCGTTTGTGCAGACGGCGGCGGAGAAAATGGCGCAGCTCGAAGCGGATGCCAGAGGGCGCAAGACTGACGGTGCGAAAATGCCGCCATGCCGGATGCGGCAGGCCAGCCGGGCCGGTGAGTAGCACCGGCTCGATGCCTTTGGCCTGCAAATGCGGCAGTCGGTCGTCCAGATGCTGCGAGCAGGCCGAGCCGGGGATATTGGCCCGGTAAGACAAGATCAGCCAAGAACGGCCCGGCAGCGGCTGTTCCGGGCGTTTCTTATACAGAACCGCAGCCATCAGGGCAAAGAAAAAAGCGGTCTGGTACACCTTGAGATAGGACTCCGCCAGCATGATCAGCAAGAAGAACACTGGGAAAGCGAGACGCGCCCGCCGCAGGCGGTCGTCCACTTCGCTGCTGGCCTGCCAGAACATAGCGGCAAAAATGAGGAGCAGCGTGAACAGGCCGGGCAGCCCAAGCATCACCGCACTCAACATATACTGATTATGGGGATTATCTGTGGCGACACACTGCGGACTTCGGTTTTTGTTGATCTCAGCGTAAGCGGTGCGGAAATCGCCAGTACCGACTCCAAGACAGGGATGCTGCCGGACAAGTGCCAGCGAATTTTGGCAGAACTGAAGGCGCAGCCCGACCGAGGTGTTCGGATTTTCCTGAAAGCCGGAGACTTCACTCAGGGCAAGGTCAATTCGCTGCTGAAAAACTGGGCTAATCAGATACCCAATCGCTCCGCCTGCTGGCACGAGTAAGCAGACTGCCAGCGTGGCCTGCAATCGCTTTTTTTTGAAAAGCTGGACGAGAAGGAAGCTGATGAGGACAAAAAAAGCAGCTTGGCCCGTGCGACCTTCGGTGAGGAACATGTTGATGCTCATCAATCCGGCCAGTGCGAAAAGGCCAGCCTGCGTCAGGCTGGAACGTCCTCCCCAAACAGCCTCATGCAGCACCAGGTAAATTGCAAAGGCCAGCAGGGGGTTATAAACCACATGAAAGGTCTTCGGGGTCAGATGCGCCGGGCTGACATCAGCATACTGCACCCAGCCAAACCACGCCAGATAGGTGAGTAACATGGCCGCCGTCATTCCAGCGATGAAGCAGCTCAGATAAAAAGAACGCCGCTCGTGACGGACAGTGGTGAGGAAAACCGGCAGCAGGGCGATTTTCCAATTTTCCTGAAGGGCAAGAAAGCCTTCAGTTGGATTGGCGGTCCAAAGCAGGCCGACACAGAGTAGTGCAAGATAGAGCAGCAGAGCGGCGGCGGGCGGCGTGAAGAGCGTTTCCGCCAATTTTTCAAGAAAATTGCCCTCGATCAGCCAGAACAGCAGAATCAACAAGGCCGCAACGGACAGCACCGAAGTCGAAAGCGGCAGGACAAAGGCAAGCAGGCCGAGCAGCCAGCTATTGATTTGGCCTGCGCCACCGCGCAGTTGCTGCAATTTGCTCATATTCCGGTGTGCTGCATGGAATGCAGCCCTTTGTAGATACCGCCAAGGGCGAGCAGGCGATCATGGCTGCCTTCTTCGGCCAACCGCCCGTCCTGCATGACAATAATCCGGTCTGCATTCTTGATGGTTGAAAGGCGGTGGGCAATGACCAAGGTGGTGCGGTTTTTCATCAAATTATCCAAAGCCTGCTGCACCTTGCGCTCAGATTCCGTGTCGAGTGCGGAGGTTGCTTCATCGAGAATCAGAATCGGCGCATTGTTAAGAATGGCTCTGGCAATGGCAATCCGCTGCTGCTGGCCGCCAGAAAGCCGCACCCCGGACTCACCGATCATCGTATCAAAACCGTCCGGGAAGTCTTCGATGAATTCTAAGGCAAAAGCCGCATCCGCCGCCCGCCGGATTTCCTCTTCGCTGCACTGCGGGCTGCCGTAGGCGATGTTGCTGCGCACTGTATCGTTGAACAAGATAGTCTGCTGGGTGACAATGGCGATCTGGCTGCGTAAGGAATGCAGGCTGAGGTCGCGGATGTCGTGGCCGTCAATCAGCACCGCGCCTGCGCTGACATCGTGAAAGCGGGGCAGCAGACTGGCCAAGGAACTTTTGCCGCCGCCTGACGGCCCGACCACCGCAATTACCTCGCCCTGCGCAATCTTCAGGCTGACATTGCGCAGCACCAGCTCGCCGGGCGTGTAAGCGAAGCTGACCTCACTGAACTCAATCGCGCTGCGGAAGGGCGGAAGAATGACGGGCTGTGCCTGCTCCTTAATGTCCGGCTCAATGTCGAGCATGGCGAAAATCCGGGCCGCGCCAGCCATGCCGGATTGAATCGTCGAGTTGAGCTTGCTCACGCCCTTGACCGGCTCATACAGCATGACCAACGCGGTGAGAAAAGACATGAAGGTGCCCGGCGTGGCGTGCCCTTTCAACACCTCGTTGCCGCCAAACCAAATGATCAGTGCCATGCCTATACCGCCGAGAAATTCAATCAGCGGATGCGAGAGGCTGCGGAAGCGGGTCTCACTCATCAGAATATCGAAGAGCTGCTGGAGCTTTGCGGCAAAACGTCGTTTCTCCTGCTCCTCGGCGCAAAAGGCTTTGACGATGCGGATACCCCGGATGGTTTCATTGAGAATGTTGCTCGCCTCCCCCATGCCCTGCTGATACCGCGAGCTGATCCGGCGGAATTTCTTGCCAAAAACGACTATCGGCACTGCCGCCATCGGGATGAAGATCAGCGAAACCAAGGCAAGCCGCCAGTCCATGTAAAAAATCACAGCCAGCAGGCCAGTCACGGAGAAAAGATCCCGCAGGATGTAGATCAGGGCGTGCGAAACTGTGCCTTGAAGCATGGCCACGTCATTCATGATCCGCGACACCAGTTCGCCGGTTGAATTTTTGTAGAAAAAATTCATTGAAAGATCGTGCAAATGAGCGTAGATGCTGTTGCGCAGGTCTTTGATCACCGACTGACCCACCCATTCCAGCAGGTAGGAGTAGAAAAAATAAAACACTCCTTTGACGAAAAAGACTGCGAGCAAAGCCAGCGGCAGGGCGGTCAGCCAGCGAGCGTTTTTCTCGTAGAAAATTTTGTCTAAAAGTGGCTGCACCATGTACGCCTGCACTGCGTTGAACAGGGCGACAATGACCATCGCACTCATGGCGATGAGCAGCTTTTTTTTATAAGGCTGCAGCACGGTGCTCAGCCGGGATAAAATAATACGGGTGGGCATGGGCAAAAAACTCAGAGCACGGCTTGGTTGAGATCAGTCTTCAAAAACAGCCCGCAAGTTGCTGGTGATTCCGCTCGCATCGTCAAGAACACCCCTTCATGATGCAGCGTTACACCGTCCACGGTCAGTTGGCAATGGTCAGCTCAGAGATTCCGCCCCTCCGCATAACGCCAGCCGCCGCACAGTGTTCATTCCGCCAGAAACGAGCAGCAATAATCCGTGACCGTCTTCACCTTCAAGCTGAACTTAGAGTTTGCAGGCACCTCAAACGCCTGCCCGCCTTGAATCGCCTGCCATCCAGAGTTTTGCGGCAGCAGCACATCCAGCTCGCCGGAAAGAATCTCCATCAGTTCTTTGGCACCAGTATTGAACTCATACTCACCGGGTAGCATGATGCCCAAGGTCTTTTTTGTGCCGTCAGCAAAAACAATCGTGCGGCTGGTGACGCTGCCGTTGAAATACACATTTGCTTTTTTTACTACGGTTACATTCTGAAATTCTGACATGACAACTCCTCAAAATAAAATAGTAAATCGTGAAAATACGGCAAAAGTATTCTGCAGTCAGACGGGAATGCTTTGCCAAACCTTGATTGCGTCATACGCGGCCCGAAACTTCCAGATTGTTTCTCTGACTTCGTAATCTTCAACAGTGTTCTTGATCAAATCAAGATACAGAGACCGCGCAGCCACGCCTGCAAGCCGGTAAACCCAATACATGCTCATCAGTGGATTGATCCACAAGGTGCTTGTGCGCGTTCTGGAGGTCGCATGATAATTGCCATATTCACCATTGACCGCTGAAATTACCGAAGTGCAGACAACACTGGGATAGGACATCCGATGTTCAACATACCTGTATGCTTCCTGATAGAGCTGAACTGCCTTCATCTCCTTTAAAAGAGAAAAGGCTCCAAGGAAATCTCCAGTTTTTGCCAAAGCGGCTGTGGCTTCAAGATACTGCGCATGACATACGCCATGATGCGTGTCAACGCCAAATGCAGTGCAGACAAGAAATGATTTCTTGATTGACAGCGCATTGACCGCAGCAATGCTCACCATATCCTCCTGCGGTGTGCCTAAATCAGCCTCGTCTCCGCGCATCAAACTGTCTGTTCCCCCGTCAGCCAAAATAATGCTGTCAATGTTCCATTGCCGACAGAGAGATTCATATCCTTCCTGTACAGGAAGAACTCCGGCAGTATTATGAAAACAGCAAATTTCGATTTCCTCACCTTGAGCACGAAACCACTCGCAGAGATATTTCTCGGGGAAATAGGTGTCGCCGTCCGGCAAAGTTGAATCGGCATTCACCAGCAATGCCGCAGGCGAAAGACGAATTCCGGTCGCGTCAGCAAGGTTGGCAAAGGACAGATTAGCGAGAAAAACATTTTTACCCTGATTGCGGAGGGCAAAGTAAATCGGCAAACCGCTGAACACGTCAAATCCGCCGCCTGCCCCAGCAATCAGGATATTTTTACTTGCCTTGAGTTCGTCAAACAAGGGCAAACTGGAAAGATTCATCTTTCGATCAGGAAGACAGCGCGTTTTTTTTCTGCCGTTCTTCAAAAAACTGTGTCAGCAGAAACAGCCCAACGCCGACCGTGATGCCCGAATCGGCGACATTGAAGGCGGGCCAATGATATTCGCTGATGTGGAAATCAAGGAAATCGACCACTGCGCCAAAGCGCAGCCGGTCAATCACATTGCCGATTGCCCCGCCGCTGATGAGGCCGAAGCTGACTGCATACAGCGGATTCTGGCCGCCCATTTTGCGCTGCATGAGCACCATCACAAGCAGAGCTACACCGGCGATGCTGACAAAAAAGATCTGCCGCCAGAGCGGCGGCAGGCCAGAGAGGATGCCAAAAGCCGCGCCGGTGTTGTGCAGTAACGTGAGATTGAAGAAACCGGGAATAACGGGCGTGGTCTGGTGCATGGCAAAGCTCTCGACCACCCACATCTTGGTGAGCTGGTCGCTGACCACGATCAGGCCAAAAATAAGGAGGAAGCGGAACATGATCAGCCTACGATGTTGCGCACTACGGCGGCGCAGCGGTTGCACAGGGCTGGATGCTCGCTGTCTTGACCGACCGTGGGAGATATCATCCAGCAGCGTTCACACTTGCCGCCAGGCGCGGGCCGGACGGCTATTTTCAGCCCGGCGATTTCCTCTGAGGCCGTGAACGCTGTCCAGCCAGCCTCGCTGCCGACTTTTAGACTGGAAACGATGCACAGCTCGCGCAGCAGCTCTTCCTTGCCGCTGAGGAACCCGGTTAGCTCACCTTCCGCGCAGAGCAGTACCTCAGCATCGAGAGAAAGGCCAATCACTTTGTCCCGACGGGCAGCCTCCAGCACTTTGGTGATTTCGCCGCGCAGGTTGAGCAGACGGCTCCAGCGGATGTCCAGCTCGGCATCTGCCTGAATATCGTCCACCTTGGGGAATTCGGCGAAAAAGACTGATTCCTCTATCGGCGCGTTTTCATCCAGATTGTGCAGATGCTCCCAGGCCTCGGCGGACGTGACGCTGAGAATCGGGGCCATCAGGCGGAGCAGGCCGTCCAGAATCCGGTGCAGCACAGTCTGCGCGGCCCGGCGGCCTGGCGCATTGGTGCCGGAGCAGTAGAGCCGGTCTTTCAGCACGTCTGCGTACAAACTGGAAATGGTGATACCGCAGAAGTTGATCAGGTTGTGGTAAATGGCGTGAAATTCGTAGTCATTGTACGCGCGTTCCGCCCGGCGCACCAGCTCGGCGTAGCGGGCCAAAGCCCAGCGGTCCAGCTCGCGCAGCTGCTCCGGCCCGACGCTGTCCTTGGCCGGGTCGAAATCGCTGAGATTTGAGAGCAGAAAACGCACGGTGTTGCGGATTTTCCGATAGGCATCAGCGACATGACGGAGGATTTCCTCTGATACCTTGACATCGTCGCGGTAGTCCTCGCAGGCCACCCAGAGCCGGAGGATTTCCGCTCCGAATTTGTCAATCATCTCCTGCGGTAGGATGACATTGCCCAGCGATTTGGACATCTTTTTGCCCTTGCCGTCCACAACAAAGCCGTGCGTCAGCACACCTTTGAACGGCGCGCGTTCACGGGTGCCGACCGAAGTCAGCAGCGAGGACTGAAACCAGCCACGATGCTGGTCGCTGCCTTCAAGGTACAAATCCGCAGGCGAGCGCAGCTCAGGCCGCTGCTCCAGCACCGCCGCGTGGCTCACGCCGGAATCAAACCAGACATCGAGAATGTCGTGCTCTTTCTCGAATTTGGCGCAGCCGCAGGCGCACTGCGTCCCTTCAGGGATGAAATCTGCCGCCTCGTGCTGGAACCAGGCATCCGCGCCTTCCTGGGCAAACAGCTCCTCAATCTTGGCGCAGACTTTGGCATTTTTGAGGATATCGCCGCAGCTGGCGCAAGTCAGCACGGTCAGCGGCACACCCCACGAGCGCTGGCGCGACAGGCACCAGTCAGGCCGTCCCTCCACCATGCCCTGAATCCGCTGCTCGCCCCAGGCCGGTGTCCAACGCACATCTTTGATGGCGGCAAGGGCTTTCTGGCGCAGTTCATTTTGCTCCATCGCAATAAACCACTGCTTAGTGGCCCGGTAGATGACCGGTTTTTTGCAGCGCCAGCAGTGCGGATAGGAGTGATCAATCTCGCTTTCCTTGACCAAAACCCCGGCAGCAGCCATGTCGTCGTTGATCTCCCGGTTAACCATCGGGATGCGGCGGCCCGCGTACTTGCCTGCTTCGCCGGTGTACTGACCTGCGTCATCCAAGGGTGAAAGCACCTCCAAACCGTAGCGCAGGCCGGTCAGATAGTCGTCCGTGCCGTGGCCAGGCGCGGTATGCACGCAGCCGGTGCCGGAATCAGCGATGACATAATCCGCCAAAACGATGAGCGAATCGCGTTCAAAGAAGGGATGGCGGCATTTTTTGCCTTCCAAGCCTTTGGCCGAGAAGGTGCAGAGGATGCGGTATTCGCTGATGCCGAACTCGGCGAAGCATTTTTCCACCAGCTCTTTGGCGAGGATCCAGATTTCATCGCGCACCGCTACTGCCGCATAGACAAAGTCCGGGTGGAAAGCCACGGCCATGTTGGCAGGCAAAGTCCACGGGGTAGTTGTCCATATCAGAACGAAAATTTTTTGCTCTTGTCCAGCAAGCTCTGGAATTACGCCACTGAAGTCGTCAGCAAAGGGAAATTTGACGTAGATGGACGGCGAAGTGTGGTTGTAATACTCGACCTCCGCCTCGGCCAACGCGGTGCGGCAGCTGGAACACCAATAGACCGGCTTCTTCGAGCGCACCACGCCGCCGTTAAGTAGGAACCGGTTGAATTCGCGGGCAATCGCTGCCTCATAGCCGTAGCTCATGGTCAGATAGGGATTGTCCCAGTCGCCCAGCACACCCAGCCGCCGGAACTGCGCCTTCTGTGCGGCAATCCACTGCTCTGCATAGCGACGGCAGGCTCCGCGTTTCTCCAGCGTGGAAATCACTTCCTTGCGCTCGCCCAGCTCCTTGTCAACGTTGTGCTCAATGGGCAGGCCGTGGCAGTCCCAGCCCGGCACGTAGGGAGCTTGAAAGCCAGCCATCCGCCGCGATTTGAGGATGATGTCCTTGAGCACCTTGTTAAAGGCCGTACCAAGATGAATGTTGCCGTTGGCGTAGGGCGGGC
>DHWV01000049.1:0-5468 GCA_002413355.1 Desulfobulbaceae bacterium UBA5173 | reverse complement strand
GCCGTTGGCGTAGGGCGGGCCGTCATGCAGTATAAACAGGGGCTTGTCAGCCGCCGCCAGCTGCAATTTCTCGTACAGCCGCTCCCTGTCCCAGCGTTCCAGATACTGCGGTTCTTTCTGGGTCAGACTGGCCTTCATATTGAACCCGGTCTTGGGCAGGTTCAGGGTGTCACGGTAGTCCATCTTGTTCACACGGAAAGGAATAATATGTTGTCCTGACTTTTGCCGCCCGGTCTGAAAAAAATGGATGCAGGCAGGGCGCAGCACTCAACGTGAGTTTACCCGGAAAGGGGGAAGATGCAAGGGAAAACGGCTTGAATGGAACGGCAGGGACAGTAAGGCGACAGGGCTTCAGAGGCAAACCTTCTTGCAAAAAATGTCGGCAGCAGGTTAAATACGGTACGGCAAGCTCACTTCAATCGCAGCTCCAAAGCAGCTAAAAAAAGCATTCCGTCACCATAGCCTGCCGCCAAAGTAAGCCGCTGCGCCTTCTATCCCGAATTCGATGACATTACAGCAGAAACCATCTCCTGCCACTGGCAGGAAAAAGCCTTTTCATAAATCCGAGGAAGAGGCTGACGACAGCCTGCTCTGGGGTATCAACGCGGTGGGCGAGGCTCTGACCAGCAATCCCCGCAGCCTCTGTGAAATCCTGATCGAGAAGGGCAAAGCCGGAGCGCGACTGCAAGAACTCATTGATGCCGCCCGCGCTGCTACAGTGAAGATTCGCTTTGTTGAAGCGGACAAAATGGGACTGCCCAGCGGCTGTCGTCATCAAGGGATTGCCGCCCGCCAGACCGAAGCTCAGCTCCTGCCGCTGCCGGAGCTGCTGGCGACAAAGCCGGAACGCATTCTGCTACTGGACTCTATTCAAGATCCGCGCAATCTTGGTTCCATTCTTCGTTCCGCCTTGGCTGCGGGCTTCAGTTCAGTTGTTCTCACCAGCGAGCGCAGCGCGCCCTTGACTGGCACCGTAGCCCGCACTTCAGCCGGAGCGGTCGCCCATCTGCGCATCAGCCGGGTGGTCAATCTTGCTGATGCCCTGCGGCAGCTTAAAGAGCATGGCTTCTGGATTTACGGAGCCGTGGCTGAACCGGAAGTGCAGTCCATTTATCAGACCGACTTCAGCGGCAAAATCGGCATTGTCATTGGCAGCGAGGGCAAAGGCATCCGTCCGCTGGTGAGAAAACACTGCGATCATCTCGTCACCATTCCCATGCCGGGTGAGTTCAACTCCCTCAATGCTTCGGTGGCAGCAGCGTTGATTATGTTTGAAGTGATACGAAGAAAGGATGAAGTTTGATCGTCCGCACATAGCCGTCTGGCATTATATACATGGGATTTTTTTTTCATCCATGTGCGGATGTTGCTTCAGGTCGTATGCAGCGCGGCAGAAAAAACAATAGACAGACCATCATTGTACAGGAGAAAAACCGTGAATCTGAATCGCAGGACAAACCGACTTGCAGCAACAATGCTGCTCCTTGCAGCAGTTGAAACTTTTTCTCCAAATCTGTCCGCTGGTTCCAATGCGGTTGAAACTTCTGGTGATATTCTACTTGGGATCATACCGGCGGCAGCACTTGGTGCAACAGTATACAAGAATGATTGCGAAGGTAGTTGGCAGCTTTTTGAGGGTTTTCTCGCAAACCAGGTTGTTACGCAGGGTTTGAAATACACGGTACACAAAGACCGCCCGGATGATTCGGATGATCACTCATTTCCGTCTGGCCACACTTCAACCACTTTTCAGGCCGCTGCTTTTCTCCATAAGCGGTACGGATTGACATGGGGCCTTCCGGCCTATTTTGGCGCGGCATACACCGGCTGGACACGGGTTGATTCTGACAAACACTATGTTGAAGATGTTCTTGCCGGTGCGGTGATCGGCACAATCAGCAGTTTCTATTTCACAGAGCCGCTCAGTAAAAAAACAGTGACGGTGACACCTGCCGCCAGCCACGATTCGTTTGGCATAACCCTGACTGCACGATGGTGACAAAACGGCACCATGGATTTTAAGCCAGGATTCAGGTTCTCAACAACAGATGCCGCTGTTCTTGCTGTCGGCCTGATCAGTGCCGCCGTGTGTTGCGGAATCACTGCGCTTGGTGCTGTTTTGCTGCTTTTTGTTTTGGCGCATTTTTTTGTGTTTTGTAATGTCATCCGCATGTCACGCTTGCCCGAACTGATTTGGGCGGCGGCTTTTCTGCTGCTTGCCAGCACTGCAATCCTCACAGGGAAACCAAGCTGGCCGATAGTGTTTGCCGCCGCCTTCGCGTTGACCGTGTTGCTGATTGGCGTGGAACTGCGCAAGCCAAGCTATCATGGCGTGTTATGGCAGTCGATCAACCCTGATTTGCCACACTGGTTTCAAGAGAGCGTGCGGAGCCGAGGCAGGGCTTCGCGCCAATAAAGGCAAGTTGCTTTCCAATGAACAACAGAGGAGACACCAATGGCTGTTTCACAGGACAAACAGGCGGAAAAGCTGGCAGAAGGCAGAAGCAAGAGCGTTGACAGTGCCATCACCCAGATTCACCGGCAGTTCGGCAAAGGCTCGATTATGCGCCTTGGCGAGCATGAGCGGCAGAACATCCCGGTCATTTCCACCGGCACCTTGGGCATTGACTTGGCCTTGGGCGTGGGCGGCCTGCCTCGCGGCCGCGTCACAGAAATCTACGGCCCGGAATCAAGCGGCAAAACCACGCTGGCCCTGCATGTCATCGCTGAAGCCCAGCGCATGGGCGGCAACGCGGCTTTCATTGACGCAGAGCACGCCTTGGACACCACGTATGCCGAAAAGCTGGGCGTGGATGTGGACAACCTGCTCGTCTCTCAGCCGGATTTTGGCGAGCAGGCGTTGGAAATATGCGAAATTCTCATGCGCAGCGGCGGGCTGGACGTGATTGTCATTGACTCCGTGGCTGCTTTGGTGCCCAAAGCGGAAATCGACGGCAATGTTGGCGATCAGCACATGGGCCTCCAAGCCCGGCTGATGTCGCACGCTCTGCGCAAATTCACCAGCGTGATTCAGAAAACCAACACTGTGCTGATTTTCATCAACCAAATCCGCATGAAAATTGGCATCGTCTTCGGCAACCCGGAAACCACCACCGGCGGCAACGCTCTGAAATTCTACAGTTCAGTGCGCTTGGACATCCGCAGAATGGCCCAAATCAAGGACGGGCAGGACGTGATCGGCAACCGTACCAAGATCAAAGTGGTGAAAAACAAGGTCGCTCCGCCCTTCAGGGAGGCTGAATTCGACATCATTTACGGCGAGGGCATCTCCCGCAGCGGCGATTTGCTCGACTTGGCCGTTGACCGCAAGATCGTGGACAAAAGCGGGGCTTGGTACGCCTACAACGACGAACGCATCGGCCAAGGCCGCGAGAATGCCAAAACCTTCCTGAAGGAGCATCCTGAAATGCTTTTTGAAATCGACCAAAAGGTCCGTCAACTCTGCGCTCTGCCGGAGCCTTCATCGTCTTCTTCAGCGACGGAGTACACGGATGATCTCATGCCTGAAGACGGGCCGGTCAGCGACCTCTACGAATAGGCATGGAGCTGATTCTGATCGCGGCTGTGGCCGCCAACGGAGTCATCGGCAGCGGCAACAGAATTCCGTGGCAGATTCCGGGCGAACAGGCCCGCTTCCGGGAAACCACGTGGGGCCATTGCCTGCTCATGGGCCGAAAAACATGGGATTCCATTGGCTGCGCTCTGCCCGGGCGGCACAACATCGTGGTGACACGGGATGCGGACTTCAAGGCGGAGAACGGCGAGGTTGTGCATTCGCTGGCTGAAGGCCTTGCCGCCGCGCGGGGCAGGCAGGCGGCCAAGCTCTTCGTCATCGGCGGCGAACAGCTTTACAGCACTGCTCTGCCGCAGGCTGACACGCTGATCCTTTCCCGGCTGGAGCAGACATTTCCCGGCGATGCCTTTTTTCCATCTTTTGACAGTCCGCCGTTTCAGCTTGTGCAAACGGAACAGTTCAGCGGGCCGCCTTCGTACCGGATTGAGACATGGCGGCGGATGCGACGCAACCTTTCCTTTTCCGTGCAAAGCATTTGACACAACGCCACACTGTGGGGTATCAGTCAATAATTGCCTGCAAAATCGTTTGCCGGTGATTGCGCACAATCTTAAAAGGAGGAAAAAATGCGTGTCAGCACTAAGAAGGTTGTTCTGTTCAGCGTTCTGTCCCTGTGTATCAATGCGGCATTCGGCTCTCTGGCTGAAGCCGGGGGCAAACCGACAGCGGCAGTTCCGGCGGACATTGCCGCACCGCAAGGCGGATCGGCAACACCGATTGCAGCTACGGAAACAAAGAAGGTTGACGTGACGGAAGCATCATTCCGCTGCCTGCATAAAATGACCAAAGTGCGCAACATGTATGTTGATAACCTGCTTGGCGATCTTGAAGGAACGCTTGCGGTTGCCAACTCAGCAGACGGCGGTGTCTATCCCGTCGGCTCGGTTGTGCAGCTTTTTCCCGGCGAAGTGATGATTAAGCGGGAGAAGGGTGCGCATCCAACAACAAACGACTGGGAATTTTTTGTTTTGGAAGTTTCCCCGGAAGGTAGCAAGATCAAACAGCGCGGTTTTGAGCCTGTGAAGAACATGTTTGGCTTCTGCGCCTCCTGCCATAAACAGGAAGCGGTACCAAAGGCAGATATGATCTGCTCGGCTGGCCATAGCTGCATGCCGATCCAATTCCCCGGCGGCATCAACACCGCAGTGCTGACCTCCGCTCTGCAAAAGACGGACAAGCGCTGTCCATCTCCTGAACCACTGACAGCGGACGAGATCGCAGAGCTGGGCAAGCTCAAAAAAGTGCTTGAAGCACAGGCAGCCCCTCAACCTGCAACCCATCAGTAAGCTTTTGCATTCTCAGGCCGTCTCCTCATGGGGCGGCCTGTTTTTTTTCTGCCAAAGCTCGCAGTCCTCTCGCTGGCATTATAGACCTCTTGCATAAGTTGTGTTCCGTATGGCGATAATATGCTGAAAACGGTCAAGGAAATCTTGCGTGATTTTGGTCGGCCTCCAAAATTGAGCCGGTCATTTCGCAATCGGCTTGCAAGAAAGATACCCGTGGCCGCAAGCCACGTGATCCGCGCGAGGTACTGAACGGGATTTTATGGGTGCTGCGCACCGGCGCGCCGTGGAAGGATTTGCCTGACCGATATCCGCCGTACCAGACCTGCCACCGACGATTCCAGCACTGGAGGAAGGCAGGGGTATTTCGTCGTATTATCGAGGTGCTGGCAGCAGACTTGCAGGAGCGCGGCGGAATTGATCTTCGCGAGGCGTTCATTGACGGTAGCTTTGTTTCCGCAAAAAAAGGGGCGATGCAGTCGGGTGGACAAAACGGGGCAAAGGGAGCAGGATCATGGCAATTACGGACGCTTCCGGTCTTCCTGTCGCCGCCTGCCTTGCAAGTGCTTCGCCTCATGAAGTGAAGCTGG
>DHWV01000003.1 GCA_002413355.1 Desulfobulbaceae bacterium UBA5173 | reverse complement strand
TTCCTGTTAAAAAAACAGACGCGGATTATAGCCAGAGCAACATAATTTGAATCGTCGTATCTGTTATTTCGAGCGGAGCGAGAAATCTCACGCCAAGGACGAAGAGGAGATTCCTCGCGTTGCTCGGAATGACATTCAAGTTCACTTTATGCTGCTTCAGCTATATACTCCCAATATGAGCGCGTGACGCGAACGGAGAAATTCAGCGGTGTGAGAACCTGAAACAGCAGTTCATCTGACATGGAAGACCGTTTCTTTTTGAATGAAACAGCATAGTGCGCGAGCGAATCTCTGTCTCTGCGCAAGAATCAGTATATCAGCAGCTCCTTCTCCTCGCAAACAGGCAGGTTTGAAACAGCAAAGGGAGGACAGATTGCTCTGCCCTCCCTTTTGTTTGTTCTGCGCGGATGGCCTAATCCTCAGCTCTTGAAATACCGCTCCGCCAGCGCGACCTCTTCCTTAGAGCCGATGATCAGCGGCACTCGCTGATGCAGCTCGGTCGGCTGAATATCTAAGATGTTCCGGCCTTCGTCGTCAATGGCCCGCCCTCCAGCTTGCTCGACCAACAGGGCCAGCGGCGCGGCCTCATAGAGCAGGCGCAGCTTGCCCGGTTTGCCGGGGCTTTTTCGGTCGCGGGGATAGATAAAGACCCCGCCCTTGATCAAGTTGCGGTGGAAGTCTGCCACTAACGAGCCGATGTAGCGCAGGCTGTAGGAGTGTTCGCCGCGTTCGTCCAGCTCCTTCAGATGCTCAATGTAGGCACGGGTGTTGTCGTGCCAGTAGCGCGAATACGCCTCGTTGATGCTGTAGTATTTGGCCTGCGCTGGAATCTTGATGTCAGGATGCGAGAGGAAGAACTCGCCCACGCTGGGATCAAGGGTGAAGCCCTGCACACCCTCGCCGACCGTATAGACCAGCATGGTGCTGGAACCGTAGATAATATAGCCTGCCGCCACCTGCTCACGGCCTGTCTGGAGTAAATCGCCGATCTCGCCCTGCTTGCCCTCGCTCTTGCGGCGGTGGATGGAGAAAATGGTGCCGATGCTGACGTTCACATCAATGTTGGAGGAGCCGTCCAGCGGGTCAAAGGCGACGGTATACTTGCCCTCGTAGCTGTCCAGCACCGGAATCACGCCGTCGTCCTCTTCCGAAGCCATGATGCAGACATAGCCGCACTGCTCCATCCGCCGCTTGATAGTCATGTTGGCGAAATCGTCTAACTTCTGTACTTGTTCGCCTTGGATGTTGATCTGGCCAGACTGCCCCAGTATTCCGGCCAAACCTGCCATGTTGACTTCGGAACTGATGATCTTGGCCGCCACGATCAGGTCGTTGAGCAGGCCAGTCAGCTCGCCCGTGGCTTCCGGGTGGCTGCGCTGGCTGTCCATGATCTGGCGGCTGACAGTGATGCCCTTGCGTTTTGGCATAGGTACGCTCCTTGCTGTATGTTAAGGAAGTTCGAGGTTATTTTTTGCTGACCTGCCAGTCGCGGACAAGGTTGAGCAGGGTGCGCACGCCGATCCCGGACGGACCTTTGGGCACGTAGCTCTTCTCTGTAAAGCCCCAAGCAGTACCGGCAATATCCAAATGCGCCCACGGCGTGCCGCCGACAAACTCCTGCAAATAGGCTGCCGCAGTGATGGTGCCTGCTTCCTTGCCGCCGCTGTTCTTGATGTCTGCGACCGTGGATTTGATCTGCTTAGAATACTCCGGCCCCAGCGGCAGCCGCCAGACCGGTTCGCCTGCCCGTTCAGCAGCGGCGTTGATTTGCGTGGCCAGTGCGTCATCCGTGGCCAGCAAGCCGCTGCGGTGGTGGCCCAAGCCGACAATGACCGCGCCGGTCAGGGTGGCGAGGTCAATCACCGCGTCCGGCTTATAGGTGGCAATGCCGTAGGCCAGCGCATCAGCAAGAATCAGCCGTCCTTCCCCGTCCGTATTGACGATTTCTGACGTGATGCCGCCGAAATGGGTGATGATGTCGCCCGGCTTAAGAGCTGTGCCAGAGGGCAGGTTCTCGCTCGCCGGTATCAGAGCCACCACATTGATGCCCTTCAGCTTTTCCTCAGCAATCGCCTGCATGGCGCAGATCACCGCCGCGCCGCCGCACATGTCGTACTTCATCTCCTCCATGCCCTGTGGCGACTTCAGGCTGATGCCGCCTGCATCAAAGGTCAGACCTTTGCCAACCAGCATCAGCGTCGGAGCTTTCTTGTCCTCGCTGCCTTGATAGCGGAGAACTACCAGCTTAGGCGGCTGCGCAGAGCCTTGGCTCACACCGATCAGGCCGCCCATACCCAACTTGCGCATCTCTGGTTTATTGATGATCGTGCATTCAAGGCCATGCTCTTTGGCCAGCTTCTCCCCGAACTCGGCAAAGCGTTTGGGAGTCCAGACATTGCCCGGCTCATTGGCCATGTCTCTGGCCGCACAGACAGCCTTAGCCGCCCGCTCGCCCCGGTGCAGCCCCTGCTTGACTGCATCCTGATCAAGGCCTTCAGCATGAAGAGCCATTGCTTCAATCGTAACAGCCGGTTCGTCGTCTTTTTTCTTATTCTTGTAACGGTCGAAGCGGTAGCTGCCCAGCAACAAACCCTCGCTGATACACTCAGCCAGATCCGCATCAGAGAGACCAGTGTTTTCCGGCAGCACCGCGAGCAGCGTCTTCACTTTCAAGGCAGCAGCTTGTCGCGCTGCTGTGCCCGCTGCCAGACGAATTTGCTCGCGCAGGACATCAGCTTGAACATCCTCGCCGGTCTTACCCAAGCCCACTGCCAGCACCCGGCCTGCGGCTAAGTTGTGCTTGATGTCTTTGCTCGCGGCAGCAGGATAAAAGAGGAAGGTTTCACCCTTCTTGCCAGCAAAGTCGCCGTTCTTCCAGGCGTACTTGATATTCCGCCGTAGCACCTTGCAGGGACACATGACCGCATTGCCCCCAGTCTCCCGCAGGAAGTACACCAGCAGATCACCGTCAAACAGCTCCAGCTCTTTTTTGTTTAGCTCCAGCTTCATGCTTTAGTTTCTCCCTATGAAAGTTGTTATCGCCTAACCGGCGGCCATTATACTCTGTTCAGGCAATTGGCAAAACAGTTCCTTTCAGGTAAGATACACAAATTGTGAAAATAATCAACGCCGGAGATTGATCATGCTTGTAGAGCTGGCCCTTGCCGTCAGTTTGTCTGTGCTTCTATCCGCCTGTTGCAGCCTGTTGGAAGCATCGCTGTATTCGCTGCCAGTCAGCAAAATTGAGATGATGGCTGAGGAGCATCCGGCCGCAGCGGCAATTCTCAGAGGGCTGAAAGGGAACATGGATCAGCCCATCGCCGCCATTCTCACCCTGAACACCATAGCCAACACGATCGGTGGAACGCTTGCCGGCGCCAAAAATGTAATCTCGGGAAACGTTTCGGACGGTCTGCGAGTCGAGGGAAACGCCGCTACCGGCAATCTGATTCAGGGGAATCTGATCGGGACTGACCTCGCCGGAACCGCTCGCCTGG
>DHWV01000114.1:4227-34983 GCA_002413355.1 Desulfobulbaceae bacterium UBA5173 | reverse complement strand
TGGACGGCAATGGCCGCTGGGCCAAAGACCGGCATCAGCCCCGGCTCTTCGGTCATAAAGCCGGAGTTGATTCGGTGCGGGAGATTGTCGAAGCTGCCCGCGAAATCGGCATCCGCCACCTGACCCTGTACGCCTTTTCCACCGAGAACTGGCAGCGGCCCGGTCTTGAGGTCAAAGGCTTGATGATGCTGCTCAAAACGTTTTTGCAGGCCGAGCTGGATGCCATGAAAAAAAACGGCATCCGCTTGGACTGCTTCGGCCAGAAAGAGCGGCTGCCGGACGATGCGCGGGCGGTGCTGGAACGGGTCATCGCTGAGACCGCCGATTGTCCGGGCCTGCGGCTGAATCTGGCCCTCAGCTACGGCTCCCGCACCGAGATGCTCCAGGCGGTGCGCGAGGTCGGCAGCCGCTGTGCCGCAGGCCAGCTCAGGCCGGAGGAGATTGACGAGCAGCTCTTCAGCGGCTGCCTCTATTCCGCCGGGCAGCCCGATCCCGACCTGCTCATCCGCACCAGCGGCGAGCAGCGGCTTTCCAATTTCCTCCTCTGGCAGCTTTCCTACGCCGAATTGTATTTCACTGAAACCCGCTGGCCGGATTTCCGCCGCGAGCAGTTCTTTGAGGCATTGCAGATTTACGCCAGCAGACAGCGGCGTTTTGGCAAAACGGGGGAACAGGTGGAGGTCAAATGACCATACTAAAAATAAAAGGATATCACTATTAAATGAGACCTCTAACTTTATTTGCTGTCGCCTGTATTTCCATTTGCATGTTTGCAGCGTGCGATAACCAAACATCGCAACAGCCTGTTTTGTCAACATCTCCTGTAAAGGAAGAACCTGTAAAACCGAAAGCTCCGACATATCCAAAAGAACTTGTATCACGTGGTTTAGCTATTCACCAAGCAGCTCTCGCTCGAACACAGGATGCCAGACTTGATGTCTGGGGAACCAACTTTCCTTCTGTTCAGGCATGTATCTGGATTCCAGAAGATCAATGGAAGGCTCTATCCTTGGAGGATAGAGAAGCATTTATTACATATTTAAAGGCACAAGTTCCAGTTATACGGAGCAGTCCAGATCGTTACACTGGAATACCAGAAGATGCGCCGGTTTACAAAAGGTTCAGAGATAATATTGCAAATATGAAAGATGGAGCTTTTATCATATTTACAATGATACAAGATAATGGTAAATGGATCCAGAGTGAAACTGTAGCCGAATCAAAATAAAATGAACCGCCTCGTCCCCGGCTTCCTCATGGCCGCGCTGTGGGTGCTGCTGCTCTATGTTGCCCCGCCGCTGATTTTCTGGTTTGTCATGGCAGTCGGCGCGGCGGCGGCCCTGCGCGAGTTCTTCCGCATGGCGGTGAAAACTCCCGGCTCCGGGGTGCGGGTGCTGGCCATCGCCGCCAGCCTCAGCCCAGTGCTGGCCGCTTACGCAGGCACTCCGGCGGCAGTGCTGACCGGCAGCTATCTCGCCCTGCTCGGCCTCGCCCTCTTGGTCATCTTCTTCTACACCGCCTTTGCTGACCCGCTGGCTTTCCTGCTCAACGCGGGCTTTTCCGTCTTCTACGTTTCGCTCTGCTGCGGCTTCATCGTCCTGCTGCATGTCCTGCCCGACGGCAGCCACTGGCTGCTGATTCTCACGGCCATCACCGCCGGTTCTGACACCGGGGCGTATTACGCGGGCCGTGCCTTTGGCAAACGCAAGCTCTGCCTGCCGATCAGTCCGGGCAAGACCATTAACGGCGCGTATGGCGGCCTGCTGGCGGCGGTGCTCGTGGCTGTGCTGCTCGGCTGTTTGCTCCTGCCGGAAATCAGCACCCTGAAAATCGCCCTTGCCGCTGTGTTGCTCGCCGCTGTCGGCATAATCGGCGATCTGCTTGAATCAGTGATCAAACGCGGCACTGGCTGCAAAGATTCCGGCACCATGCTGAAAGGCCACGGCGGCCTGCTCGACCGCGCCGACAGCCTGCTCTTCGCCGCCCCGCTGCTTTACAGCCTGCTTTCGTGGGGATTTTTCGCATGAAAACGCTCGCACTGCTCGGCTCCACCGGCTCCATTGGCAAAAATGTGCTGAACGTGGTTCGGGCTTTTCCTGACCGCTTCCGCATCGTTGGGCTGGCCGCAGGCAAAAACATCGCCGAGCTGGCCGCGCAAGTATTAGAGTTTCAGCCGGAATGCATCTCCGTTGCCGACGAGAAAACGGCAGCGCGGCTGGCCGAGCTGCTGCCTGCGTCTTGGCGGCAGAAAATTGCCTGGGGCGACGAGGGCAATATTCAGGTCGCCACCGTGCCTGCCGCGCAGATGGTCATCACTGCCGTGGTCGGGGCCGCTGGCCTGCTGCCGACTTTGGCCGCAATTAAGGCGGGCAAGGACATCGGCCTAGCTAACAAGGAAACCTTGGTCATGGCTGGGCGGATCGTCATGCAGGCGGTGCGCGAGCATCAGGTGTCGCTGCTGCCGATTGACTCCGAGCATTCCGCCATCTTTCAAGCCCTTGAAGCGGGCCGCCGCGACGATGTGGCCATGCTCATCCTCACCGCGTCGGGCGGGCCGTTCCGCACTTTTTCGCCGGAGCAGCTTGCCTGCGCCACGCCTGCCCAAGCCTTGGCGCATCCCAACTGGAACATGGGCCGGAAGATTTCCATTGATTCCGCCACGCTGATGAACAAGGGGCTGGAGGTGATCGAGGCGCGCTGGCTCTTCGATATCCCGGCGGAGAAAATCCAAGTGGTGGTGCATCCGCAATCCATCGTCCACTCGCTGGTTGAGTACGTTGACGGCTCGGTCGTAGCCCAGCTCGGCATTCCCGACATGCGCATTCCCATCGCCTATGCGCTGTCCTATCCTGAACGGCTTAATCTCGGCCTGTCGCCGCTCAACCTGTCCACCTGCGGCAGCCTCAACTTTGAGCCTCCAGACTATGACCGCTTTCCGGCCCTCGGTCTTGCCTTTGCCGCGTTAAAGGAAGGCGGAGTGAAACCTGCGGTGCTGAACGCCGCCAACGAAGTCGCGGTGGCCGCCTTTCTTGACAACATGATTGCTTTCGCTGATATTGCACAAGTTGTGGAAGCAGTGCTGGCGCAGTTCTCCGCTGGCAATGACCTTGATCTTGCTGAGATTCTGGCAGCGGACAGAAGGGCGCGCGAGCTGGCGAGAGAACAATGCAACAAGATAAACGTGCCTTGATCAGCCTCGAGCTGTTTGATTACACAGAATGGCAAAGCCTTTGGAGTGAGATGAGCGTTGAAGGATTGAGCAAAACGGCGATGACGCATCACGCCTGTGCATGAAAAGAAAATCTTATTTGATTCGTATAATCAACAAAGTATCCATAGCCGATTAATCTGCTAAAATCATGTCTCTTCTTGATATGTATCGACGTAATGCTGAACGCAAACGAGAAGAAATTGCTAAATTGCAAGGTGATAAATCTCGTGAGCAGAAAAAACGAGCTGATTTGTATGCAAAACTTCAAAGTGCTTCTCAGGCATTAAATAGCACGACAAGCCAGAGTACTATTCAGTCTAAGCGACGTGACATAGAGCGTTATCAGAAAGAGTTAGCTGATATTGAGAAAAAGATTGCTGATATTGAATCTAAGATAGCAAATAAGTACAAAGAATTAAATTCAGAAGAAAAAAAGTTACCAGCGAGGAGGAGCAGGAATCTAAAAAACGACAACGTCTAAACGAAAAGCAAGAACGTGAGCATAAAAAACGTATGGATGATATGAGCAACGTGATAACTAAGCATGGAAGGCTGCACCAGGAAACACAACGAACATTGGAGAGCATACAGAAACTCCCTGAGGAAATTAATGTATTGTTTCTTGCTTCCAATCCAATTGACCAGCCGCAATTACGTTTAGATGAAGAGGCTCGTTCTATCTCAGAGATGATCAGGAAAAGTAAACATCGAGATTCGATCAACTTCATTTCTTGCTGGGCAATCAGAACGATAGATGTCTTGCAATCGTTGAATGAACATAATCCATCTATCGTTCATTTTAGCGGACACGGATCGGCTAACGACGAAATAGTTTTTCAGGATTCAAAAGGAAATGCTAAATTTATCACTAAAGAAGCGATAGTTCAGGCCATGATGGCTTCATCTGAAGGTATTCGTTTAGTATTTTTCAACACATGCTATTCTCATAATCAAGCAGAAGCAGTGACTGAACATGTTGAAGCAGCTATCGGCATGAAAACAAGTATTGGTGACGAAGCAGCGCGTATTTTTTCTTCTCAGCTCTATTCTTCTATAGGCTTCGGATTTTCTGTTAAAAAAGCATTTGAGCAAGCGAAAGCTCTTCTCATGATGGAAAATATAGATGAGGATGATACGCCAGAGCTATTCGTAAAAGATGGGGTGGTAGCTGAAGAACTGATAATCGTAAAACCTTCTCATGCTGAATATGCCCTCTATCACCAATCTCCGTCACCACCTTGACCTTCTCCGCCAAGAAAACGAACTTTTCGTCATTGATGCCGAGGTTGACCCGTATCTTGAAATCGCGGAAAGTCTGCACAGCCATTAGAGTCCTTGGGAAAACGGGAAGCTCCTCCAATGCTTTAATTTATTAAAAAGATGCAAGGTAAAACATTAGCACTGAAGCCTTTTCTTGAGACGATCAAAACGTATTGCGCCAAGCTGACTAAAGAAGAACTCATTGACTTGCTTTGCCAAGCCGCTCTTGATGTTTCTGCTGAAGAACGAACGGATTTTCTGAAGAAATTATCTATTGTTACAGTGCCGGTCAACGTTCAGCAATCAGCAGCGGCACAGGAAAAAAGCATCTTAGCGAAGGCGAAAAAACTTATAGATGATATTGCTGTTTGGCAAAAGTCCATCGAGGATGGTTCATATTACGAAAAACACTGGGAAGATGGCTATTGCGATGACGAAGAGTTTCCTAGTATTTCAGTAAAACAGCAGCAAACTCTCGAAGCCTTGTTTGCCGAGACAGACAGGCTGTTTCTGGAAGGGAAACTGGAACTTGCCAGCAAGGTCTATCAGCAGTTAATTGATTTGGTACTGCACGGCGCAGGTTTGGATTATTGGATTGCTTACGACGAACTGAATGTGAACTGGCGGGAAACCTTAGCCAGATATTGCCGCTGCGTCTATGAAACATCTTCTGAAAAAGAGCGCGCCAAGCGCGTCCTCGCGGCAATGGAAGCGGAGCGAAAAACTGAGGCGGAACGGCAAGGCTTTGGAGTCGGTTATAATCCGGCGGCGGAAATTTTCCCTTCGCTTCGGGACGTATTTGACGCACGGTTTGGTGAGTTGGCAGGTTGGAACGATTTTCTGAAACAAACACAGAAAAAACTGCGCCACCTCAGCAATAGCCGGGCGGTGCTTCTGTATCTGGAGGCAGTTCTCTGGCTGGACGGCATCCAAGGGCTTTCGGCGGAAGCTCGTCAACGAAACCTTCCAGTTGGCTATTTGTATTGGCTGGATCAGCTTCGGGACAGCAAGGCGTGGGATGAGCTGGCGCAGGCTGCGCAGGAGGCATTGAACGCCATGCCTTTTGATCGCCTGCGGGCTGTCGCGGCGGCCCAGTTAAGTTTGGCGGGTGAGAAAAAAGGAGACAGCCGCTTGGCTGTGCAGGGCAAGCGGGAGCAGTTTTTCTCAGAGCCGCACGAGAAGCATCTGGCTGATCTGCTGCGGGAGGCGATAAAGCAGCAAGTCAGTGAAGTGGAATTGGCCAAGGTGCTTGCTTTCTTTGAAGCCGTGCCAGCCAAAAGCAAGCCGGATGTATTTTTTCTGCGCATCAAAACTATGCTGCTGTTGGGGCAACTGCGGGAAAGCTATGCGGCAATTGACCAGAAGGCCGCAATTGGCTGGTCTGGCGATAAAAAAACGACTGGGGTTATTTATGTCGCCATCTTGCTTATCCTGAGCAAAGGAAACGCCGAAGCCAAGACGATTCACGCCCTGTTTGACAGATACATGCGCGGTCGTGATGGCAGTTCGTTCCTCGCCAATGAAATCCAGAAGCGGCTATTGCAACTGCCTGTCTCAGAGGCTGAACAACAAAGATGGTTCCAGTTTGTTGAACGAATTTCTATTGACCGGGCCGAACATATCATCTCCAATAAGTATCGAAAAGGATATGCCAGAGCGGCTGAGGCCTTAGGTGGATTTATGGAATGCCTGATTCTGCATGAGCAGCAGAGCAAGGCTGCTGAGTTCCTTGATCTGAAAAGAAACAAAGAATATAAACGATACCCTGCCTTCCGCCAAGAATTTGATGAAATAGTGGGTAAGTCTCCTCTGTTAGTACGACTCCGATAAGAACTTCTTCCTTTTTAAGCCCAGATATGAACGCCGCAATTTCCTTTTTCCTCGTCCTTGGCATCCTCATCTTCGTTCATGAGTTCGGCCATTTCCTCTTTGCCAAGCTCTTCAAGGTGCGGGTGCTGAAATTCTCGCTCGGCTTTGGCAACAAGCTGATCGGCAAGCAGTGGGGCGAGACCGAATACCTGATCTCCGCCTTCCCGCTCGGCGGCTACGTGAAAATGTACGGCGAGCAGCCGGGCGAGGAGATCGCTGAAGCGGAGAAAGCCGTCTCTTTCTCGCATAAGACAGTCGGCCAGCGCTTCTGGATTGTATTTGGCGGCCCGCTCTTCAATCTGCTCTTTGCTGTGCTGGTCTTCTGGCTGATGTTTGTCTTTGCCGGAATGCCTGATCTGGTGGATTCCACCAAGATCGGGCAGATCAATCCTGGCTCGCCTGCGGAGAAAGCCGGATTGAAGAAAGACGACATCGTGCTGTCCATCAATGGCAAGGAGATGAAGGTGTGGGAGCAGGTTTCAGAAACCATCCGCACGTCCGGCGGCAAGCCGGTGGAGCTGCGCGTCCGGCGCGGCAGCGAGGAGCTGACCATTGCTGCGACACCAATGCGCGACATGGTGAAGAACATCTTCGGCGAGCCGACCGGGGAACGCTATCTGCTTGGCATGGGCCGCGCTGAGGATGTTGTGTACAAAAAGGTCTCGCTGCCGGAGTCGGTCATGCTGGCTTTTGAACACACATGGAGCATGATCGTGCTCACCGTCATGGGCTTGGTCAAGATGCTCCAGCGGATCATTCCTGCCTCTGAGCTGGGCGGGCCAATCCGCATCGCCGAGATCGCTGGTGAGCAGTTCAAGGCGGGCTGGATCAACCTGATTCATTTCACCGGCCTGCTTTCGGTCAACCTCGGCATTTTGAACCTGCTGCCGATTCCGATTCTTGACGGCGGCCATCTTGTTTTCCTTGGCATTGAGGCTATTCGCCGCAAGCCGCTGGGCGAGACAGCCCTGATGCGAGCGCAGCAGGTCGGCATGGCCCTGCTCGGCACGTTGATGATCTTTGTCTTCTACAACGACATAGCCCGCTTGGTGCAGCGGTGGATGTGAGCAATCCCCTTATCCTCTCCCTTGAAACCGCCGCAGGCTGCGGCAGCGTTGCCTTGACACGCGGCGGCGCGCAGAACGGCAGACTGATCGCTGAGGCCGCTGTTCATGCGGAGACCAGCCATTCGCGCCAGCTACTCAGTTCGGTCGAATGGGTGATGCAGGCTGCGGGAGTGAGCTGGAACGATCTGGACGCAGTCGCGGTGAGCATCGGTCCCGGCTCGTTCACCGGCCTGCGCATCGGTCTGGCTGCGGCCAAGGGCATTGTCTTTGCTGCGGGCAAGCCGCTCATTGCTGTGCCGACCTTGGACGCTGTCGCCTTGTCCTGTCCGCTGCTTGACTGCCCGCTCTGGTGCGTCATGGATGCCCGCAAGCAGGAGGTGTACGCCGCCTGCTACGGCGCGGACAGGCAGCAGACGAGCGTGGCTGAGGCCATCCGCCCAGAGCTGCTGGCCGCAAAGATCAGGCCGCCGGCGGTTGTTGCTGGGCCAGGGCTGACCGCATATCACCAGCTTTTTGCGCACCTTGAGGGCGTGCAGCTCATTCCGCCCGCCTTGAGCAGCCTCAGCGCGGCCAAGATCGGCCTGATTGCCGCCGAGCGGCTGGAGCGGGGCGAGATCAGCGACCCAGCTTCAGCAGTTCCGCTATACGTCCGGCCTTCGGAAGCCGAGGTCAATTTGAAGAAGAAAGGCGGCTGAAGTCTCTTCTCTCTGTCCGTCAGTTCTTCAAGGCAACAAAGGACGCAAAGTTGATCCAACGAAAATATAGCTCCGTCGAGCTGAAGCCGCTGTTTCGCAGCAAACGCAGATTTTCCTCCACTGTAAATGGGATAAGCACATTTTCTAATGCCTCGCGTTTGGCGGCGATTTCTAATTCAGAGTAGCCCTGTTCCCGCTTAAACTCGTGGTAAATATTGATGAATTTTCTATTCATCCCACCGTTTTCGCTGATGATCTTTTCACTGAGCAGCAACAGCCCACCCGAAGACAGGGCGGCATGGAGCCTGTTGACAAAATCCTGCCGAAGCAGGGGCCTGATGAACTGCATGGTGTAGCTGCACAGAATGACATGTGCTCCGTCGAGTTGCTCGGCCAGATATGGAGCGGTGATATCCTGCTGGCGAAATTCGATGTTTTTGCTGAACATCTCCGCCTTGCGCCGAGCTTTATCCAGCATGGCCGGGGCGTTGTCCAAGCCGATGAAGCGCAGATTCATATCTGGCAGCAGGCGGGAAAGCTCCAGCAGCGTGGAGCCGGTTGAGCAACCGAGGTCGAAAACTGTGCCTCCCGGCGCGACAAGCTGGCGAATCAGAGCGGCAGAAGTTTTGATTACCGTGCGGTAGAACGGCACCGACCGGTTCAGCATGTCGTCAAAAACCTCGGCCACTTGCTCGTTGAAGGAAAAATCCTCTGTCACTCTGCCGCTGCTGTATAAACTGTCACTGATCACGCTGTCCTCCAAAAAAATAGGGTGGAGTGAATTTGTAAAACAGCCCGTCCATTCTGTCAAACTGAAAGTATAACATGGGCGGCAAGAAATAGATTGATGTCAGGAGCAGATGTCGCAATATGAGCTGATGAATTGCGCCTTGACAGGGAGCAGAAAATTGTATTTCTTTTCTGGAGAAAAGAAATCGCCGTTCATTATCAGGGCGCATTACCCGACGGTGGTGGGATAAACCAGTTGATCAGTCAATCAGAACTTTGTGATGACAGATGGTTGCCGTATTGTATCAACGCCCTTAAACCACCATTGTTTTTTTGAATCACCCGGCAACAAGGAGCAGGAATGGCACATGAGCGCGGCAGGCTGTCCCCTTTAGAAATTCTTCACACCGGGCCGGTGTTGCCGGTGGTTGTCCTGCGCAACGCGGAACACGCCGTGCCGCTGGCCAAAGCACTACTGGCAGGCGGCATCCGTGTGCTGGAAATCACCCTACGTAGTGGGGCAGCTCTGGAGGCCATCCGCCGCATCTGTTCGGAAGTGCCTGAAATTATCGTCGGCGCAGGCACTGTGTTGACCCCAGATGATTTGCGCTCCGTGGCTCAAGCAGGCGGCAAGTTCGCCATCAGTCCTGGTCTCACCCCCTGCCTCTTCGCCGCTGCCCACGACGGGCCAATTCCTCTGATTCCCGGCGTTGCCACCCCTTCCGAACTGATGCTCGCCCAAGAACGTGGCTTCACCGAGCTGAAATTTTTTCCAGCTGAGGCAGCGGGCGGCGTGGCGATGCTCAAAGCCCTGCACGGCCCCTTTCCCCGGATCACCTTCTGTCCTACCGGCGGTATTTCTCAGGACAATTGCAAAAATTATTTAACGCTCCCCAATGTGGCCTGCGTCGGCGGCTCATGGATCGCGTTGCCTGAACTGATTGAGAAAGGAGAATGGAGCGGCATCACCAAGCTGGCAGCCAAGGCGGCAGAACGGTGAAGGCTGAAGCGGTTTCAGTTGACAGGGACAGGTTTCCATTTTAATGTGCAATGCTGGAAATGCGTGGACTGTCTGTCTGAATGAGGCAGCGCAATTGCTGAATAACGTCTATCAAATGGGGGATGAGAGAGTATGAACAAAACAAAACTGCTCGGTTTGCTGTGCGGCCTGCTGCTTGTTGCGCCTTGCGCAGCATTTTCGCAGTCCTTTGGAGGAGATGCGGGCGAGGTTGCTGATAAGATTGCCAGATCGTCTGTGCGCACCATCTACAGTAACCTGAAGAAGGACGGCATTCCGTGGAAGACGATCCGCGATCAGTATATGCCGAGCATCCTGACCAAGTCTCTACGCTCCGTTCAGCGCAGCTACTCCAGCGAGACCATCCTGAACGACTTCCTGCCTACGCTGCTCCGCTCCTACTACAGCGAGATTGACGCAATCAATCGAGAAAATCGCTTCACCTGCGTGGAGCAGACCTTCATCATCAAGACCATCCTGCCGTTCATTCGGGAATGCGGAGTCCAACTGGGGCCGTGGAAAATCACAGTGAGCCGTGTGGTTGACATGGTGCTGAATGTGTCCTATCCCTACCAAGTGTGCAGCTCAGACTGTAGGACTAAGGTGCGTGGCGAGTTTTCTTCGGCCTTTAATTATAATTTTCCCGTTTCCAAGTTCAGCAAAATCTGCCCTGAATGATCAGTGCGGAACAATTTGAATCACACAAGGAGTCGGCTGTCATGAACAACAAGACAATTTTTGGCACGCTGCTGGCAGTTTTCCTGCTGCACGCGCCTGCGGAAGAGGCTGCCGCGCAGAGCAGCTTCTATAAAATGGCAAAGAGAACCTCATCAACTCTCGTTTCCAGCTCATGGAACAGTCTTGGCAAGGACTGCCATAAAGCGGACAATTTAGTGCAGATCATTGGCGATGCGGTTGACCGGGTGACCAGAGATCTGCGCGCCAAAAAATTCAAAGGCCAGATGGCGGTGGATTTCGGTAACGGCTATATTGACGGTTTGGTCAGCACCTTGGATGATGTTGTCAACCAGTGCTCTAACGAGTGCAGCATCATCGGCAATGCCTCCGGCAAGTGGTCGTCAGAGATTTTTTGCGCTGTATCGGAAGTCATTGGCACCCCAGCAAAATTTGACGGGCTGGTGGACAGGCCGAATATTGTCTGCGGCGAAGCATACCGGATGAGCTGCGAATCGACCTTTGTCGGTCAGTGCAATAAAGTCTGCCCGCAATACAACAAGGGGAAAAATTTTGACTCCTACTATCCGGCGAGCAGGGGCGGATGCTGCTCCTACGATGTCAAGGATTAGCCAGCGATTGGGGAAATACTGGGGGGAGCAAACATCCCCCCTCTTTTTATGGAGGAAATCATGCTAAAACACACACAGGCCGCTTTCTTGACCGTTTGCGCCGCTACGCTGCTGCTGAACAGCACGGCGTGGGGCAATCCGCACGGCCTCAGCAGCAGTGGCCATTGGGCACTTCATCTGCCTTTCGATCTGGAACCTTCTGAATTTATGGGCGGCAGAGCATTAGGCATGGGCAATGCCTTTGTCGCCGTTGCTGATGACGTGCGCGCTTCGTCGCTCAACCCAGCTGGACTGGGTGCGCTGGAGAGTCTCCAGTTTGCCGCTGATCTCAGCTATTCGTCTTATGAAAAGGACTACATGGACACCTACGCCGCAGTTAACAACCTTGGCGTGGGGCCTGAGCTAAATGAGATCAGGTCATTGGACGACAGCACAGCAGATATTCCCTTTCTTGGCGCAGCAATCCCGATTATTCCTGATAAGCTGACTGCCGCTTTGTATTACCGCCGTTCGGCCGTCACTGGCAGCGACACTCAAAACTCCGGGCTACAGCCAGTATTGAACGGCCTTGTCTTTCAGCAGAATATTTCAGAGAAGAATATAGAAGAATATCGGAAGAACAGCTACGGAGCCGCTGCGGCCTTCAACTATAGCAGGCAGCTTTCCTTTGGCGCGGCAGTCAGCTTGGAAACACTAAATGCTGATCTGCGGGAAATGTGGACAACCAACACCTACACCGGCAGTGCTCGCACCGCCGCAGTCAGCTACGGCGGCAAGATTGACGGCGACGACACGGATTTCGGCCTCAGCCTGGGTATGATGTTCAAGCCAATTTCTGACACATCCCTCGGTCTTTCTTACCGCAGGGGCAGCTCATTCAGCATCAATTCCAGCAGCACGGACACAGCGTGTTCTTTTGATAGCTGCTATACTGCCAACGAAACATCCAAAGCCGCCTTTGACACCCCGGACATCTGGAGCGCAGGCGGATCTTGGCAGCCCGCGCCGGACTGGCTGCTTTCCGCGCAGGCGGACTGGGTCAAATACTCAGCTCTGGCGGATGCCAGCACCAGCGGCATTACACTGGATGAAAGCATTGACGACGGGGTAATTTTCCGTTTCGGTGCGGAGAAGACCTTTGCTCTGGCCAGAAATTTAAATTATCAAGTGCGGGCCGGTTTGTTCCGCATCCCGGATCATGACGGCTTCCAAGCCATTGACTCCGATCAGATGCACTACACGCTGGGCGGCGGCATGAACTGGGACAAACAGATCAAGGTTGATTTGGGTGCCAGTTTCTCCGAGGACACCTTCAACAGCGTCCTGTCGCTGACCTACACGCTGTAAGCCCCTTCGCCTCTCTATGCAGGAAAAGAAGCTGTTTTTCCTGCATAGGCCCGCATCATCACAGCACCTTGCTGTAATAATAGACCTGAAGAACCGCCTGCTGCTCGTCTTCAGCCTCATCATAATGATACATGGCCCGCAGGGTGATTGTGTCGGTGAGCTGATACGATGGCCCGGCAGCAAAATGAATGCCGTTCTCGTTGCCGACCTTGCTGTATTCAGGTTGAATTTCCAACTTCAAACGACCTTCGTCTAAAAGGTTGATGCCGAAGCGGGCAAACAGGGCATAGGCATCCTCGTCCATAAGCTTGCCGCCCATTGCATCAAAGCGGGCCTCGTAATTATCCCAGAGAAAAGAAAAATCCAGCCCGACCAAGGATAATTCCATCGGCTCATCGCCCATCAGCTCGTAACCCATCGTGTGCAGGGTTTCGCCATGCGCGACCGAGATACCGAGGCTGTAGTTGTCCTGACTGAGAAAGCCCTTGGCGATTCGAGCAGAGGCCAGATAATTGCCCTCGAAGCGGAGCGGCATTCCGCTGCCTGTGGTGAGCGACGCGCTGAGGTTGCCCCAAGGCAGATCATGGCTTGCGCCGAAGCCCCAGTCGCGGTCATAGCCGAAGCCGTCCATCGCCAGCGTGGGCAGGAGCAGGGCGTGGCTGTCGAGTGCCGAGGACAAGCCGAACGCAGGGCGGTTGTGGCCCAACCAAAGGTCTGACCAGCCTGCCTTGTATTTGCAATAGGCGTTATAGAGCTGTGGCTCGATTTCGTCCTCAGCATCGGGATCATAGGCCAGCCTGCTCTGCACCGCAATCATGCCGAAATCACCGGTCTCACCGGACAGTCGCTGAATAAAATCAAAGCCGATCGATGACTTTTGCATCACGTCTTCACTGCGTTCAGAGTGAAAAATGATACCGTCCTTGGTGTCAGAATATCCGGTCACACCTTGGGCTTCAAAATAGAGCAGGCGGTTTTCAGCACAAGCGGCGGAGGGCAGCAAGAGCATGAGAGCGGCGGTCAGGACACGCATGGCTGGTTCCGTCAGATGTCAAATTTGAGGATGCCGCGATACAGCACTTTATCATCTTTGCGGAAAACCAGCTTCACTGCCCAATCACCCGGCATGACCACATCCACCGGTGTGACATAATCGCCTTCCTTGTTCAGCTTGAACGCGACTTCGCCGGAATCATGATGGCCCGGCATGGACGGCATTCCAGAATCACCGGTGATTTTCAGCGACGAATCTTTTTTGCCGTCTTTGTCTGCCACCTCAACCTTGAGAATCGTTATGCCGAGCTGCGGCTTCTGGGCAAACTTGTACACAAAGGAATAATCGCTACCAATGGCGATTTTCTTGCCTTCGCCGGGCAGCGGCTCGTATTTGTCTTCTGCATGAAGGGGCAGAGCTGCGGCGACAAAAAATAGCAGCGTGGCAAAAAAACACAGCAGTTGCTTCTGAAAGAATGTCATGATCTGTAATCTCCGTGCATTGTTGGATGAAAATGGGATGTCTCGCCTTAGTTTTTTGTCGGTTTGCTGTGTCCGCCACCTTCTGCCCTTTCGCCTTTTGGCGGATGATCAGGCCGGAGAAACAGGCGGCCATTGCTTTGCTCGCAAGTGCCGGTCACGGTTTGCCCCTGCCGACCAGTAAATTCAGCCTTGTCGCCTTCTTTTTTATTCTTGCAAGCGGCAAAAGCCTCCGGCGGCGGTTCCGACGGACGATCATTTTGTCCCCCCTGTCCAGCTTGTCCGCCATGCTGAGGCGGATGATCAGGCCGCAGCACGAGCTGGTTGCCCTGTCGCTCGCGTTCGCAGGTGCCGGTCACGGTCTGTCCCTGTCGACCAGTGAATTCGGCTTTATCGCCTTCCTTTTTATCCTTGCAGGCGGTAAAAGCCTCTGGCGGCGGCCCCTGCGGATGTTCTCCGCCTTTCTCTGTCTGACCAAAAGTGCTGGCTACACAGACAGCAGACGAAGCCACAACGCTTAATACCACTGTTCTCCAGTTCATAGCTTTTCTCCTTAATGATGTATGCTCAGTCTCGCCCTAAAGGGCAAGCTGAAAACAAAGCCGCCCTGCTCCTTTGTCATCATGGAGCAGGGCGGCCTCTTCGTTATCAGAACTGCTCATCGCGGTTCTGCTGTAGCTGTTTGTCAATGATCACTTAGGGACGGTTTGCCTTTGGTGCTGAAGGTTATGGTTTTGTCAACCATATCCACCACTGGCAAATCTGGCACAGCCGTGAGGCCGTACACCTCAGTCAGATCAAAACCTTTCGGCTGGTTGGTCAGCAGCTTTGCTGCAACCTTCTGGTCAGCAGCCCGCCAGCGCAGTTTAGCGTGGAACGTGACCTTATGTGTCCTATGCTCGCCGAGCGTGGTGTAATACACATCGCGGTAGCCCTTGGGCGGAATGATGTCATGCCGGGAGAAGGAAACAATCTCCCATGGATCAACCGCAAACTTCATGTGATGATCCATGCCGTCCGAGTTGAAGACGTAGGTGTTTTCATCAAGATCGCCTTTTTTGTCGCCTGATTTCTTGATGAAGCCGCTCTTGATCTCAACTCTGCCTTTTTCGTCAGTGGCAAGAACTTCCAGCCACATCTGGCGGATGTTGGTCAGCGACGTGGGCATGGAATGGCCGCAACGATTGTTATGCACCCGCACTTTAATTTTAGACAATTCGCCATGTTCGTCATAAATAGGCGTGATGTCGATATCAGCAGCGGCCTTCAGCCGGGCTACAGCCATCTCATATTTGTGGTGAGCATTGGCGGCCAGCTTTTCATCGCCCATTTTCTTGGCCCGCAGCTCCTCCAGGAAATACATAGTGAAGTTGGCACCGTTGAAGTAATGACGGTACTCACTCCGTTGCGGTTTCTGGAAGGTGTCAGCGGAACGCTTGAAGGTCTCGATGTCAACCATGTGGCAGTCCTGACACTGAATGCCATTGACTGCGTACATGCTCCTCTTCCACTCAGCATAGGTGTGTTCCAGCGGAGTATGCTCTTTGTAATGGAAGACCTGATGGCAACCTGCGCACAGTTCCGCCCTGAGATGCAGAGGCGATTCAACACATTCATGGAATCCGCCGCCGCAGCCCTGATAGTTGGCAAAAGGACCATACTTGGTGCGGACACCAGGCCCGCCTTTGTCATCTTTTCTGCCCGGAGAGAGGACATAAGAGCCATTCTCCGGCTCATGTGACGGCGTTTCCCAATGCGTGTGCCGCTTGATCGAATGGCAAACATCGCAGGACACGCCAGCTTTGGCCAAATCAGAGAGCTTTTTAAAATCAAATTCTTCCGGCAGGTCGCCTGAGACAACCGCAGCCGCTGTATGGCAGCCTTCGCACTGCTTGGTGATGCCTTTGCCTACTGCTTTAACCGCCAGATTCAGCTCGCCAAGATAGATTGGATCCCGGAAAGCCTGCGCGTGCATGGACCCTTGCCATTCCTCATATTGCTTAGGATGACAGCCTGCGCAGGTAAAAACGGAAGGCGCAACAAAAGGCACCCCGTTGTTTTCAAACTGAATATTGGAAGGATAGAACGGATATTTCTTTAGCTGCTCATCGCTGTAGCGGGTGTACGGAACGCTCCAGACATTGGCCAGTTCATGATCAACTTCCTTTGGATTGGCTGAAATAACACTTGGCTGCGGCGGAGCATAATCCGGTGTTGCAACAGGCGCGCCTTGATCAGGCGTGGCCGCCGCCGGAGCGGTTTTGCCAAGGATGTCACCCCGGACGCTGTTGGCCACTTTGGCGGCATGGGCGATCAGTTCGTCTTTGACACCCAGCTCCTTGAGCGTTGCGGCCAGATGCTCCAGAATGATATCGAAGTGCGTGTCGTTCAGTCCGCGTGCGACCAGATGCGCGTGGGCCGCCCTCAAATCTCTGCCCTTGTACGCATTGGGGCCGCCAAAAGCAAACGTCAGGAATGCCTTCTGCATAGCCCGCTGACGGTTCATGTCAACGCCTTGAAAGAAACCGTTGACCCGTGAATCAGCAAGCACTTTTTCGTAGAAAAGATCTACAGCGGCATTGATGGCCGCCTCGCCGCCAAGCTGCTTATACAGAGACTTGGCCGACTGCGAGGTCTGCTCTTTATGGCTGGCCTGACTGGGTTTGCCGGGCTTACCGGCGAAACCGGATGTCGCCGTCACGGCCAGCCCGGCCGACAGGCAGAGAACAAGTCCCACGCGTTTCTTCTTCATGACTCCTCCTTTCTTTGGTGGAAAATACGATTTTTTTTACCGTAGCAACTGATCGTATTATAGGGGAGCCGAAAAAAAAGGTACAAGTTTTTTTTACCGCTTTTTCAGGCCACGCATGGGGTGCTGCCGAGCCTCTACAGGAGCAGCTTATGGACAGCGGGCAGCCAAGGGAGCGCAGGGCTGCCGGGAGCGACGCGCTCATACGCACCGATGTCTGCCCGTCCGCCGCTGATGCGCGGATTTCCAGCGCAATCAAAGGGCACTTTTTCGGTCTTGTTGCCGTCGCCATCCTGATCAAAGCGGTCGTCCGGCAGCACCTCGTTCACGCCGCTGTCAATGGCAGGCGAGGCAGATTGAAGACGGAAGTCAGCATTTGCGACTGCCACAAACAGCGGATCAGCCTTGGCATCTGCGCCGCTGCTGACGCGGCTGTTGTCCGCTGTCCCCATATCGCCCCAGAGCAGATTGCCGCTGACTGCCGCGCCGACCACTCCAGCAGGAATGGTGTATATCTGATATTTTCCGTTCATCCAAGCAATATTGCTGCGGATGGTCAAGCCGGTGATGGCCGCATTTGCCACATGAATCGCGCCGAACCAGTTGACGGACACACCGTTGCGGGCTAAGGTGTTGTTGACCACCAAAATATTTTCCAGCGGCTCTTTGCCGGAATAGCTCGTCTCATCAGGAAAATAAATACCGGCGCGGTAGTTGTCGTGAATCAGATTGTTGAAGATGCGGATGTTGCGCAGCAGGCCGCCGCGTTCTGAGCCGATATAAAGTCCATGCGTGCTAACGTGATGCACATGATTGCTGTGCACGTCAATATTCTCCGTCAGCTGATCCCACGCGTCAATGTAGATGCCAGGCCGTTCGCTGCTGGTGTTCACATCATCCCATATTTCGTTGTGATGCACCGAGCCGTTTTTTGATCCTTGCTTGACATCAATCCCTTCGCCGCCGTTTGTGCCCGCAGAGCGGTTATGCACCCGGTTGTTTTTGACTTCAAAACCGTCCACCTGCGCCACCGTGATCATTTCGTTAGGGCCGCCCAGGTTGGTGTCCTCCACGTCATTGCCGTCAATCAGGATGTCTGCGGAAGGAAGACCGGGCTGGCCGATTTTGGTGAAAACCTGAATGCCGGAGGAATCCGTGTGTAGGACATGGTTTTTCGCGATGACGATGTGGCGCGAGTTCTCGACATAAATACCGATTCCTTCGGCGTTGTCATCCACATTTTGCACGGTAAGGCCGGAAATGCGGATATATTCTTTATTGCGGATGGTGATCAGGCCGCCCACCGGCAGCACGGCATTGCCGCCGTCTAAAATCGGTGCATGACCCGGATACGCAGTGAAGGTGATCCAGCCAGCGGTCGCATTGCCTGAGTTGGCCGGGGCAAGATATTTGGCTGCCGGGTGGGTGTTGAGGGCGTACGTGCCGTTTTTGATATAGACCGTGTCGCCTGCGGTCAGCACGGAAGCGGCTTTCTGGACAGTGGCCCACGGCGCGGCTTCCGTGCCGGGATTGGCATCATTGCCGCCCGCCGCTTCCACGTAATACATTGCGGCCAAACACGCTGGAGAGATAAGAACAGTTGCCGTCAAGACAGCAGTTGCCAAGCGGAGCTGCAAGAACATGTCCATCAAAACAAACTCGAAAAAATTTTCCACCCGCCCATGAGCGAGCCGCAGGATGCTCCGATGCTGGGCAGGCTGAAGGCAAGAAAGACACGCAGCAGCCGGTTTCTGAACCAGCCGCGAAATGTGCCCATGTCGGCAGTCACGGTCTCAAACTCTTTGACCACCGGCGGCTGAACCATAACTTGAACAAAGGCGCAGACGTGACCAACTCCGAGCACCGGAATCAGCGTGGTCAGCGGAGCGGTGACGAATGCGGAAAGAATAGTTGCCGGGTGGGACAGCGAGAGAATCGCCCCCACGCCAGCCGGAACACCGGTGGCCAAAACCCAATATAGGGCATTGGCCCCGGCTGCATCAAAACCGTGGCGGAAGCCGGTTGCAACCAAGGCAAGGAGGATTGCCGCCGGAACTGACCAACCCAGCACATGCCAGATCATCCCCACTGGCGGAATGCTGCTGATTTCGTCCATGCGGCTGCGGTTGTCCTCCTGCATGGCTCGCGTAAGCCCGGCCATGTGTCCCGCACCGACCACCGCCACCACCCGTTTCCCCGCCGAAGCCTTGATCTTTTCGGCCATGAAGATGTCGCGCTCGTCAATCAGGGCTGTTTTGGCCGCAGGCAAGGCTTTGCCTATTTCATCCATCAGCTCGGAAAGCACATCTTTCTGACGCAGCTCGGCCAGCTTTTCCTCGGTCAGCTCCGTGTCATCCCAGAGCGTCGCGAGCAGCGTGGCAACCAAGTAGCTTTTCTTCCAGAAAGAAGTTGCCTTCCATGCCCGGCGCAGGGTAACGCGCACATCGCGGTCGCACAGCTCCACCGGGATGCTGAATCGCTCCGCTGTCTTGGCGGCAGTGAGCAGCTCAGTTCCAGGCTGCACGCCCAGCTTGCCACCCAGCTTTTTCTGGTACGAGGACAGCACCAAATTGACGATCAAGGTGGAAAGCTGCTTGTTCTTAATGATCTGCTTGAGATCAAGCTTTTCCCACTGCTGCGGCTTAGACAAGGCTTCGTAACGCTTTTCATCCAGCTCGATACAGACCGTGTCCGGCTGCTCCTGCTCGATGACCAGCTCGACCAAATCGGCAGACTCACGCGAAATATGGGCAGTGCCGACAAGGAGCACGGTTTGGCCGTCGCGGCGGATGACAGCCACGTCGTCGGAGTAGTTGTGCGAAGGAAAGTCGGTATCAGTCATGAAAAACTGCGGGTTGAGATGAGGGAACAGTCAGTTTCCATACTACTTGATTACACTGCGGCAGTGCCAGCTTTTTCCCGCTGTCAGGGCTGCTGCCGCATCTCCGCCCACCGTTGCCAAAAATCCGGGAAGGACTTAGCCACGCAGTCCTCGCCGTGAATTTTTATACCCGGAACCCGCAGCCCGGCCACGGCAAAGCACATGGCGATGCGGTGATCTTCATAGGTGGCGATGTCCGCGCCGTGCAAGCCCGCGCCGCCTTGACCGTGAATAATCATCCGGCCGTGCTCTTCCTCCGCCTGCACGCCGAGCTTGCGCAGCTCTGTCACCATCACGGAAAGCCGGTCGCATTCTTTAATCCGCAGATGAGCGATGTTGCTGATCACTGTCGTTCCTTGAGCAAAGGCGGCGGCGACTGCCAGCGTCGGCGCGACATCCGGCATGTCGCCCATATCCGCCTCAATGCCGCGCAGCAGTTCCGGCCCCTGCACGGTGATGCCTCCTTGTGTCGTGCTGACTGCGCAGCCCATTTTTGCCAAGAGCTGCACTAAGTTTGCGTCCCCCTGCAACGAGGGCGAGGGCACATTGGCCACTGTGACCTTCCCGCCTGTCACCGCTGCGGCGGCCCAGAAATACGATGCCCCGGAAGCGTCGCCCTCCACGGCATAGCGCGTTCCCTGATAGCAGCCCTGCGGAATGCGAAACTGCGCCAGCGACGGCGCGGCTTCCGCCTGAATGCCGAAATCCCGCATCACCGCCAAGGTCATTTCCACATACGGCTTGGACAGCACGTCACCCTGCACGGTCAGTTCGGCGGGCTGCTTGGCGTAGGGCGCGACCAGCAGCAGCGAGGAAAGATACTGGCTGGATTTGCCCTCCGGCAGCACAGTCTTGCCGCCAGCGATGCCGTTCGCGTTAATGCGCAGAGGCGGACAGCCGGTTCCGGCCTCGCTTTCAATCCGCACCTGCCAGCCCTGCAAAGCCTGCATCAGTGGGGCAATGGGCCGCTGCGCCATGCGCTCGCCGCCGGTGATACGGAAACGCCCGCAGCCAAGCGCGGCCACCGAGGTGAGAAAACGGGTGGCGGTGCCGTTGTTGCCGAGAAAAATGTCTGCCGCCGGGGTTTGAATTGCGCCGCCGCAGCCGCGCACTGTCCATGCCGCCGGGGCGCTGTCGTCAACCGAAATGCCCATCTGACGGAGGGCGGTCATGGTGTACTGCGTGTCTTCACTGGCTAACGGGCCGAGCAAAACAGATTCGCCTTCTGCCAACGCAGCAGCGATCAAGGCGCGCTGAGTGAGGCTTTTGGAGCCGGGAACCCGGACAACGGCATCAAGGAATGGGGCAGGAGATATTTCGATCATTGTCTATTGTGGGGCAAGATTCGCGATTGTCTGCGGTGAGCATTTTCGCCTTTCACGAGAAGGCGGCATCATGTACTCTGTTGGGCTGGAGGAGACATTAGTTTGTTCAGCGGCGGGCATCATAAAAAACAAGATCAACGAGGCAGCAAGATGACAGGCTCAGATGATCGTCGGTTCACGCGGGTGGATTTTAATCAAACCGTGCGGCTGAAATTCGGCGAAAAAAACTATGATCAGCAAATCGTCAGCAATATCAGCTTGGGTGGAATTTATATCAAAGGCCGCTTTGAGCAGCAGCCAAAAGATATCTGCACCATTGAGGCGGAACATCGCTGGTCTAATGGAGAGACGGTTAAATTTTTAGCCAAGGGTGCCGCCGTCCGCCTGACTGACGAGGGAATGGCAGTTGAGTTTCTGTCTATGCCGCATGACAGTTTGCAGTTTTTACAAACAGCCTTGCTGTATCAGGCTGAAGATCCTCTGGCTATCGGCGTGGAATTAGGCAAGCATGATGTTTCCTTTGCCTTCGATGACACTGCGCAGACCGAGTTGTCAGACAATTTTCTCCAAGAGGGATAAGAAGTTTTCCGTAATTCTTCCCAAGTCACATTCAAGCTCAATATTCGGCATCAACGGGAGAAGCTGTCGGATTATTTCCGGCAGCAAAGGTACGGTCATTTTGATGCTGGCGGCAGAAGAAGATTCTTTATTCAGCGCATCAAGCTGCTTGGCCAGTTCTGGGATTTGCTTGATTTCAGGCAGCTGTGCCAGTTGCGTGAGCAGAACTTGCAGCTCGGAAAAATGGGCTTGTAACTTCTGTTTATCAATGGCTTTTGCCTGCTTCAGCTCAGTCTGGAACCGCTCCAACTCATGTCGGAGTTTGTTTTGCTTGTTTTCAAACCTATTGTGATCGGTACGGGTTTCTGCCGCATGATCGTCATGGCTATTTCGTAGGTCATCGAGCCGTCTGATGATTTCCTGATGTTCCGTAATACCATATTCGTTGAAGACATTAGGCCGTCCGTAGCCGTCCAGCACTCCTGAAACCGGAATATCTTCTTCCAATTCCGGGTGAAAATAGGGTTTGTTGTGCTGTTCAAGTTTCAGCAGATGATCATAATTGAGCCAGACCTTTGGATTTTCTTGTGGATACGGAATCTCCCGCGCCACTTTCAGGCTTGGCTCGTAGGGCTGATGGAGGCTGGCAAAAACATTCAGCAGGTGATGCAGAATGCTGCGCCGCATCGTCTTTGGGCCAGCCACTTCAATGTCAATGCGGTCGTGGCGGAAGGAGCGGCGGACAATTGCCGGGCAGCCGCCAATTTTATCTTGAATCACCACGCCGCTGCGCCAGCGTTTTTCGTCAACAATATCTTGGTAGCATTCAACAATAAACTGGGTGATGAACAAATCAGGCGGGAAGCTGCTGTAATTAAGGCGGAAGCGCATGGCACCTATTTCCGTCCAGACATTCTTTGGCTCAATGTCGGCGAACAAATCCGGCAGCAGCCATGTGTTTTCTCGGCAACGGAGCGGATAACAAAGCCGGAACTTCTTCATCAGCTCGACAAAGAAGTTGTATTTCTGCTCAGGGTATCGTTCTAAATCGAGCAGCCGCTGGAAATCGGCAAAGGAGAATTCGCCTTTCCGCCTATCTTTTATTTCCGTATCATTGATGAAGCGGTAAATGCCGTCCAAGAGCCATTGAGGATTGATGACATGCGTGTCATTCAGACGGTGGTCGTCAATGAAGCTGACCACAGCCCCAAGCCAGGCGAGCTGCTTGAGATTCTGCTTCTGCTCCTCGGCAGGCAGGTCTTTAATGTGGGGCCGCCGCTGATAGTCCTCGTAGCTGATGTAGTCCTCCTGCATCTGCTCCAGCTCATCCTTGACCGTGAACCACTCCTGCCGCTGCTCGGCAAAAACGCTGGGCATCAGCCTGCGGTCGCTGACAATGCGGTGGATTTCCTGCTCCAGCTCTTTGATGCTGCCAAGGGCGATGATGCCGGGCACCGGGCCGCCGGGCTGGCTATCAAAGCAGGCGGTGCGGACAAAGCCTTTGATGTTGGGATATTCGCGGCGCAGCGGCTCGCGGTCAAGGTCGTGGTCGTCGAGGTCAATCTTGTTGATCACCACCAGCACCGGCGCGTCTGCGGCCAGCTCATGCACCAACTTCAGCCAGTGGTTGAGTTCCTTGCGCTCGCGGCGGGCTTCTGTGACCAGCACGTAGAGCGTCCGCTCGGTGAAGAAAAGCTGGTGGGTGCTGCGCATGAACTGCTGGCCGCCCAAGTCCCAGACATTGAGGCGGATCTTGCCTGCGTTCGATTCGGCATCGCGGATGCGGCTGCGTTCGATGCCGTGGGTGGTGGTGATGCCCGGCGCAACGCTCCCATCCTTGAGCATGGAAATAAGATGCGTTTTGCCATAGTTGCTGTCGCCGATGAACATCACCTTGGCTTCCAGTACCGGGCGTTTGCCTGTGTCTTTCAGCCATTTGAGGATGTTGTTATTGCCCGATTTGACCACGTCCGGGGGAACGTTCTTCAGCAGCGGATTGTCTTCAATATCAAGAACTGCAAGCGCGGAAATTCCGGGCAGAGGAAGATTTTTGAGCTGATTGGCGCAGAGATTAAGGGCTTGCAGCGAAACAGCGTTCTCTTCTACAATGGAGGCGATCTTTTGCCATTGTTCATCATTCAAGCCTGTTGCAGCAAGATTCAGGCCAATCAAATTTCCTTGTTCATCCAGCAGATATTTTGGCTGATTTTTCTTGAAGGCCATCAAGCCGACCGGCGGCGCAGGATGCAGCGTGGTGTTGAGCAGCTCTTCAATGTGTTGTATCAGGTCTGGTTTCATATAAATTCTGTGTATGGCTGAAGCAGCATACAGTGCACT
The DNA here is from genome assembly GCA_002413355.1 of Desulfobulbaceae bacterium UBA5173. GTDB lineage: Bacteria > Desulfobacterota > Desulfobulbia > Desulfobulbales > Desulfobulbaceae > Electronema. Next base: position 11,157 of record DHWV01000114.1, on the reverse strand, counting down.
TGAGACAGATACGATGATTCAAATTATGTTGCTCTGGCTATAAGCTCATAGAGCTGGAGCAGCACCATGCAATTTTCTTGCGAATCAAAGTGCACCCATTCTGTATATCAAAATGGCTCCATTTTGAGATGTAAAAGGGATCCCTTTTGAGAGGCAAAGCCTATGCCTTTTGAGAGGCAAACCCTACGCCTTTTGAGAGGCAAAACCTATGCCTTTTGAGAGGCAAAACCCATGCTGTTTTTCAGACGGTATAGGGAGGGGAGGTATTCATGGTGTTCTCCTCTCCTCTTTGCGCTTGTCTGCGCTGCTGTGGCAAGGGGATTCATGGCTGAAGCAGCATACAGTGAGCCTGCATGTCATTCCGAGCAAAGCGATGAATCTCCTCGTCGTCCTTGGCGTGAGATTTCTCGCTGCGCTCGAAATGACAGATACGATGCTTCAAATTATGTTGCTTTGGCTATAGTTCCGAAGATAACTGCTCACAATCATCCATTTCTGTCATTCCGAGCAACGCGAGGAATCTCAAACCAGCCGTCGCTCAAGTCGTTCCACTCTGGATTGACAGAGGCAACCAAGTTGTTCTTCTTCTCTCGCCGCCACTTCTTTATTTCTTTCTCCCGCGTTATGGCCGCGTAAACATCGATTGTTTCCTCAAAATAGACCATTATTCACATTATACTTTTCAGTGAAGCCAAGAACCAGCTTTGCCTTGTGCTCGTGCATCCGCCGCACAAGGTTGTTGGTCATGCCGAAGTACATCACTTTATTGTTTTGGTTGGTCAGTAGGTAAACATAATAATGATACTCGCTTGGCATTAGATTTCTCGCTGCGCTCGAAATGACAAATTTTTACCATTTCCTTTTCAGCCGACGCAGGCGGCGGCTCGTCTCGTCCCGGCTGCCGCACGGGCCGGCCGGCCTTGCCTTGCGCCTGCCCTACCTGCTTGACCCTGCTGACCTGAGAGAACGAGCCGGAACCCCAAAAAGTTGAGGCGGTAATCAGGCGTGAACCTGCCGCGGTCCGCCGTACGCACATCCTCGGGCGTATTGCCCCAGCCACCCCCGCGAATCACGCGGCCCGAGCCACCGCTATCAGGCCCATGTGGATTCTCAACAACGCCCTTCTGATGACATGCAGCGTAATAGTCTTCGGAAAACCAGTCCGCGCACCACTCCCAGACATTGCCGCTCATGTCGTGTAGGTTTAGCTCGTTCGGCAGCAGCAGACCAACATCATGCGTCTCATTATCGCTGTTGTCATCATGCCAAGCCACTTGTTTCGCCCGATCGCTGCCTGCGTACTTGTAGCCTTGACTGTGGATTCCGCCACGGGCCGCGTATTCCCATTCCGCTTCGGTCGGTAAGCGGAAAATTGTGCCCGGCGGATCAAGCTGACGGATGAACGTCTGCGCTTCCGGCAGCGCGTTCAGCTTCTGCAAGAACTCCTGCGTATCATTCCAAGAAACTCGCTCCACCGGACGGCGTTCGCCTTTGAAGTTGGAAGGATTATTCCCCATCACCGCCTGCCACAGCCGCTGCGTCACCGGATATTTGCCTATCCAGAAACCGGACACCCGCACCCGATGCGCAGGTTTCTCGTCATCATATTCCCCGTTGTCATCCCCCATCATCAATTCCCCGCCCTCCACCAAGCAGAGGTCAAGATCAGGCAGGGGCGGCGTTATGGTCGGTGTGGTCATGGTTGCTCCTCGCTCAATGTTCAGCCCGCCGCCGCAATTCTTCCTCCAAGGCCGCCCGCATGACCTGCACTGGCGCGGCTGTGTCCGTCCACAAGCGGAACTGCTCTGCCCCTTGATACAGCAGCATGGCTAAGCCGTCAATGACCTTGCAGCCAGCAGCTTTGGCCTCGCGCAAAAGGCGGGTTTCCAGCGGGGCATAAACAATGTCCATCACCACCGCGAACTTGGACAACAGCGCAGGCGGGACAATGATGCCGTCCGCGTCTGGCTCCATTCCCACCGAAGTGGTGTTGATCAGCACATCCGCCTGCACCCAAGCCAGATCGTCCAAAGCGAGGAACTCGCAGCCCAGCCAGTCCGCCAACGCCTTGCCGCTCTTTTCCGTCCGGTTTGTGATAATCGCCTCGGCCCCGGCCTGCCGTAAACCAAAGCCGACCGCCTTGGCCGCGCCGCCCGCGCCTGCCACCACCACCCGTTTGGAGCGCAGATCAAGTCCGGTGGCAGCTAAGGCGGCGTTGGCACCCAGCCAGTCGGTGTTGCAGCCTCGCACGACGGTTCGGCCCGCGCTGTCCTTGCGCAGCAGCAGGGTGTTGACCGCGCCGATGCGCTCCGCCACTGGATCAATTTCATCCAAGAAGGGCATGACCGCCTCTTTGTGCGGCACGGTCACGCTCACGCCCCGGAAGCCGAGGCCGCGTAGGCCGCTCATTGCCTGCGCCACGTCATGCACTTCCATCGGCACATACACCCGGTTCATGCCTAAGCTGGCAAAGGCGGCGTTGTGCATCACCGGACTGAGGGTATGGCGCACCGGATTGCCGATGATGCCGAAAAGTTCTGTGCTGCCGTCAAGAAGGGCCATTGTGTCACCTCACTGCGGATTTGATCGATTGCTGAGAGGAATTCAAGAGATTCGCCGAGGCAGCTTTCAGGCGAGCAGACTGACCATCTCCCGCAGGCGGCGGACAGAAATTTGACCGGGCGCAGTGGCCTGCTCTTCATTGAGACAGGCGTAGGTCATATAGCCACCAAGATAGAGCGTGGCCAAACGGCTGATGCGGCCAGCCTCGCCCATGCAAAAGCAGCTCAGGCAAAATCCGGCGGCCCGCGCCTGTTCTTGCAGGTTCAGTGCCCTGAGAACATCGTTCGCCCCATGCGCCATGGTGACGATCTTGCCGATGTGCGCCCCGCTGGCGATCATCTGATGCAGAATCTCGGTCAGCTCAACTGCGGCTGGAGTTCCTGCAAAATCATGCCACGAGATGATCATCCGAGTGGAGCTGGCTTGCATGGCATTAAGCAGACGGTGACGGCTGTCGAGAGCGGCCCGCAGTTCCAGATCAACATACGCGACCCGCAGCCGCACCGCCTCCAGCAGCGGCGCAATTCGCTCCTCCTCGCTGCCAGCGAACTGGCCGCCTTCCCACGTCGGACGGTTAGTGAAGAGCAGCGGCCTGCGCAGCAGCGAGCAGCACTTGGCCGTCTCCGGCGCGTTCATGCTGTCGAGGCGGATTTCCAGCACATCAGCGGCATCGCCAACCTGCCGCGCCTGTTCAGCAACCGCTGCCGCATCGGCTCCAGCTAAGGAGACGCAAATCTTGCCCAGCTCCATCATTTTCCTCCTGTGTCCAATGCGCCGATAAGGTTGCTGATCCGTTCTTCGCCATGCCGCTGCAAATAGTCCTCCAGCCCGGCGATGATCTTTTCCGCTGCGGAGGGATCGTAGAAATTGGCGGTGCCGACCTGCACCGCGCTGGCTCCGGCAAGGAGGAATTCAACTGCGTCCTCCGCTGTGCCTATGCCGCCTATGCCGATCACCGGGATGGAAACTGCCTGCGCCGCCTGCCAGACCATGCGCAGAGCAATCGGTTTCACTGCCGGGCCGGACAAGCCGCCGATGATGTTGGCCAAGCGCGGCTTGCGCGTCTCGGCATTGATTGCCATGCCGATCAGGGTGTTGATCAGCGAGATTGCGTCCGCGCCCGCCGCTTCGACCGCTTTGGCCATCACCGTGATGTCGCTAACATTAGGCGAAAGTTTGACGATGACCGGCAGCTTGGTCGCGCCGCGCACCGCCGCTGTCACTGCCGCTGCCATCTCCGGCACCGCGCCGAACGCCACGCCGCCCTTTTTCACATTTGGGCAGGAGATGTTGACCTCGATGCCGCTGATGCCCAGCACCTCGTCCAAGCGGCGGGCCAGCTCGCGGTAGTCATCAAGCGAGTCGCCGAGAATATTGACGATCAGCGGCGCGGCCAGCGTGCGCAGGTACGGCATTTTCTCGCTGATGAAACGGTCAACGCCGACATTCTCCAAGCCGATGGCGTTAAGCATCCCGCAGGCGGTCTCGACGATGCGCGGCGGCGGATTGCCTGCTCGCGGCTCCAGCGAGATGCCTTTGACGATGATTCCGCCCAGCCGGTTCAGGTTGAGGAACGGCTCGAATTCTTTCGCATAGCCAAAGGTGCCGGAGGCGGTCAGCACTGGGTTTTGCAGCTCCAGCAGGCCAATCTTCACCCGCAGATCAGGTCTCACAGCTGCCATGACAGCTCCTCCGCGTTAAAGACCGGGCCGTCGGTGCAGACATGCGCCTGCCGCCCGTCCGCGCCGGGCAGGACGCAGCCGAGACAGGCTCCTATGCCGCAGGCCATGTGGGTTTCCAGCGAGACTTGACACAGCACCCCGGCGGCGCGGCATTTGCCCGCCACGCTGCGCATCATCGGGCTGGGGCCGCAGGTGCAGACCCGGCTGATCTGCGGCAAGATTTCATCCAGCAAATCAGGAATAAAGCCGTGATGACCGAGGCTGCCGTCATCGGTGGCAAGCTGCACCGCGCAGCCCAGTTCCGCAATTTTTTTGGCAAGCGGAGTCAGCTCATCGCGGCAGCGTGCGCCAAGCAGGGCGTATTTTCTGCCAGGCAATTCCTGCGCGAGAAAAAGCAGCGGGGCAATGCCCATGCCGCCGCCGATCAGGCAGATCGGCTTTTTTTCGGACGCGCTCAGATCAAAGCCTTTGCCAAAAGGGCCAAGCAGGTCGAGCACATCGCCAGGTTTAGCCTTAGCAAGCAAGGCGGTTCCTCGACCAACGACCTTGAAGAGCAGGCTGAGGCTGCCGTCCGCGCCCCGGCTGTGGATGGAGAATGGCCGCCGCAAGAGCGGGTCAAGGCTGTCCGCCGCCCGCACCATGACGAACTGGCCGGGCGCGGCGGCTGCGGCGATTTCCGGCGCATGAACCGTCAGCCGGAAGACATCGGTGGTTAGCTGCTCGTTGGCGAGGATGGGAGAAAAATTGGAAAAGGACATGAGAAAATGCCTCGGCGAATTTCAGCCGGGTCTTCATTGTAGAATATTATTTTTTGCCTCTGCTACAATCCAATTCAACACATTGAGAACTTGCTGTAGATTTTCTGCGGCGGAATAGGACACGACTTCTGCGGTCAGCACTTTTCCGCGCAGTTTGCCAAACTGCCAGAAGTTGCCAGTGGTCACAATGCCAAAAATTTCTGATTCTTCATTGCTGTTGAATTTCTGCGAAGCAATCATTTCCGCAAGTGACTGCGCCCAGCCTTCGTTAAAGTTCTCCTTCTTAGCTTCAGCAATGCAGACAATCGGTCTCCTGAATGTTGTTCCTATCTCAGAAGCAGGAGCGATGATGAAATCAGGTACACCAACCAAACCTTCTTCTTCAGATACATCAAATCTAACATGCGACCAGAGCGGAAGGTTATTATGTTTAACAACAACGTTGAGCATCGGCGAGATAATATTTTCGCAGATTGCGTTCTCGCTCACATAACTTCTTCGCGTTCTGACATTGTCATTAATAAAACGAAACAACGATTCGTCAATATTTATCTGTTTTTCCTTTACAAATTCCTGTTCTGCCAATTTGATTGCAAACTTTATTGCAACGTCTTCGTATGTACTGAATGTTCCGTAAGGCATATGATGTGTTCCCAAATTGGCCGTTTGATCACCTCGGCTATCATGCCGATAATTAACTAAAAAAACAAACAAGCGCAAAATCGGGCGGCCATTTGCCCGCTGGTCAGGTATAATACCCTGCACAGGCTTCTGATTCAAGAAAAACACCGCTCACGGAGGCGGGCGATGGACACCATTTATTTCATCTACAGCTTCATTTTCGGTGCGCTGGTCGGCTCCTTTCTCAACGTGGTCATCTTCCGCCTGCCGAACGAAGGGGAATCGGTGATTTTTCCGGCCTCGCACTGCCCAAAATGCAACACGAAACTACGCTGGTACGAGAACATCCCCGTCTTCAGCTGGCTGGCTCTGCGCGGCAAATGCCGAACCTGCAAGACTTCGATCTCGCTGCAATATCCGGTGGTTGAAATGGCGATGGCCCTACTTTCCGGCGCACTCTACCGGCACTTTGGCCCATCCTTTGCCGCAGTGCAGTACTTTTTCTTTGTCGCCGCGCTGCTTGCCATCATCTTCATTGACCTGCACCATCAAATCATCCCGGATGTGATCAGCCTGCCAGGGATCGTCATTGGCTTTGTCGGCTCCTTTTTCAACCCCTTGGTGAGCTGGCAGCAGGCCGGGCTGGGGATTCTCATCGGCGGAGGAATATTGTACGGCGTGGCAGTTGGTTATGCCCTACTGACCGGCAAAGAGGGCATGGGCGGCGGTGACATCAAGCTGCTGGCGATGATCGGTGCTTTTCTTGGCTGGCAGAGTCTGCTGTACGTGGTCTTCGCCAGCTCGCTGGCTGGTTCGGTGATCGGCGGGGCATCACTGCTTGCGCAGAAAAAAGGCAGCCAGACACGCATTCCCTTTGGCCCGTTCCTGTCCTTGGCGGCCTTGTCATGGCTCTTCTTTCAGGACGGCATCTTGGCGGTGTGGCAGTGGTATTTGAACGGGATGCACGGCTTGAAGTAAACAGAGACGGGGGCGAACGTTGTGCTCACCCCCACAGAGGATCGATCAACCCAAGATCGCCTGCAAGTCTTCCTCTGGCGTGGCCGCAATCGGCCTGATGCCAAAGGTGGCAACCAAGAAGGCAAGCACTGCCGGGCTGATGAAGGCAGGCAGCGTCGGACCGAGGCGGATATCCTTGATGCCGAGCGAAAGCAGGGTGAGGAGGATGGCCGCCGCCTTCTGCTCGTACCAAGAGATGATCATCGAGAGCGGCAGATCGTTCACGCCGCAGCCAAAGGCTTTCGATAACGCCACGGCAATCTGAATGGCCGAGTAGGCATCGTTGCACT
>DHWV01000114.1:3548-3982 GCA_002413355.1 Desulfobulbaceae bacterium UBA5173 | reverse complement strand
TCGTTGCACTGGCCCACGTCCAAGAGGCGCGGAATGCCGCCGATGTCGCCGAGCTGTTTGTCAAAGAAGCGGAACTTGCCGCAGGCGAGAGTCAGCACCACGCAGTCATTCGGCACCAGCTCGACAAAGCGGGTGAAGTAGTCGCGGCCTGGCTTGGCACCGTCGCAGCCGCCGACCAAGAAGAAGTGGCGGATCTGCTTGTTCTTCACCGCCTCGATCACCTTGTCCGCCACACCGAGCACCGCGTTGCGGGCGAAACCGACCAGCACGCTGCCTTTGTCCGCCTCATCCTGCCAGCCGTCCATTGCCAGAGCTTTCTTAATCACCGGGCTGAAGTCTTTGCTGGCGATATGGGTCACGCCCGGCCAGCCGACTAAGCCGGTGGTGAAGATGCGATCTTTGTAGTCCTCGCGCGGCTTCTGGATGCAGTTGGT
>DHWV01000114.1:3152-3306 GCA_002413355.1 Desulfobulbaceae bacterium UBA5173 | reverse complement strand
GCGGCTTCTGGATGCAGTTGGTGGTGAAGAGCACCGGGCCGGGGAATTCCGGGAACTCCTTGTGCTGGTTCTGCCACGCTGTGCCGAAGTGGCCGTAGAAGTGCGGGTGCTTCTTCAGCTCCGGGTAGCCGTGCGTGGGCAGCATCTCGCCGTG
>DHWV01000114.1:0-2881 GCA_002413355.1 Desulfobulbaceae bacterium UBA5173 | reverse complement strand
GCATCTCGCCGTGGGTGTAGATGTCAATGCCCTTGCCTGCGGTCTGCTCAAGAAGCAGCTGAAGGTCGCGCAGGTCGTGGCCGGTGATCAGGATGCACTTGTTCTTGCGGTGTCCCAGCGGCACAGAGGTCGGCACCGGATGGCCGTAGCTGCCGGTGTTGCCTGCGTCCAGCAGCTCCATCGCCCGCAGGTTGATCTGACCAGCCTTCATCGCCACTGGCACGCACTGCTCAATGGTCAGCCCTTGAGCGAGCAGCGCGGAAAGTGCTTCATACATGAAGCCAGCAATAGCCGGGTCTTCCTGGCCAAGGATGGCGGCGTGGTCAGCATAGGCGGCAATGCCCTTCAGGCCGTAGAGCAGGGTCTGCTTGAGCGAGCGGATGTTCTCGTCCGCATCCAGCGTCGCAATGAATTTCAAGGCCGCGCCCTGCTCCGCCAAGCCGTTGACCGTGTCCGCCGGAACAAAGGACGCTGCCGGATGAGCAATATCGATCTTGCCGAGCTTGGCCTTCAGGCCCTCGCGCAGCTCGACCGTCTTGCTGATCAGCGCGGCAAAGCGGTCAGGATCAAAGTTGACGTTGGTGAGCGTGGAGAAAACCGCCTCCATCGTGAAGCGGTCCAAGGCCGCATCAACAATGCCGCGCTTGCGGGCCTCGTCAGCATAGAGCGACAGCCCGCAGAGGGCGTAGATCAGCACATCCTCAATATCGGCCAGCTCGCCGTTCTTGCCGCAGACTCCGGCGTTGGTGCAGGCGATGCCTTTGGCGGTTTGTTCGCATTGGTTGCAGTACATACCATTCTCCTTATATGAGGGTTTCGCGCATGACTGCGCTTGAGACATCTTTGTTCACCAAAAAATAATACCCTGTATAGAACCCTCTTCCCTTGATCTATGTCAAGAGAAATGTAAAAATCTCACCAGATGCACCTAACTGCTGCGGGAAGTCATCCAGCACTCCAGTGCTTCCGCAAAAGGTGCAGAGTGACTAATTCACCAAGGCATGATGATAGACAAAACAACACAGCTTCTCTCCCGCTCCCTCCTCTTCAACGGCCTGCCGGAACCGCTGCTGGCTAAGCTGGCAGGCATCACCCATGAGCGGCGGTTCGGCAAAAACGAGGCAATTTTCTTTGAAGGAAGGAAGGCGGACGGCTTCTACTTGGTCGCTCAAGGGCAGGTGAAGGTCTTCAAAATGTCGCCTGACGGCAGGGAGCAGATCCTGCATGTCTTCGGCGTAGGCGAACCGTTCGGCGAGGTGCCGGTCTTCAACGGCCAGCCTTTTCCGGCCAACGCAGTTAGCCTGACCGCCTCGGCGGCTCTCTTTTTTCCTCGGCCTGCGTTCATCTCCCTGATCACCGCCTCGCCGGAACTGGCATTATCCATGCTGGCCGTGCTCTCGCGGCGGCTGCGCCAATTCGCCGTCCAAATTGAAAGCCTCTCGCTGAAGGAAGTGCCTGGCCGTTTAGCCGCGCATTTGGTCTTTCTTGCGGAGGACCAAGGCAGGCGCGACGAGGTCACGCTCGACATCCCCAAAGGTCAGCTTGCCAGCCTGCTCGGCACCAGCCCGGAAACGCTGTCGCGCATTTTTGCCAGCCTGAGCGCGGAGGGGCTGATCCGCGTGGATGGCAAGCGGATTGAGCTGCTGCGCTATGACGATCTGCTGGAACGGTGAACGGATTGAGAAGCAGCCGCAGAGGGCATCAGCCACTTTTCAGTGCCCTTTTCAAACACTGTGTGCTACCATTCTTCGCATCGGTTTTCTGTCCATCCCTGCGCCAGCTACGGCGCGGAACCCCTGAGATTGAGGAATATATCTATGTGCGGCATAGTCGGTTATACAGGCAGCCGGAAGGTGATTCCGGTGCTGCTGGAAGGTTTGCGCCGTCTGGAATACCGGGGCTATGATTCTGCTGGCTTGGTCTGTCAGCAGGACGGCAGGCTGGTGCGCTTCCGGGCGGCAGGTAAGCTAATCAACTTAGAAAAGGCGGTGGAGGAGCAGATCGGCGCGGACACTCACACCGGCCTCGGCCACACCCGCTGGGCCACGCACGGCGCACCCACCGAGGACAACGCGCACCCCCACACCGACTGCACCGGCGAGCTGGTGGTGGTGCACAACGGCATCATTGAGAACTACGGCAGCCTCAAGCAGGAGCTGCTGGCCGAGGGCCATGTCTTCTCCTCGCAGACCGACACCGAGGTGCTGGCCCATCTGATTGAGAAGTATCTGGAGCATGATCTGGTCGCCGCTGTGCGCAAAGCCTTGGCGCGGGTGGAAGGCTCCTACGCTCTTGGCGTGATCTGGGCCAAAGAGCCGGGCCGGATCGTGGCCGCCCGCAACCAAAGCCCCTTGGTCATGGGCCTGAGCGACGATGCCTGTCACATCGCGTCCGACATCCCGGCCCTGCTACCTTACACCCGCAAGGTGATCTTCTTGGATGACCACGAGCTGGCCATACTTGACAAGGGCACCTACTCAGTCATCGGCATTGAGAGCGGCGAGCGGATTGAGAAGGACGTGCGGACGATTGACTGGAACGCGGCCATGGCCGAGAAAGGCGGCTACCGACATTTCATGCTCAAGGAAATCTACGAACAGCCGCAGGCGATCCTCAACACTATCAGCGGCAGGATAGACCCGGAGAGCGGCAGCATCAACCTGCCGGAAATCGGTCTCAGCGATGACGAGCTGCGCACGATTGAGCGCATTGCTTTGGTTGCCTGCGGCACCTCCTGGCACGCGGCTTTGGTCGCCAAATACTGGCTGGAGAAATGGGCGGGCATTCCAGTGGATGTGGATATTGCTTCAGAGTTCCGCTACCGCCGCCTGTTGCTCAACGAGCGCGTCCTGACTGTGGCCATCTCCCAGTCCGGCGAGAC
>DHWV01000070.1 GCA_002413355.1 Desulfobulbaceae bacterium UBA5173 | reverse complement strand
AATCAAGCAGTGTTAACAGGCCCTAAAGCCCTCATGAGAAAACTTCGCTGTTCGACTGATGAACTTTTTCAGCAGTCCGTGCTGTAGTCATTTTATTGTGCTATGGCTATATTCTCCTGTGAGTAGTGCGGATGTGTTGGCAGAGAGAGTGCAACTGTACTCCGAAAACGGCAGGGAGACAAGCCGGTGAGATAGTGGAGGAGCCGATGAAGCGGGGGGAGGAGGTGCTTTGCTTGCGTGTTGGCGGCTATGCCGTAATCTTCCCATCCCGCAGCTCGACAATGCGGTGCGCGGTCTTCGCCAGCTCCGGGTTGTGGGTGACGAGAATGATGGTCAGGCCGTCGCGCTGATTCAGCTCCTGCAAGACCTCGCTGATCTCATGGCTGCGGGCGGAGTCGAGGTTGCCGGTCGGCTCGTCAGCAAGCAGTATCTGCGGGCGGTTGATCAGCGAGCGGGCAATGGCCACGCGCTGCATTTCGCCGCCAGAGAGCTGGCCAGGCAGATGGTTTAGCCGCTTCTCCATGCCCAGCGATTGCAGCAGCTCAACCGCGTAGCCGTCTGCGTCCTCCTTGCGGAAGAAGGTGCAGGGCAGCAGGACGTTCTCCAGCACGTTGAGGGTGGGAATGAGATAGAACTTCTGGAAGATGTAGCCGAACAGCTCCCGACGCACCTTGGTTAGCTCGCGTTCGGACACAGCTTTCTTCTGCCCGAAGATCGTACGCCCGGCAATGGTTAGGCTACCGGACGTGGGATTGTCCAAACAACCAAGGATGTTGATCAGCGTGGTTTTGCCTGAGCCGGACGGCCCGATGAAGGCAGCGTATTCGCCCGCTTTAATCTCCAGCGAAACGTTGTGGACTGCCAGCACTTCCTCAGTGCCGCGCCGATACACCTTGGTCAGATTCTGCGCCGCAATGCCGATGCTCATAGCTTACCCCATTTCGTTGCGGATGGATTCAAGTGGGCGGACACGCGCCGCCTTCCAAGCCGGATACACGCCGCTGACCAGACCAATCAGTAACACAGAGATCAATGTCGTCAGGATCAGCTTGAAATCAAGAAGAATCAGTGAACCAGTGGGCGCATAGGGGAGGAGCCTGCGGATGAGCAGCTCAGTGACTTGTGACAGCCCAAAAGCCATCACTGCACCGAAAAGTCCGCCAAGCAGACAGAGGATGAAGGTCTCGATCCAGATGAGCTTGAAGATGTCTTCCGGCATTGCGCCGATGCTCTTGAGGATGCCGATCTCCTGATAGCGTTCAAAGACCGACATGAGAATGGTGTTGATCACGCCGACCATCGCAATAATGACGGCAATGATGGCGATGGATAGCACCATCACTTTGGCGGTAGAGACCAAGTTCATGATCGTCTGCTTGACCTGCGCCAGTGATACCACCTGCACGTCCGGCAGCTTGTAGAGCTTTTCCTCAAGCTGGGCGATGTTGGCATCTTTCTTCACCTTGATGCCAAGGCCAGTCAGCTCGCCGGGTTTGGCAAAGATCTGCTGCACCGCCTTGACCGGAATGAAGATGGTGCCGTCGTCTTGGGTGCCAGTGCGCTTGAGAATGCCGACCACCTTCAGCTCGGCATTCTTTTCTGGAATGAGCAGCTTGTCGCCGACCTCGCGCTGCTCCAGCTCGGCAGCCTCATAACCCAGCACCGCCTCATACGCCGCCGCATCCTTGAACCAGCCGCCTTGCTTGAACTCAAGGTAGGTCTTCATCTGCGGGAAGGAGGCTGGATCAACACCAAGATAGGCCGACATGCCGCCACTTTCTCCTTTGTTAGGATCAAAGATGGCTTGCATCAACATCGGAGTCATCTTCTCCACTTCAGCATTGGCCGCAACTTCGTTGACAACGCTTTCCTTCATGTAGCGGAGGCTGGTGCCGCCTTTCAGCATCAAAGTGGCGGCTTCATAGGGGCAGCCTTTAGCCGTAACCACAATCTGAAAGCCCATGTTGTCAATGTCACGGTTCAGTGAAGCCTCGTAGCCTTTGTTGAAGCCCATCAGACTGGCTAAGACCCAAGCAGACAAGCCAACACCGATGATGGTTAATGAACTTCTGACTTTTTTCCGCAGCAAATTCTTATAGCAGACTTTGTAAATGCTGAGCATTTTCTATCTCCTCCTTGCATCACCATTGCTGATGGAGGCTGAATCTAACCAAAGAGAAACCCCGCCTGCAAGGAATACTTGAGACGGGGCAAAGCGTGATTGCGGAGCTTCACACCGCAACCGACAGCATTAGAAACTCAGCCACGCGAACGCATAGAGGGCGTTGTTGTCCTGCGCTGAACGGCCAGCACCATCGTAATCATCAGCATCACCGTTAAACTTCGTGTAATAGGTGTATTGCAGTCCCAGCCGCAGATTGGTCCACGAGGTCATAGGATCACCCTTACCAAAGGGAATATATTCGGCTTGCAGAGTATAACCGGTTGATTCAGGAACGTCATCAATAGAATCAGTATAGACAACTCTGGTCGCATCAGGGACAAAGTTGTCCTGATCGCCGTCGATGATGAATGCCCCAGTGCTCAGCGCATAGGTCTGCTGATATACCCAGCCGAGATTGGCTTTAAATGAGTTGAGATGATTTGATGTGATGCTTGCAGCGTTCAGGGCATAGCTTGCATCCAGCTCCTGTTTCTCATGGATGAAGCTGAGATCGGCGGTGAAGATATTCGCCCCTTTGGTGCATTGATAGGAGGCATCCACACCATAATCAGTGTAGCGGTCAGTTCCGGCACTGCTGTCGCCGCCAGGTTCAACCTCTGCCGTCATGCCGATCAGCCCGGCAGAGACATAATGCGGGCCGAAATCATGCTGGAGCTTCACACGGCCATAAGGAGCCAATCCGTTGATTGGTGATTCCGAATCAACATCATCGCTGGAAATACCCAAATTGCGCTGCCATTTTCTTGACAGCATCTTGTACGCGCCGACTTCTGTGTAAAGCAGGTTATTGAACATCGCATAGGCAGACACTCCAGCAACTTGAGTGTCAAATGCGCCTTCAAGAATCGGCGCGGCGGCAGGTGTGGGAGAAAGTGCCGAGCTTACCGCAGGAAATCCCCAGACTGAGGTGGAACTCCATAAGTCCTGCACTGTCGGCGCATTGTTCAACGACAGTCCGTACACGATGTCTGTCTGGCCGATTTTACCGCTGTCCGCAAAGCGGATGTCCATATTGTCCCATGCGATGCCGTGATGCGCTGCGCCATCATACGTGACTTGGCTGAACACGCCGACTTTGTCCGTGATGCGCCCGGCATAAAATACGCTGGCCTCATCCATAACCACATTATCATTGTCACCAAATCCGGGGGCAGCACCGCCATCTTGGTCAGCCTTGGTATGATTGAACGAGCCTAAGACCATTGCAGACACTGGCGGGAGCTTCTGCTGGACACCGCTTGATGCAGTGTACCCCTTGAGCTTGAAATCGCGCCCAAAGGCAGTCAGCGCAGGCCCGAAGGCGGTGACATGACAGACTGCGCACGCCACGCCAGTTTGCCTGGCAAAGCTCGGCAACGCCTCAGCGTGACTTGACAGCAGCAAAACAGCAGCCGCAACCGACAGCGATGCAGCAACTACCCCAGATTCCGTTTTCATACCTTCCTCTTGCAACGTTGTAATTGATAGAGAGGAGCCGCCTTCTCTGCAAGCAGCTCAAACCGTGCCAACAAATTATTATCAGCCTGATCCGATTTGCTGTCAAATTGTTTTGCGTTAAAAGCGGCAGGTACTCCTTACTGTGCGCCTTTGTTTTCTGTTCCTTACGGCTTGAAGTATTGCAGGTGCTTGTTGCTGTACACAAACTGATCCATCAGAATCAGGTTTTTCTTGGTTGCCCGCAGCGCGGCCCGGAAATCCCCCGCCGCCTCTGGCACCGGATTCTTGATCTCGTCCACCTTACCGGACGGCACGCTCTTGCCCGCTTTCACATCATAGGAATAAAAATCCTTCAAATTCAGCCCGACAAACTGCTTGCCGAAATCAGGCTCACGTAGCTGCTTGGCCGCTCTGGAGGTCAACTTTTGAAAATAAAGCGACTTAATGGTACCAGCCATGTCCAGCACGAGGAAAACCTGAATACCGCCGTATTCACCTTTTTGATTCACGCCGTGAATATAACCGATCTTTTCTTTTTCCTTGTAGATTTCATAGAGCGTGTAGGGAACGTCAACGGTTTCGTATAGACCTTGAAAGGAATCACCGAGCCTCTTCTCGATTTCCTGCATCAATGCTGCGCCGCCGAGCTTGTCCAAGGACAGGTAGCTGGTTTTATAGCCGGTTGATTCAGGGAAAAGCCGAGCCACATCCTTGTCCGGGTCGTTGAGATCGCAGCCCACAGCGGCATAAAGGTTGTTGACTGAAAAGAGACAAACCAGCATCAGCAGGATTGTAAATGATTTGTTCATGATTGCACCAGAAGGAACTAAAAGAGAAAACACAAGCGCAGCACCTGAGGAAAGCCGCTTCAGCTCACCGCTCCACTTCAATTCCCTGCGCCCGCAGGACATCTTTGTCCACCATCTTCTTCAGAGCTGCCTTAAATTTCTTGTGCAGCTTCTGCTCCTCAACCACAATCCAGACGCAGTCAACAATGCCCTCCGCGCCTGCCTTGGCCGCGTTGTCGTCAGCAAAGGTGACGCTGCCGTCTTGGTGGAGGACGCAGGCTTGTCCGTAGGGATCCAGCACTGGATAAATATTGACAAAGTCAATGAATTTCAGCTTTAGCTCCAGCAACGGATCCAAATCGCTTTTTGAGCTGGCTGCTTCTCGGAAAAGAGCAAGAAATTCATTGACCGCCCGATCAATGTCCGTGAGCAGGCGGGATTCTTCAATCGGTTCTGATTGAACAAGCTCTTGTTCCGTCATGTTCTGAGGCAGAGCCGTAGGCGCGGCGGCCACCGGGTCGCTGGTGAAATAACCAAGACTGTACTCCCCGCCGCTTTTCTGGATCATGGCCAGCAGAGTGTTGTAGTCGTCGTCCGAAGGGCTGAGGCCGCCGACACCCCAGTAATAGGAGCCGCCCCGCCGCTGCCCCTGATGAAAGAACAGCACTGCGCAGTCGCTCCGGCCTTTCACATCGACTTCAATAAAGCCGGAGAATTTTTTTTGATTGAGCCGAAAGGCTAAGTCCGGGAGGCTGACTCGTGCTGAGGAAAGGCGTGATTTGGCCCGGCGGAAGGTGGGGAGCTGACCCCAGAAAAAAATGGAGTCTTGGTCGAGATAATAGACCGCAACTTGAAAACTGCGCTGCGTCAGCGCGGAGAAAACATGATCAAGCTGCTCTGAGGCCAAGGCATGTTCACCCTTGTTCTGGGTCAGGCTGCGGACAATATCCGATTCATCAAAGTAGACCATCAGCTCCTGATCGGCACCCGATCCGTACACGCATCCGGTGCCGATTTCCCCTTGCAGATGCTGAATAAATTTTTCAACGTCCAGATAGTAGCTGTTCAGGCCGCTGAGAAAGGGTTTTTCGCGGGGCAGAAGCATGGGCGTGTCCGCAGGGCTTGGGCTGGTTTTCCTTATTCCGCTACCCTGCGGATAGGATTATAGTCTGCGTCTTGGGCTGTTTTGAAGCCACTGATTCCCAACGCGGCAAGGGCCGGGTCGTTTTCAGGCAGTCCAACCAAGGCGGCCTGAAGGCTTTCCTTCAGCTCCTGCGGCAGACTACGGCTGACGGACAAGGCCCAGTTCGGCAGGAGCGTGGTCTTCAGCACTTCGGTCACCGAGTCGGGCGCGATATATTCATCGGCACTGCGCAGGGCTGATTCGGAGATGAAGCCAGCATCAACGTCACCAAGGCTCACCGAGATGATGACATTTTCTTCGCGGTTTTCCGCCGCTTCGATGAGCTGGCAGTCCTGTTCAACAGAGATGCCCGCTTCCTTGAGTGCCTGCTTCTGGGAGAGATAGCCGCCTGCGGACATCTTACTGACGATCATGATCCGCTTGCCTTTCAAATCAGCCGCTTTGGTGATCCCTGAAGCTGGTCGGCTGATGATGAGACCCTGAAGCTTAGCACCATTTTTTTTCTCGGAAGCCGTGACGAGCACCTCATGCCGGTCCGCCGCTTTAACGTAACGCAGCGGACTTTCATAGCCAATGGCGATTGCGCCGCGCAGTAGCTCGGTTTCGTATTCAGCAGCATTCTTGCTCAGCACTGGCCGGACGCTGATTTTTGCTGCCGCGCTTAGTTTTTCCGCCAGCGGCGCGAGCATCGCAGTCATTTTTTCCGGCGGGGCGAATGGCTCGGCCGACAAGGTCAGCTCCTCGGCTTGAACAGAAGCGCAGAGAAGCAGGCAGGCCACGATGAACAGCGTTTTTTTCATGACAGCCTCATTGCAGTTTGGTGGCGGTCAGTCGTTCGACCGCAATGCGGACCGAATGACGCATCCGTTCCACCGCAAGAGCCAGATCGCGCAGTTCGCGGGAACCTTCAGCGGCGATGGCCAAATCCAGCTCGCCAAGACTGATCCGGTTGGCGGCGTTGGTCAGGCTGCGGGCCGGACGGATGATCAGCCAGTCGGTGAGCAGCAGCACTATTCCGGCGAAAAGCAGGGCTATTCCAGCAGGAATGAGCAGCAGAGGAGAAAGCAACACTTGGCGAATAGTCTGGCCAGAATCGGTGGCAGGCAAACCGACATGCACCTCGCCATCGCCTTCAGTCAGAGCCAGCACGCGGTCGTCCACCGGCAGACCGCCCATGCTGATGCGGACACTGCCTTCCTTGGCCCCGTTTTTCAGACCATTCTGGGTCAGCACATCAACTGGGAAGCCTTTTTCTTTGACCCGCTGGACGAAACGGCTGTCAAATCCGGCTTGGGGATTGAAAAAACCGGCGGCTACCGCACCTTTCTCATTCACTACAGCGGCATACGCCACGCCCGGTAACTTAGCCGTGCGTTTGGTCTCCTGATTGACGAGCAGGTAATCTTTGCGCAGCAGGGGTGCTTTGACCGCCTGATCCAGCGAGACCGCCAGTGCCAAGCTGCGCAGCTCGCTTTCTTGGCTGATCATTGCCGGGATATGGCGTAGATAAAGAAAAAGAAATGCGCCGCCCGCGAGCAGAAATCCGGCGGCAAGCACTGCCAGCAGCGGCAGGAAAAAAGGTTTCCCCCGGCCCCTGACGGCAGTCACTGTTTCTGCTGCCTTGCGGCCCGTCGGCACAGCAGTTTTGTCAGCTTCGCTGTCCTTGATTGCCGATGGTGTCGTCGCAGAGGGGGGAACAGGATCGGCCGGGGGAATGCTGTCCGACTTCTCCACCACAATAATGTGGCCACAGGCTTTGCAGGAAAATTTGGCCCGCTTTCCCTGTATTCGGCTTTCGTCAATGTGGTATTTTTTGGCGCAGTCCTCGCAGATCACCAGCATGGCAACGCTCCTTTTCCATTCGCCTTGCGGGCGGGGCAAATCTCAGTCACATCTGGCGGCGGCCGCAGCCAGACTCTGTTTCAGTTATAACGGCCCGGAAAGCCTGCGGTCAATGGTTATTTTGGCGACTGCGCCCGGCAGGCTGATCAGTTTTTGAGCTTTTTCAGCAGCCACGCCATGTTCTGGCCGAGCGTGCGCATGATAGCCTCGCCTTCCGCATCGTTGGCAACCTCGCCTTTTTCCCGGCCTATGCCGATGTTCCAGTGCGAGGAGCTGACGATGATCATTTGGCCGATGGTGAAAAAATGATTGATGGAGTCAAAGACGTGGATTGCGCCGGAGCGTCGGCAGGCTACCACAGCGGCCCCGACTTTGCGGCGGTGCATGTCGCCGTTGGCCCGCGAGACCATGCCGCTGCGGTCAATCAGGGCTTTCAGTTCGGAACTCATGTCGGCGAAATAGGTGGGCGAGGCAAGAATGATGCCGTCCGCCTCCTCCATTTTGGCGATGCAGTCGTTGATGCAGTCGGTTGTCACCGCGCATCGGCGATTCTTGTTGGCAAAGCACTGGTAGCAGGCGATGCAGCCGTGCGGATGTTGTCCGGCCAAACTGACCAGCTCGGTTTCGATTCCTTCCTTTTCCAGCTCCTCAAAGACATAGCTGATCAGTTTCTCGGTGTTGCCGCCTTTGCGCGCGCTGCCGTTGAATGCCACAACCTTCATGCTGTCCTGTCTCCTTTTTGGCTCAAAAAAATTTGCTCATCGGAAAACTATACGCCAGATGGCGGCAGGGAGCAACGGGAAAGCGGCCCGCGCAACCGCTCCATCTCGATCTTCAGGCAGCGGTCCATGACCACAAGCAGTCCGGCCTCTTCGGCGAGCCTGGCCGCCGCTTCGTTGACCACGCCTATCTGCATCCAGACCAGCTTTGCGCCGACAGCAATCGCCTCGTAGACGATCGGCTCCACGTCTTCGGGGCGGCGGAAGACATCCACAATGTCTATTGGCACTGGCACAGAGCACAGGTCGGGATAACACGGCTCGCCCAAAATCGCCGCGCAGGCAGGGTTGACTGGAACAATCCGATAACCAGCCTCTTGTAGATAACGGGCGACCTGATGGCTGGGCCTGTCCCGCTTGGGCGAAAGGCCGACCACGGCGACCGTGTGGCTGGCCTTAATGATATGCTTGATCTCGGCGAAAAGCGGGATTTGCGGGAACATAATTGACAAAATGTGAAAAAGACCATAAATACTGTGCTGCACACAGGCTCGCTGCACAGATCGTCAATTCTACCCCGCAGGAGGCGTTCCGGCCATGTATTTCCAAGACATCATCGCTGCGCTGAACAGATATTGGGCATCCGTCGGCTGCGTCATCATGCAGCCTTACGACATGGAAGTCGGCGCGGGTACGTTCCATCCCGCCACGCTGCTGAAAGCCCTTGGGCCGGAGCCGTGGAAAGCGGCTTATGTCCAGCCTTCGCGCCGCCCGACCGATGGACGCTACGGCGAGAATCCCAACCGCCTTCAGCATTATTATCAATACCAGGTGGTGATCAAGCCCTCGCTGCGCAACATCCAGGAATTATACCTTGGCAGCCTGCGCGAGTTCGGCCTCAACCTGCTGGAACACGACATCCGCTTTGTCGAGGACGACTGGGAGTCGCCGACCTTGGGCGCGTCCGGGCTGGGCTGGGAAGTTTGGCTCGACGGCATGGAGGTAACGCAGTTCACCTATTTCCAGCAGGCAGGCTCGCTGGAGCTGTATCCAGTGACAGTGGAGATTACCTATGGCCTGGAGCGTCTGGCCATGTATTTGCAAAAGAAAGAGTCGGTCTATGACATCCAATGGAACCGCGATGTGACCTACGGCCAGATTTTCCTTCAGGCTGAGCGCGAGTTCTCCGCCTTCAATTTTAAAGAGGCCAATGTTCCCGACCTGATGACCAACTTCAACAACTGGGAGCGGGACGCGCTCAAGCTGATTGAAAAAGGGCTGATTCTCCCGGCCTACGACCACTGCCTGAAGTGCTCGCACACCTTCAACCTGCTCGATGCCCGCAAAGCGATCAGCGTGGCCGAGCGGACGCGCTACATTGGCCGCATCCGCAACATTGCCCGCCAGGTGGCGCAAAGCTACGTGGCCCAGCGCGAGGCAATGGGATATCCGCTGCTGGCTGAACGGCAGATGATGATGGCTGAGGCAGCGTGAAAGGGAAGGGCGGGCGACAGGGATCTCTCTACCCATTGCACAGATTCAAGCCCCGCAGCACTCCGCCGCCGGAAAAAATATCCAGCACGGTCAGTGAGGCGGGCTGTACGTCAAAGAGCAGATAGTTACGCGGCGGCAGGCCGAGGGCAAGGCAAATCATCGTGCGGATGACACCGCCATGCGTCACCACGCCAATGCTGCCGCCGGATTCGGCTATATCAGTCAGCACTCCCTTGATTCTGCTGACAAAATCGGCCACTGCCTCGCCGCCGGGAAAAACAAAGTCCTCATACTGCTGCCACGCCTCAATTCGAGCCGGATCAGCGGCGGCAATGTCAGCGAAGCTGCGCAGCTCCCAGTCGCCAAAGTGTATTTCCCGCAGCCTGCTGTCGTAAACCGGCTGTTCAACAGGGCAGCCATGCTGCCGGAGACAATCCAAGGTCTGGCGGGCGCGAAGCAGTGGGCTGCAATGCCAGCGTTCCACGGTTTGAAGATGTGTCCCAATCAAGCCATTGAGCTGCGAAAGGCCTTTCCCGGACAACGGCACGTCTGTGCTGCCCAGCAAGCTGCCGGGCGGCGCATCTGTCGGGCCATGCCGCAGCAGAAAAAGGCGAGTGGATGGAGACAATTTTCCCCTCAGCCTCTGATCAGTCCCAGCAGCTCCTCGGTTTTCTCCTTCAGCAGCGGCACGTCGCCCCGGGTCTCCACATTCAGGCGCAGCACCGGCTCCGTGTTGGATTTACGCAGGTTGAACCGCCAGTTCGGATAAGCGGCTGACAGACCGTCTGTATAGTCTTTCTCACTGTCTTGATATCGTTCCTCCACATTGCCGATGACCGCGTCCGGGTCAGCCACAGTGGAGTTGATTTCCCCGCTGACCGGGAAGGCCCGCATCCGCTCATCGAGCAGAGAGGATAACGGCGCGTTCCGTTCGCTCAGGAGCTGGCAGAGCAGCAGCCACGGCAGCATCCCGGAATCGCAGCAGCCAAAGTCGCGGAAGTAATGATGGGCTGACATCTCGCCGCCGTAGATGGCCTTCTCGCGGCGCATAGCCTCCTTGATAAAGGCGTGGCCAGTCTTGACCATCACCGCTTTGCCGCCCGCCGCCGCAACCATTTCCTGGGTGTTCCAGATCAGGCGCGGATCGTGCAGAATCACGCCGCCCGGACGCTGGCACAGCATCGCCGCTGCCAACAGGCCGACAAGGTAATATCCCTCAATAAAACGCCCCTGCTCGTCAAAGAAGAAGCAGCGGTCGCAGTCGCCATCCCAAGCGATGCCTAAGTCAGCCCCCTGCTCACGGATGGCGCGGGCGGTGTCCTCCCGTTTCTCCGGCAGGAGCGGGGTGGGTACGCCGTTGGGAAAGCTGCCGTCCGGCTGCCAGTTGAGCTTGATGAAGGTGAACGGCAGCCGCTGCGCCAGCAGATCGATCACTGGCCCTGCGCAGCCATTGCCCGCATTGACCACGATCTTCAGCGGCCTGAGCGCAGCAGGGTCAACAGCGGCGATTAAGTGTGAGATGTAGAGATGCTTGTTCGGCATCTTTTGGTTGCGGCCCACATGGGCAGGCTTGTTCAGCAAGGCCGTGCAGTGCCAGTCTGCATCCGCTGCTTGCTTGGCCACTTCCAGCAGGCCAGAGTCGGCGGACATGGGCTGCGCGCCTTTGCGGACAAACTTCATCCCGTTCCATTCAGCTGGATTGTGGCTGGCCGTGACCATGATGCCGCCGTCAACGCCCTCCGCCTCGCCGTTAAAGACCGCGAAATAAACTTCCTCGGTGCCGCACAGGCCAATGTCAATCACAGCAATGCCTGCTTTGGTCAGCACGTCGCACAGGGTTTCCGCAATCTCCGGGCTGGACAGGCGGACATCGCGGCCAATCACCACCTTGCGGGCCTCAATCTGGCAGCAGAAGGCCAACCCAATCCGGGCGGCGATAGCAGGGTTCAGCTCTTCCGGGACACGGCCTCGGACATCATAGGCGGTGAAACAGTTCAGGGGATTAGACATGGCAGGTCTCCGGTGCCGGGTAAAATCTGAGTGCCGATAGGCGCAGGTGCGGACAGTACCTTCAGAACTTGCTCAAAGAATCTCTTGATCTTGAGCAAACGCAATTTAATAGGAGTTACGCAGTTGGTAAAA
>DHWV01000111.1 GCA_002413355.1 Desulfobulbaceae bacterium UBA5173 | reverse complement strand
ATCAGAAAACGTATCGAAACAGTAGGCTCCCATTTGACAAGACGTTTCAAAATAGACCAGATTCGTGTACACGATCTTTGGCATTTTCAACATCGTCTGATTCGTAAAATCTTGGCGCACACTGTTTGCGTCTTCCTTAATTTGGTCTATAATCGCCCTCCACTTGACTTGGATGGCTTGGTTGCTCCATAAAGAGTGCACATTAGGTAGCGTTTCGGTCTTCGCTTCAGCTTGATCGCCGCCGTCTATAACATGGAGTTAAAAATTGCCGGAGGATGACTTATGCAAGAGGTCTATTGCAGCAGGGTCCGCAGCTTTAGCTTGGAACTAGCCTCGTTTTTGAGTATGATAGCGGAGAGATTCTCACCCGGCATGATCCCCTCATAAATAGGACAGCAACACAATGCCCCAGATTATCGCCCTCGCAGGCAAGGGCGGCACCGGCAAAACTACCACCGCCGCCTTGCTGCTCAAATATCTGACCGCCCGCAAGATGACTCCGGCCTTGGCTGTGGATGCTGATGCCAATGCCAACTTGAACGAGCTTCTTAACGTAGAGGTGCGCAACACGCTTGGCAAAATTCGCAAAGAGCTGAAAGGTGACCTGCCGCCTGGCATGACCCGCGATCAATATATGGAGATGAAAATCCATCAGGCGTTGATTGAGGAGAGCAGCTTTGACCTGATGGTGATGGGCCAACCAGACGGCCCTGGCTGTTACTGCGCGGCCAACCAGTATCTGGCCATGACCATGGACCGGTTGGCGGACAACTACAAGTATATCATCGTCGATAATGAGGCGGGTATGGAACATCTCAGCCGCCTGAATTTGCGCAAGATTGATTACCTGCTAATTGTTTCCGACCCTTCGGCGCGGGGCATTCTCACCGCCCGCAGGATTGCAGAACTGACCGGACCGCTTCAGCTCGACATCCGGCAGCAGTATTTGATCGTCAACCGTGCGCCTGATCCTATCCCGTCCGCATTGCAGGAGAAAATTAATGCGGCGGTGACTGAGAGCGGCCTGCTGCTGGCAGGCATTATTCCCGCTAGCCAAGAGCTGGTCAGCCAGGAACTCAGCGGCGCGTCCTACCTGCAATTAGATGAAAACTCCGCAATCATTCGCCAAGCCTTTGCGGTCTTTGACCTCATTTTCGGACGCTGAACCATGAGCGGCGAAGAAAAACGGCTGACCATGATTGATCTGGCTAGGGTCAGCAAGACTTTCCCGCCAGACGTGCATGCGCTGGCTGATGTTTCGCTGCGCATCCGCCGTGGGGAGATGATTTTTCTCACCGGCCAGAGCGGCGCAGGCAAAACCACCCTGCTGCGGCTACTCAGTGGCATTGACAGGCCGGACAAAGGCTACATCGAAATTGCCGGGCATGATCTAAGTCGGATTGCCGACGCGGAAATGCAGCGGCTGCGCCGCCGAATCGGTGTGGCGTATCAGGATTTCAAGCTCCTGCCGGATAAGACCGTGGCCCAGAACATTGCTTTCTCAATGGAGGTGTCGTACCGGAGTCGGCAGTTCATCCGGGCGCAGACCGAACGACTGCTGACCGAGCTGCATCTGCTCGACAAGCATGACACGCTGGCGGGCAGACTTTCACGTGGCGAGCAGCAGCGGGTTTCTATTGCCAGAGCAGTGGCCAATGAGCCGGAGCTGCTCCTCGCCGACGAGCCGACTGGCAATCTCGACGCAGAAACCGCCGTTTTGGTGATGCAGCTTTTCCGCCGCTGCAACGAGCAAGGCGTGACCCTGCTCATCGCCACGCACGATCAGGCGATTTACGATTTTCCGGGCAGTAAGATTATCCGCATTGAGAACGGACGACTGGCGATTCAGAAACCGCCGACAGCGGTCAGAAAAGCGGAGGCCAGAGCATGAATTTTCTTGTCGCGGTCTTCAGCCAAACATGGCGCAGCCTTGCCGAAACGTGGCGTAGCCAGCTTCTCTCGCTGATGACCATCACGCTGTCCGTACTGATCTTCACCTTCTTTTATCTGGTCTACAGCAACGCCTTGCAAGTGGGCAATCGATTGGACAACGACCTTCGCTTGATTGTGTATCTTGACGAGCAGCCGAACGAAACCCTTCAAGAGGAATACCGGCACAAAGTCGAAAAATTCGATAAAGTGGAACGGATTGAGTTTATTTCTAAGCTGGAAGCCTATGAACATTTCAAGGGCCAGCTTGATGACAGCCAGGACGTGCTGAAGGACATTCCCAAAGATTTTCTGCCGCCCTCGATTGAAATCTATCCGCGTCGGACGTTAGACAGCTTGGCCAAGATTAAAGATTTTTCCGCCTACTTGGAAAAGCTGCCCGGCGTGCTGAAGGTGCAGTATGGCAGGGAGTGGGTTGAACGCTTCAACGCCTTTGTCAGGCTCCTGAGGGTGGTGGTGCTGCTTTCCGGCAGCCTGCTGATCCTGACTACCACCTTCATGATCGGCCATTCTATCCGCCTGACCGTTTTTTCGCGCAAAAAAGAGCTGGAGCTGCTGCGTCTGGTTGGCGCATCGAACAGCTACATCCGCACCCCATTTTTTTTGGAAGGCGCATTGCTCGGCCTGCTTGGTTCCATCGCCGGAATGACAGCACTTTACATCCTGTTCCGCTGGATTCAGGCGGTCTTTGCCAGCAGGGCCAGCAGCATGTTCACCTTCAGCTTCTTTGATGCCCAGACGGTCTGTCTGATCATCGTTCTGTCTGTCCTGCTCTGCGCGGGCGGCAGCTTTGTCTCCATTCGCAAAATTTTGAGCGTGTGAGCATGAAGGGGCAGAAACTGGCCGCCGCTGCACTGGCCGCACTCCTGCTCGCTGCCGATTCCGGCTTAGGCGCGGATACGGGCAAGGTGCAGATCAAAATCGGCAGACTGCGCGAAGAAATTGCCTTGCAAGAGGAAAAATTCCAAGAAAGCACGGCTGAGGAAGCTGCGGTCTTGGATGAGCTGGACAAAATCAGTGCCAGCATGGAGCAGCAGCAGGATAAAATCAACCTCCTCCAGAAGCAGTTAGAGACGCAGCAGGAGAACTTGGCCAAGACCAAGGCGGTTCTTGATCAGACTGCGCAGGCGCGGGATAAAGCGTTGCAACACATGTTGACCCGGCTGCGGGCTTTTTACATAATGGGCAGGCTGGGTGCATTGAATGTCATTTTTTCCAGTCGCACCCTACCGGAGCTGCTGCGGATGACCGACTCCTTCCGCAGTTTGGCAGGGTATGATCAAGAGGTGATTGCAAAATATCGGGAGAGCCTTGCCGCATTGGCGCAGGCCAAAACGGCTCACGAGCTGGAGGCATCGCTGCTGGAGGAATTCGTCCGGCAGGCCGAAGAGCAGCAGCAGTCGTTGAATGTCCTTCGCTCGCAGCGCGAGGAAGTGCTGACTCGGATCAAAACGCAGCAGGGTCTGTACCGGCTGGCAATGCAGGAGATGCGCCAAGCTGAGGCAAAAATGATCCGCTCACTGTCGCAACCGGAGCCGGAATTTGCGCCGTATGACGGGCCCGGCTTGATGCCCTTCAAGGGCAAGTTGCCTCTGCCTGCCAACGGCAAAGTGATCCATCGCTTCGGCGAGGTGCTGAAAGATGGCCTGAGAAAGGGCGAAAAAGTCAGCGGCATTCATATAGCCGTGCCGCCAACGACCGAAGTGCGGGCGGTGCAGAAAGGCCGGGTGATTTTGGCGGGCTATCAGCGCGGCTACGGCAATGCGGTGATCATTGACCACGGCCAAAATTGGCGGAGCATCACCTCGCGCTTGGATGCGGTTTTGGTCCGCGAAGGCGACGTGGTGGACCAAAATCAGAAAATCGGCGTGAGCGGCGATCTCGCCACCCTGTACGAGCCGGGCCTCTATTTTGAAATTCGGCAAGGTTCCGCCCCGCAGGATCCCCTCCTGTGGCTAAAGACAGACTGATTTCGACCGAAATGCTTTTTTTTGTTCTCCGCCAGACGATGTTGCGGTATTAAGAAGAAGGAAGAACGCTCAGTCAAAAAAATCTACAATGCTATGAACCGTCCGTTGCTGCATCTGTGCGTGTCCGCCGCCCTTGCCGCTGTTTTCTTCACAGCTCCGCTTGCCGCCAAAGAGCGGAGCGGCAACCGGGAGGCGGAATTGTATGGAAATCTGGAAACCTTCGCCACGATCCTCAACATGGTGCAGAAGCACTATGTCAACGAAATCAGCAGCAGCGAGATCATGCTCGGCGCGGTCAACGGGATGCTCGGCGCGTTAGATCCGCATTCATCCTATCTCTCGCCAAAAGAATTTAAGGAATTACAAGAAGATGCAAGCGGGGCATTCAGCGGTGTTGGCCTTGAGGTGACAGTGCGGGACGGAATGCTGACTGTTGTCTCGCCGATTGTCGGTTCTCCTGCCTTTAAAGAGGGCATCAAGACGCACGACAAAATTTTGATGATCAACGACCAGCCGACAAGGGATATGAACCTGACCGAGGCAACGGCCCTGCTGCGCGGCAAAATCGGCGAAAAAGTGACATTGACCGTCAGCCGCGATGGCGTGGCTCATGCCCAAAATATCGTTTTGGTTCGCGCCCTCATTCCGCAGCATTCGGTCATTGCCACCGAGATCGCACCAGGCTTGCATCATGTTCAGATCACCAGTTTTCAAGCCACCACCGCCCAGGATTTCAAGGATTCGTTGCGCAAGGCAGGAGAAAAAGGGCCGGTCAAAGGGCTGATTCTCGATCTGCGCAATAATCCCGGCGGTCTGCTGGAGCAGGCGGTGAGCATGGCTGACCTTTTGATCCCCGAAGGTTTGATCGTCTCGACCAAAGGCCGTGGTCAGGAGCAGCAGTTTCTTGCCCATCCAAAGGCCGAAAAATATGCCTTCCCAATGGTCGTCTTAGTCAACGAGGGATCAGCCAGCGCGGCGGAGATTGTTGCGGGCGCGCTCCAAGATCATAAGCGGGCGACGCTGATAGGCTCCAAGACGTTCGGCAAAGGATCAGTGCAGACTGTGGTTGCACTGCCTGGCGACGCGGCCCTGCGCCTGACCACAGCCCGCTACTACACGCCGAGCGGCAGGTCAATCCAAGAGACAGGGATCATTCCTGATCTCGTCGTGCCGTTTGAGGAACACGGAGAGATGGAAAGCAACGACATCTTTTCTGGCCAAATCCGTGAAAAAGATCTGCTCCATCATCTTGAAAACAGCGGTCAGCTCGTCAACGAGAAAAAAAATAAGCAAAGCAAAAATCAAGAGCTGGAGCAGCGGCTGGATAAAGATAATCAGCTCCGGGCCGCTTTGTTCATTCTTCAGCATCTCCCGCAGTGAGCTGACTACCTGCTTTTGGATGCGCCCGGTCATAGACCCTGCTCAGATGGGCCATGTCCAAGTGGGTGTATTTTTGAGTGGTTGACAGACTGGCATGGCCGAGAAGCTCCTGCACCATGCGCAAATCCATGCCCATTTCCAGCAGGTGGGTGGCAAACGAGTGACGCAGGGCGTGCGGCGTGACCTTGATGCTGATGCCAGCCCGCAGAGCGTATCCTGCCACCATCCGTTCGATGCTGCGCACGGTCAGCCGTGTTCCCCGGCTGTTCAGGAAAAGTGCATTCTGCTCCGGCTCGTCGCCCCGCGTAATCCGGGCCGCAATGAGCTGGCCGCGCTGAGGTAGCCACTGTTTCAAGGCTTCCTCAGCTGCTTGGCCAAAGGGAGCCAGCCGTTCTTTGCCACCTTTGCCCCTGATTTTGATCATCCCTGCCGCAAAATCTACATCGCCGCAATCAGCCCCCGCCGCCTCAGAAACCCTCATCCCGGTGGAATAGATCAGCTCCATCACTGCCCGGTCGCGCTGAAAAAGGCTGTCTTGCGGCTTTGGCTCTTCCAGCAGGCTGAAAACTTCATCCACGGTCAGGGAAACCGGGATATGCTGAGGCAGTTTTGGTCCTGCCAGCCCGACGAGCGGGTCAGCAGCCAGCAATCCCCGTCGGAGGCAGTGCCGAAAAAAAATCCGCAACGAAGACATCTTCCTGGCCACTGAGGCGGCGGCGCAGCTTAGGTAGAGCGAGGCCACATATTTCTGCACATGCAGGGATGTGATGGCGGCAAGCTCTATTTTTTCGTCAAGACTGCGAAAAAATTCCTCCACGTCCTGACTGTAGCACTTCACTGTGCGCTCAGAATAGCCGCGCTCAATCCGCAGCCAGTCAATGAAGTCCTCTGTTTGAACAATACTCATCGCAGCAGCATGATGCGATGAGTATTGTTCGGCGAGGTTTCAGCAATGCTCCCTCTCACTGTACCAGATGACCAATTCTGCCCCAGCGCACCGAGGTAAAGCGTTCCATCGAAAATAGGCTTTTGTTCACGTCCCACGACCAATACAGAATAAACGCCTTACCGCGCACCGCTGCCAGATCGACAAAACCCCAGAAACGGCTGTCGTAGGAGTTGTCGCGGTTGTCGCCCATGACAAAGAGCTTGCCCTCCGGTACCGTCACCGGGCCAAAATTATCGCGGGGATCCTCTGATGGCGGATGAATCGTGCTGTCTTTGAACTGCCCATGATCATCAGCAAGCGGCTTGCCGTTGATGAAGATTTTTTTATCCCTGCTTTCCACCGTCTCCCCGCCGACTGCGATCACCCGCTTGATATAGTCGAGTGAGGGATCATTGGGATATTGAAACACAATAATATCGCCGCGTTTTGGTTCCTTGATCGGAATCAGCACCTTGCCGGTGAACGGCATCTTAATGCCGTAGATAAACTTGCTCACCAGCACGTGATCGCCGATCTGAAGCGTTTCCAGCATGGAGCCGGAAGGAATTTTGAACGCCTGCACGATGAAGGTGCGGATGAAGAGGGCGAGGAGAACGGCGATGACTATTGCCTCGATGTATTCGAGGATGACTGATTTACTTTTGGTCTGCTGCATGATTGGGGAAATGCCTTGAATGAGGGATGAGGGATGAGGGGATTCCGCGTTCCGCCGAAGAAAGCAGAAAGAGAAATATCCGAAAAAAGAATAAACTTCAAGCGGCATCTGCGGCTGGCCGTGATTTTTGCGGAACGGCGCATTTTGCATAGCCAGGCCTGCCAGTCTCTCTGCTATAATAGCCCCAATATCCGTTTTGTCAAAAGGAGGAGACCTGATGCTGCATTACGAGATTCCCGTTTCGCTGGAGGCGGACATTCGCCGCTTTGAGGAGGATTTGGCCGCATTCCGCGCCGGACGACTGCACGAGACCGCGTTTACGGCCAAGCGGGTGAAAATGGGGGTATATTTGGAGCGAAATTATACCACCTACATGTTCCGCATTCGCTGCGCGGGCGGCATTCTCAGTCCGGCGCAGCTGGCCGCCGCAGGTGAGCTGGCCCGCAAATACGGCGAGGCGCGGGTGCATGTCACCACGCGGGCGGAAATCCAGCTGCATGGCGTGCGCGAGGAGCAGCTTGTCAATGTCCTGCGGCTGCTGCGCGAGGCCGGGCTGTCGAGCTTGGGCGGCGGCGGTAACACCATCCGCAACATCGTCGCCAACCCGGATTCCGGCATCTGCCCGCACGAAATATTTGACGTGCATCCCGCTGCCGTGGCCCTCACCAGCCGAATGTGCGCCGAGCCGGATAGCTGGGACATGCCGCGTAAAATCAAGACCGGTTTCAGCTCGCGGCCCGACGACGCGGCCTTCATTCTGGTCCAGGACATCGGCTTCATCGCCAATTTGAACGCGGCTGGTGAGCGTGGCTATCAGCTCTATGCGGGCGGTGGGTTGGGTGCCAAACCGAAGCTGGCCATTTTGCTCCAAGAGTTCCTGCCGGAAGAGAAAGTGTATCACGCCATGCGGGCGATGAAAAACATTTTCCATGTCCACGGCAATCGCAAGAACAAGCACCGCAGCCGGATCAAATTCCTCATTCATGAGGATATGGGGGAGGCGGCCTTTCGCAAGCTCTACGAGGAGGAATTTGCCAAAGTGCTGGCGCAGGGCCATCCTGATTTGAACATTGAGCCGATTAACAACGCCGCGAATTTGGGCCGTGAATTCAGCCTTGCGCCGCTGACTGAACCTGCGCCCGGCTTTGCCCTCTGGCGCGAGCGGCACGTGACAGCCCAGAAAAAGGCGGGCCTTTGCGCTGTCCGCCTACCGCTGCTGCTTGGCGATTTGTCGCCGGACGACTGCCTGCGTTTAGCCGAATTTCTCCAGCCTTTCGGTGAGAACACTCTGCGCTGCGGCACGGATCAGAATCTCTATCTCCGCAACATCCCAGAGCAATTCTTGCCCAATTTGCACAGCGTCATCGCCGCCTGCAAAACCCTGAGCGGCAAGCCGGTGCTGTACGGCAATTTGGTGCCTTGCACTGGGGCGCAGACCTGCCAAGTCGGCATCAACCGGCCCCGTCCGGCGGCGCAGGCGATGTTCCGCGCCTTTGATCAGGCTGATTTTCCGCTCCCGGACGACGTGCAAATCCGCATCAGCGGCTGCCCGAACTCCTGCGCCAATCACTGGCTGGGCGATCTGGCTTTTCACGGCAAAGTGCGGCACGTGCAGGGACGGCCTGTGCCGACCTACAACGTCCTCGGCAACGGCGGCCTCAGCCAAGGAAAGCTGCGTCTGGCCGAGGCTGTCGGCTGGGTACATTCTTTTGCTTTGCCCCGCTTTACCGTCGAGGTGCTAAAAAACTATGCTGGTTCCCATGCCGTCAGTTTCAGCGCATGGTGGCAAGACGGCGGCAAGGAGGCGGTCGCCACCCTGTGCAGGGAGAAATACAATCAGATTCCTTCCTTTGAGGAGGATAAGAATTACTACTTCGATCACGGCGCAGAACAGCTTTTCTCGGTCAAAGACATAGGCCGGGCTGAATGTTCAGCAGGCATGTACGACATGATTGACGTGGACGACAAGGAAATCAAGCGGCTACTCCGGGAAGTGGAGTCAGGCAACGCGGCGAATGCTGTCGTGCAGGGGATTGTTTTTCATGCCGCACGGATGTTGCTGGTGACACGCGGCGAAGAGGCGAAAAGCGAGCAGGAAACGTATCAGCTTTTTGCCAAGCATTTCCTTGACACCGGTTTGATCAGCGCGGAACATCGCCTGCTGTTTGATCTTGTCAGTAACGACAATGCCGATGCGCTGCTGCGGCATATTGAACAGGTCGCTGCATTAGGCCGGGCAATGACGGAGCTGTATCAGAAAATGGACAGCACAATGCGTTTTCTAAGCGAGAATTTGGCGACTGAGCCACCCAAAGCAACAGAGCCGGCATCCCCTGCTTTGGACATTGGCAAAAAACCAGATTGCTTCAAAGACCTGAGCGGCGTGAAGTGCCCGCTCAACTTTGCCCGTACCAAGGTCATGCTTTCCTGCATGAATCTCGGTGAAACCTTGGAGATCATCCTTGACGACGGCGAGCCGATTGAAAATGTGCCCGGCTCGGTGCAGTTAGAAGGCCACCGTATTCTTCGTCAGGAAAAACGCGGGGCGCAGTGGTCGGTACTGATTGAGAAGGGGTGATTTACAATGAGACCAATGCTAATGCGCGTTCAGTTTTATTTAACAATGATCGCCATTGCGTCGCCGTAGCTGAAAAAGCGGCAGCCTTGCGCCACAGCCTCGGCGTAAGCGGCCAGCAGACGTTCCCGCCCGGCCAAAGCGGAAACCAAAAAAAGCAGTGAAGATTTGGGCAGATGAAAATTGGTGAGTAGATTGTCGATCGCCCGAAACTGCCAGCCCGGATAGATGTACAATCCGCAAAGGCCTTCGATCGGTTCAACCTGACCAGTTCGCGCCGCAGCAAACTCCAAGGTGCGGGCGGTTGTTGTGCCGACTGCCCAAATTCTGCCACCAGCCGCCCGGATTTCGTTCACCGCCGCCGCCGTTTCTGCGGGAACGCGGACGAATTCTTTATGTAGCTCATGCTGGCGGATGTCTTCGCAGCGCACTGGGGCAAAGGTGCCGTAGCCGACATGCAATGTGACAGCAGCCTGCCGGATGCCCTGCGCCTCCAGCTCGACCAGCAGGCTGCGGCTAAAATGCAGCCCGGCAGTTGGCGCGGCCACTGAGCCGACATGGCGGGCGTATTCGGTCTGATAGCGGAGCGCGTCAGCCGCTGTACTGCCTTCCGGCCTGCGGATGTAAGGCGGAAGAGGCAGTCGGCCATGTCGCTCCAGCAGCCCGGCAAGGTCAGCGTCCGGCGGATACTGAAGCGTGACGCGGACTTTGCCGTCCGGCAGCAACTCGTCAACTCTGGCGTGCAGGTCGTCGGCGAAATGGAGCAGACCGCCGGATTTGGGCCGCTTGGAGCTGCGGAGCAAAGCCAAGGCCGTCGCTTCGCCCGGCCCTCTCGGTTCTGGAAAATGGAGCAGGAGCAGCTCAACTCTGCCACCAGTGTCCTTGCTGCCGAGCAGCCGGGCCGGGAAGACCTTGGTGTTGTTGAGCACCAGCAGGTCACCGGGCGAAAGAAGATGGCCGATGTCTGCAAAACGGCGATGCTCAATCCTGCTGTCAGCACAGTTCAGCACCAGCAAGCGAGACTCTTCCCTTCGGTCAGCGGGCTGCTGCGCGATCAGGTGTTCTGGTAAAAAGTAATCGTAGGACAACAGCCTGAAGTCAGGCGGGATTTCTTCTGGCATGAGCTGGAGAAAAGAAAACGGGAGGGGCTGCCGGACCTTCCTCCGGCAGCCGATACGAGTGTGTCAATCAGGGATGTCCATCTGGCACCGTCTCACGGATGATGTAGGAATCATCATCTGGATCATAAACCGGCTGGCCGTCGGCAGGGGTAAACGCGTCCGGCAGATACGGCTTGTCATACGTGATTTCGCCGTTCTCCGGGCAGAACGGGGCGCAGGCCTCGCTCCGACTGCTTTGGACATTGACCTTGCTGTCCGCAGTGCCGTCAGCGTTGGTCACCACTGAAATGTTGATCTTTGTTTCAGCCCGGCTGCTGCTGGTCATGGAAGGCAGGAGCGGCTGCGCATCTTCCACCGTGATGAAACGGTTGACGGACAGGCTGCTTTGGCCGCTGCGGTCAATAGTGGCGCAGGTCAGCATTTTTTTGCTGACAGACTCAAAAGTGAACACCGCATCTGCCCAGCGGGGCTGAGTGAACCAGCCGGAAGTCCAAGGCCGGAATGATGTTCTGTCGGAATCTTCGGCGCGGCATTCCACGCGCACCTGATCGTCATCCGGGTCACGACCTGGCAGCACCTGCACATAAACGGGCACCTTCGCTTTGGCAGTTGCTGGATCAGAGCTGATGCGGGGCGGATTCGGTTTGCGCTGCGGCTCGTTGATCTGAATGTCCCGACTCGCCCACGGGCTGGAGCAGCAACGGCTTCTGGTTTTGCACCATAGGGTTTGAGTGCCGGGGCTGGTGAAGATAAACGGCACCTGCACGGTCTCGCCAGACCATATCCAACCGGATTTGTAATAATTGCTGCGTTGCCGCTCAGTATCCTCAGCAAAACATTGTAGCTGCACGCCATCGCGGCAGCTGCCTGGAGTCACTGCCACGCGCACTTTTTTGCTGACTGCGGCGACGACAGGACGACTCTCTATCCGGGGCGGCTCCAAACCAATGCCACTGCCAAAAGTCGGATAGGTGCTTCTGATAAAAGGAGAATTTTCATGAACCTGCTGATCGCCCACGTCGATCTTCAGCGGCCCGACCCATGCGTAGCCGTAACTGTTGGACAAATAGCCGTAATAACTCTGCGAGGGGCTGCTGTCATCGAGCTGCACAGCCAGGCGGGCGGAACTGCTTCCAAGCTCGACGATATCCTTGGCAACCGCCACGCCATTGCTGCTGCCCGTCCTGATGGAAATGCTGCTTTCGGTGCTGAAGGGCAAGCCATCTTTTTTGCGAACAATGAAACGGGCATCTGAACCGCGCAGCTCCAAGGACATTTCAAGAATGGAACCCCATGTGCCGCCGCCGTCCTTGACAGTGCGCACTTCTGGGCCGTATCCTGCGGACGCGCCGCCTGCCGCCAAAAGGAAAAGAGAAAAAACAACTATGAACACGCGCTCAATCTGTGCCGCGCCTTTGCAGAAAATAATCATGACCGGCCTCCTCCATGGTGATGAATGTGCCGCTGTTTTCGGGTGGTGCTGCCAAAACTCCCAATTGCATTATAACCGGAGAAAGGCGGGGCGCATAGCCCATTCTTGTTGCAAGAGAAGGCGGGCCTGATGAACATTCTACTGATGGCAGCAACCGAATTTGAATTGCGGGCCTTTGCACAGGCTGGTGGCAACATTGACAGCGTATTGCCGCTGATTACGGGTATTGGTCCGACGGAAACCGCGTTCACCGCAACCGCCGCGCTGTGCCGCCATGCCGGGCAGATCAAAGCAGTGCTGAATTTCGGCATCGCCGGAGCATATCCTGACAGTGCCGCTGGGATACTGGACATCTGTTTGGCTGAACAGGAAATACTGGGCGATTTAGGGCTTTGCCTGCCGGAACGGATTGAACGTTTTGCCGAGCGGAATTTGATGGCGCGGGACAGCTTCATGCTTGATGCCGACTTGCGCGATGTGGCGGCGCAGGCGTTGCGGCAAGCCGACATTGCCTGCAAGAAGGGAATATTCGTCACGGTGAACTGCGCCAGCGGCACTGAAGCCCGGGCGCAAATGCTGGGCCGTCAGTTTCAAGGACTGTGTGAGAACATGGAAGGCGCGGCTGCGGCAAGAGTCTGCGAAGCCTTTGGCCTGCCGCTGCTGGAGCTGCGCTGCATCAGCAACATCGCCGGGGAGCGGGACAGAAAAAAATGGCTGCTGCGGGAAGCCTGCGGAAAAGCGGGGAAAGCAGCCGCAGCAGCGGTCTCAAGCCTGCTGCGGCAAAGCTAAAGAAGGGATAAAACGGAATCAGCCGTTTTTGATCATCAACGTAAGACCAGGCTGAAGCGCGCTGCCGTTCAGGCTGTTCCAATCTTTAATCTCTTTGGCGGAAACTTGGAGTTTCTTGGAGATGGACCACAGCGAATCGCCATTGCGCACTTTGTAGTAACTGACCGCATCGTCCTTGCGTTTGCCGACTTTATGTTTTTTGCTGCCGGACAGTTCCACCACAGCCTTTTTCAGCGGCGTAGCTTCAGTGCCGCTGACTTTCTGCTTGCTGTTACCCGCCGTCAGCTCGACAATGTCTGCCGAAGACACGGATTCTTCAACCGGCTCGGCGGAAGCAACGTGAAGAACCGCCTCCTGCGCTGGCTGGACTGTCAGCTCCTGTCCAGCCTTAATTTTACCTGCTTTGCTGATTTTGTTCCATTTCATCAGCGTGGCCAGCGGCACGCCGTATTTTCCGGCTACCTCAGACAAGGTTTCGCCTTTCTTCAGCTTGTACGTGGTTTTTTCAGCCGTGTCTACCGCCGCAAGCTGCTGGCCAGCAGGCAGGCTGTTTTTGACAAGAGCAACCTGCTCTGTGCCGGATGAAGCGGGAACGCGGAGCATCTGTCCAGCCTTCAGCTTGGAGGAGCGAAGGCTATTGACCTTGAGCAGCGCGGTCATGCTGATGCCGTATTTTTTGCTGATCTGCTGGAGAGTTTCGTTTTTAGCGACCTTATAACCGGCGTACCCAGAAGAGGAGGAGGCAGGGCGGGCAGAGGCAACCTGAACCGCCTTCGGCAAATTGGCGGCAACCAGCGCGCTGCGGCCCGCAGGCACTTTCAGCAGCCAGCCGCCTTTTCCCCCTGTCGGAACCTGATCTTGGAGCAGGTCATTGTTGAGGCTGCGAAGTTGCTCCACGCTCACTGAAGCACTGGCGGCCACTGTCTTCAGGTTTGTGCCAGACGGCACCCGCACCAGCTCATGCTGAACAGGCCGCAGCCGTCTGATGTTGCTGAAGCCGTATTGATCAGGATTGCTGGCGATCAAGGCGGCGGCAATCATCTGCGGCACATAACGCTTCGTCTCCAAACGCAAATAATCCTGCTGGGCCAAGTCCCAGAAATTTTTAACCTTGTGTTTTTTTAACCCCCGTTCAACCGCACCTTCGCCCGCATTATAGGCGGCCACAGCCAGATGCCAGTCACCGAACTGCCGATGCAGGGCCTTTAAATAGGTGATGGCGGCTTTGGTGGATTTTTCCGGGTCGCGTCGTTCGTCCACTGTATTATCCACACGCAGGCCGAAAGTGCGGCCCGTGCCTGGAATAAACTGCCACAGCCCGGCGGCTTGGGAGGGTGAATAGGCGGAGGGATTGAAGCCCGACTCAATCATGGCCAAATACGTCAGTTCCAGCGGCAGTCCGGCTTTTTCCAGTTCAGCGGTGATGAACGGCATGTACAGAGACGACCGCTCCATCCAGCGGCTGAAATTTTTCCGCTGCTTGGTCTGGAACAAATTTACATAAAATTGAACCTGCCGGTTAACGACCATTGGAAAGCAGCCAACTCCTGACCGCGCTCCCTTGGTCTTGACAGCACCTTCACCCAGCACGGCGGCGGCCTCAGCCGGCTGCGGCAGCGGCGAATCAAGCAGCGGCACGGACGGCCTGTCCGGCCCCTCAATAATCGCTGTTTTGACCGGCGGCAACTGGCATTGAACAGGCGGGCTGCCGTCCACGTTCTCGGCCTTCCAATCGCCAGTTTTTTTCAAATCCTCAAGCTCTTCCTTCAACTCTGACTCTGATTCAACCAGAGCAGGCTCCGGCTGTTCCTCTGTCTCCTGCGCTGTAGTCTCGTTCTGCTGCGGTGTGGCCGCTTGGAGCTGCCGGGCGGCGGTGTCAGCAGGCGCAGGTGCGGCAGCCTGCCGTTCCTGCTGCTCAAAATAGCGTTCCACAATAAGCCGCAACTGTTCTGCATCATCAGTCTGCCCTTTTTTCTGATCAGCACCCTGCACACCGGCGGTGCTGACCGGCGAGCAGCCCGCAGGCAGAGCGAGCGGGACCAAGAGCATGATATAGGAAATGACTTTTTTTGTTTTCTTCATAGAACAAAACGCTCCAGTGGCGGCTTGAGGATGCCTGTGTGTGCCGAAGGATATCCTGTTGATTAAACGACTTTTCTGCAAAAAAACTCTTCGGCGCGGCCAGCATGCTGCTAACCATCCTTTTCTTCTACCATAGAAAGAAGTCTTTTTACAAGGAAAAACATGTCGTTGATCGACAAAATGACAGTGCTGTAGATTTTGTGTCCGCATTTCAACATGTTCTGTCTGCCTTAGCGGCCCCTTTCCAGCCCACAGCAAGCTGTCGATTCTGCTGGACAGCCAAGGCGGCAGAGAATATTATGTCGGCATGACAGCGGCCTTTTTTTGCGGCTATAGCTCTTCCCTCAATTCAGTTTCTGCTTCCACAGCAAAATGTGTGCGCGCGGTGTTTGCTCCTGTTGTATCAGGTTCATTTTTTTCTGCACGGTACTTTGTCTGCTTACCGCCGCCGCAGGCATAGGCTGGGTCTGGTGGCAGGTGGTCAAGGTGCCCTGCCCGGAAATTGAGCCGGAGCGCATCGCTTCAATTCTTGGCAAAGAAAGTCCTGTGTATTACCGCGACGGCCAAGAAAAAATCGGCGTGCTTTTCGAGGACATTCACCGTCAGTACCTGACCTACGAACAGCTACCGAAAGCCTTTGTCAATGCGTTGGTGGCGGCTGAGGACGATCAGTTCTTTCATCATTACGGCATTGACCCGCCCGGCATCGCTAAAGCTCTTTTGCTCAACTACAAGGCGGGTAAAATTGTCCGGGGCGGCAGCACGCTCACGCAGCAGACCGCCAAAAATTTGTTCAAGCGCGAGAAGCGGGACTATCAGGCCAAGCTGAAGGAGATGCTCTATGCCTTGCGTTTGGAGCATCGTTATTCTAAAGAAAAAATTCTCGAATTCTACAGCAACCAGTTCTATGTCAGCGGTAATGGTCATGGCCTCGGCGTGGCTGCCCGTTATTATTTTGACAAAGAACCGCAGGAGCTGGCCTTGCATGAGGCCGCTTTCATCGCCGGGTCGGTGAAAGGGCCGGAGCTGTTCAATCCTTTTATCAAGAAAGACAAAGCTGCTGCCGCTGAATCCCGTAATCGTGGGGCAATTCGGACCGGCTATGTGCTTGACAGAATGCTTAAACTCAGCATGATCAGCCCTGCCGAGCATGAGGCGGCAAAAAAGGAGGGGCTGGTTTTCAAACGGGGCCGGACCAGCTACGATCTGACTACGGTTATGGACATGGTTAGGCAGGGGCTGGCCTCCAAGGCGATGAGCGAGATGATGTCCGAGCACGGGATCGACAACATCGCCACGTATGGCGTGAAGATTATCACCACCATCGACCGGCAGTTGCAAGACGAGACCCTCTACAGTCTGCGGCGGGAGTTATCGCGCCTTGATGTCCAGCTGCGCGGTTATGACCGAGACGAAGTGCAGCAGGAATGCCGGGAGGCCGAAAACATCGGCAGCGAAGAAGACCTTGAAATCAAGGAGAAAGCTTTTGCCCTTGGCACGGTCAAGGAAATCAATCTCGCTGATGCTGCACAGCCGGTGATCACGGTCAGCTTCGGCCCCAAACAGCCGGAAGGCAGCATTGACCGTCAAGGTCTTGACCAGCTACTGACCGCTTTGGTCAAGCACCGGCGGCAGCAGGGCAAGCCCAGCGCGAAAGATCTTGCCGACCTGCTCGCCCGGCTTCAAGTCGGCGACAAAGTGTATGTCAGTATCAAAGAAAAAGATTTGTTTGACGGCACAGTGCAGCTTGAACTGGAGCGGTATCCTAAGCTCCAAGGCGCGGCCCTGATCCTGCAGCAGGGTGCCATCCGCGCCCTTGCAGGCGGAGTGGAGAACCGCTTCTTTAACCGGGCGGCGGACGCGAAGCGACTGCTCGGCTCCACCATGAAGCCTTTTCTGTATGCCGCCGCTCTACAGCTCGGTTGGAGTCCGCTTGACCGGCTTGACAACCGGCGGCAGGCGTTCATCTTCCGTGATCAAGCCTATTTTCCCAGGCCTGATCACAAAAGCCCTTTCGCTCAAGTGTCGATGAGCTGGGCCGGAGTCAAGTCTGAGAATGTGGCTTCAGTTTGGCTACTTTATCATCTGACAGACAAACTGACCCCAGCCGGATTGCTGGAAACGGCCGCATCAGTCGGCATGACCCCTCGGCCTGAAGAAAATCAGCAGGAGTTTGCCACCCGGATGCAGCGCGATTACGGACTGCGCGTTTCTACTGCTGATCTTGACTGTGCTGCCTTTCAGCAGGCGGTTCGGAGGGCGGAGGCGGATTTTCAGTTTGAGGGCCGCTTGGAGGAGCACCGTCGCTGGCGGGAAGTCGGCTGCGGCCAGAATATGGAACGATTCAGGGCACAGGTGCGGGCCAGCATGAGCAAGCCGGGCCTTAAACCTGAACAGCAGAAGGAGTACAGCATCCAGCTTAGTTTGCTGGGCGGCGGCGGCCTGCGCTGGTCTGATTTGCTCCGACGGCGGCAGATGCTGGACAAATACCGAGACAGCCTTGACCAGCTCCCCGTGCCTGCGGTGCAGGTGCCGAGCTTTTTTCCAAATGCTCCGGCTGTGCCGCTGCTGTCCGAGGAGGACGCAGTGCCGCGTCCTTACGGCAGATTAGCTGAGAACGAACAGGGGCGGCTGGTTTTCACCCTGCGCAGCGATCTGCCAGAAACGTGGCGGCCAGTTGACGGACAGGAGCTACGCCGCCGTCTGGCCTCCATGCACCCGGAGGAGCGGAATACATTATGGAGCAATGTGCTGCTGGAAGGCTCATTCAGCGCAGGAGCGGCTGATATTATTGAGCGGCTGACAGCTGCTGAACGGACAGCTTTAGCTCAATCGCCGCCTTATGCGGTGGAAACGCTGGTCAAGTCCCGCGACTACCGGATCATGCTCGGTCTCCAGTATCTGATCCGGCTGGCCCGTGAAACCGGCATCAAAAGCAACATGGAGCCGGTGCTGTCGTTCCCGCTCGGCTCCAATGTCATCTCCCTGCTGGACAGCGTGCGGATGTATGAGACCTTGGTGACCGGAAACCGCCATGAAGCCCAACTACCGGATCGTTCCACCGAGAAAAGTACCGGCACAGAGGACGATCGGGCTGGTGAGGACGGACTGGCCTTGATTGAACGGATTGAGACCTCGGACGGCAAGGTGATCTATGCGCGCAAGGCGGCGGTCACCCCGGTGCTGGATGCGAAAAGCAGCAGCGAGATCGGCAGCATTCTGCATAATGTGGTGCGTTACGGCACCGGTCATTCCGCGTGGGAAAAAGTGCGGCTGCCTATCGGCGCACAACAGCAGGATGACAGCACGCCGCGACAAGGCCCGGCTCTGCCACTGATGGGCAAGACAGGCACAGCCAACGACTTCCGCAATGTCGCCTTCATCGGTTTTGT
Organism: Desulfobulbaceae bacterium UBA5173; assembly: GCA_002413355.1. Classification (GTDB taxonomy): domain Bacteria; phylum Desulfobacterota; class Desulfobulbia; order Desulfobulbales; family Desulfobulbaceae; genus Electronema. Next base: position 4,623 of record DHWV01000111.1, on the reverse strand, counting down.
CCCGACCAGTGCGGACATGGACGGCGCGGCCCTCCTCTCTTCGGTCGGCTGCACGGTCGGGGCCTATGTCGGCTTTGACACCAACGAGCCGATGCAGAACGGCTCATTTCGGATCAGCGGCGCATTGGGCGCGCTGCCGGTCTGGAGCAGAATCGCTGAAGCATTGTACCGGCAGGAAGGTTCAGCCGACCGGCTGACCCCGGAAACACTGGCCGCTCCAAGCATCAGTCTGCGCTACCCAGAGACGGGGCAGCTTTTCATGCCGGTTGATGAGAAAGACGGAGGACTGATGCGCCGGGGCAAGGACGGCATCAAAACCGATCTCTCCCCGGACGAGCCGACGGTGCTCAGTCACGGTGTGCCCGGCCAGTACGGCGGCTTTGAGCCGGAACGCCGTTTCATGCCGTTTTGGCTGCTGCGCAGACAGGCCGCCCCGCAGCATCCTGCCGCTCAAGGCACTCCTTAAACGGCTGATTCAGCCCTGCGATACCGGCTGCTCCAGCACCTTTTCCACGATCAGATTAGGATTGGTGTAAACGCAGATGGAGGCGGCGATTTTCATCGCCTCGCGGGCGATGCTTTCCGCATCCAGATTCGAATGCGCCACTAAAGCGGCAGCAGCAGCTTGGGCAAAGGCTCCGCCCGATCCGATGGCAAGAATGCCGTCATCCGACTCAATCACGTCGCCGCTACCGGAAAGCAGCAGGGAATACGTGCTGTCCACCGCAATCATCATCGCCTCCAAGCGGCGGAGCATCTTGTCCGTGCGCCAGTCCTTGGCCAGCTCCACAGCAGCGCGCATCAGATTGCCGTTGAACTGCTCCAGCTTTTGCTCCAAGCGGTCATACAGGGTGAAGGCATCGGCAGTTGAGCCGGCAAAGCCGGTGATCACTCGGTCATGATGCAGCCTGCGCACTTTGCGGGCATGATGCTTGATCACAGTCTGGCCGAGCGAGACTTGGCCGTCTCCAGCCATAACCACCTCTCCCTTGTGCCGAATCGCCAAGATAGTTGTTGAGCGTATCTGCTGCATGGTTTCTTTTGGGGGAAATATCAACGGAGGGAACTGCGCTTTCTGCCGCCTGAGCCAGTGGAAAGACGGCCCAGCAGCCAACCGGCCAGCAGCACACCGCCGCCGGCAAGAAACCAAAGTGCTTTGCCCGTGTCTTCAGAAGCTCTGCGTTCAGCCTTGATTTTGTTCTGCTCGGCAATGCAGGCGGCCAGTTTGTCGCCTTCGCCGTCCTGATGTTCCTTCAGTGCACTCAGCTCCATTCCCTGCTCGGCGTTTTTCCGTTGGAGCTGCTCGTTCTCAGTACGCAGCTTTTTCACATCTTCAACCACCGGCACAGCTGCCGTCAGCAGTGACTTGGGCAGCCAGCCGTCATCACCGTCCTGAAAGCGCACCTTCAACCAGCCGTTTCTCTCCTCCATCAGCTCGGCCTTGTCATGAACCTTGACCATCTTGACGATTTTATACTGCTCTCCTGCTCCTCTTCTAACCGGGATATCTATGTCGGACGAGACAAACAGGGATTCTGTTCTGGCTGAAGCAGGCGGGAGGAGGACGGCCGCCGCAACGAGAGGTACCAGAAGAAGGCTCATGCCCAGCGAACGCGCTGTAAAAGAAATACCCTGCCTCTCTGATGCGCAGTTGTCCCTGCTCATGGCGATCTCACCCTCCCTGACGATGGCTGATTGTATCCTCTTATGCCGCCCTTCGGCATTTTTGCTGAACGCATCAGGCTACACCATAGGGCAGCGAGAAGCAAGTCAAGAAAAAGGGAAGGTGGTTAATCCGCACTCCAGCACTCCTGCGTTGCCGAGGCCATCGGGAAGAGAAGGTTCGATATGCGAGAAACAGGTGGAAAAGAGAACGGTACTATGTTTAATTGAACAGCATAACTGCCGCGTTCTTTTGACTCAACCCGCAACTGCGCCATGCGTCTTCTTGTTCTCGTCATCCCCGTTCTTTTCCTCACATCCTGTGACACTGCCCGTCAGCATAAGGTTGCTCTCGGCACACTGGAGCGCGACCGCATCGCTCATGCCACCGCCGCCAGCGAAGTGATTATAGCGCAGCCCTTTCCTCAAGGCAGCACGGTAAAAAAAGGCGCAGTGCTGGTGCGGTTGGATGATACGTTGCAGAAAGTCCAGATCAGCAAAGCAGAAGCCGAACTTGCCCAAGCCGCCGCCAATTTGGACAAGCTGCGCAATGGAGCCAGAGCAGAGGAGCTTGCCGCTGCCACCGCCAAAGTGACTGGAGCCAGAGCAGTGCTGGCGGAAAGCGAGGCCCAGTATGCACGCTTGAGCAGTTTAGTGCGCCAGAACATCACCAGCAAGGGTGAGTTAGACAAGGCATTGTCAGCGCGGGATGTGGCCAAGGCAAATCTGAATGCGGCGCAGGAGGAACTGCGCACCCTGATTAACGGCACCCGTGCTGAAGACTTGCGGGCAGCCAAGGGCAAGGTCGATGCCGCTGCTGCTGCTTTAGCAGGTGAGAAGAAACGGCTTGCTGATCTGAGCGTTGTCGCTGCTGCTGACGGTATCTTGGATGATCTGCCGTGGAAGGTGGGCGAGCGTCCTCCTGCCGGGACACCGCTGGCTGTGGTGCTGGCCGGAAACGCGCCGTTTGCCCGTGTTTATGTGCCAGAGCCGTACCGGGTGAAGATCAAAACCGGCAGTACGCTGACCGTGCATGTGGATGGCTTGGATGTACCGATCACCGGCCAAGTGCGCTGGATATCTGCTGAACCGGCCTTTACCCCCTACTATGCCCTGAATCAGGCGGAGCGTGCTCGGCTGATGTTCCTTGCCGAAGTGCAGCTGCCGGACAATCAAGCGCACTTGCCTGACGGCGTGCCTGCTCAGGTTGATCTGCCATGAGCGAGCCAGTCATCAAGGCAGTACGCTTGAGCCGTCATTTCGGCTCGTTGAAGGCAGTGGACGAACTTGATCTGGAGATTGAGAAAGGCCAGATATATGGCTTCCTTGGCCCGAACGGCAGCGGCAAAACTACCGCCATCCGCATGTTGACCGGCCTGCTTGCGCCCAGCTCCGGCACCGTGCGGGTGCTGGATTTGAATCTGCCTGAGCAGGCGGATGCATTGCGCCTGCGCATCGGTTACATGACCCAAAAGTTCTCTCTGTACGACGACTTGACCGTGCAGGAGAATCTCCAATTCATCGCCCGCATCTACGGCTTGTCAGGCCGGGCGCAGAAGCAGCGCATCACCGAGCTGCTCGGCATTTACGGACTGGAAGACCGCAGAAAGCAGCTCGCTGGCAAGATGAGCGGCGGCCAGCGGCAGCGGCTCAGTCTCGCCGCCTCCACCTTGCACAAGCCTGATCTGCTCTTCCTTGACGAACCCACCTCTGCTGTTGACCCGGAGAACCGCCGCGAGTTCTGGGAGCAGCTTTTTGATCTCAGTCATCAAGGCACCAGCATTCTTGTTTCCACCCACTATATGGACGAGGCAGAACGCTGCCACTGTTTGGCTATTTTGGAGAACGGGGTGAAACGGGCAGAGGGGCCGCCAGATGAACTGATGCGGCAAATGGGGGCGCATGTGGTGGAGATTGCCTCTGGCAACCTGCGCCAGCTCAAGCAGGAGCTGCTCAAGCTGCCGGAAGTGTTGGCTGCGGCCCAGCTTGGCGCACGGTTGCGCGTGCTGGTGCGGGACGCAGTGGCAGACCCTTTGTCTTTCCTTGCCAAACAGCCCTGCGTGGGGATAGAAGACGGCTTGAGCACCGTGCGGCCCAGCTTGGAGGATGTCTTTGTCACCTGTACTGGGAGGAACAGGGCAGAACAAGTTACCGCCTGTTGACAGATATCCGCATTGGAGAGTTGTTCAGTTGTTATCCGACGTATCTTTGCTACTATTTCCTTTTTAAGAAGCAATCAAAATGAATATTCCAAGAACGATACAAGATATCGAAAGGCTAATCGAGTTAAAAATTTCAGAAAGATTGCATCTTGATTAAAAAGCAAGCCCAGCTTTTTGTCATGAAAAGAAGGATGAAATATGTAAAGATGTTTCCGCGTTTGCTAATTCAGATGGCGGATTGCTCATTTATGGAATCACAGAGGAGAAGATAAATAAAATTTTTCACCGGGAAAAAATAGATGACGGGATAGATACAAGCAAAATAAGCAAAGAATGGGCTGATCAAATATTAACTTCAAATATAAGACCAATAATATCAGGGGTTGAAATCGCAGAGATTAAGATTGCAGAAAGCAGATCTGTTATGGTTATTCATGTGCCAAAAAGTTTTCGAGGCCCACATCAAGCTCCTGATAAAAAATATTACAAGAGACGTAATGTTGTGTCAGAACCGATGGAGCATTACGAGATAGAGGATGTAAGAAATCGCAGACAAGTGTTTCCTTCCATTGTCAACATGGATATATATAGCCATAGCAACATAAAATGACTACAGAACGGCCTGCTGAAAAAGTTCATCGGTGGAACAGCCGAGTTTTTTCCTGAGGGCTTTAGCCTGCGCCCATTTATGCTCAATCGGATTGAGGTCAGGCGAATACGAAGGAAGATATTCAAGCAAGCACCCGGCATCTTCGATGAGGTGCTGAATTTTTTCAGGCTTATGAAAAGAGGCATTGTC
>DHWV01000057.1:39849-45936 GCA_002413355.1 Desulfobulbaceae bacterium UBA5173 | reverse complement strand
GGGTGATGGGAATCGAACCCACGCAATCAGCTTGGAAGGCTGGAGTTCTACCATTGAACTACACCCGCAGATCCAATTCAAATTTGATGGTGGAGGGGGGAGGATTCGAACCTCCGAAGGTAGAACCGGCAGATTTACAGTCTGATCCCTTTGGCCGCTCGGGAACCCCTCCGTCCAGAATCCAACGGAAAACGACTGAATACTCACTCAGCCGCTTTCCGATATATTCTGAATACTGACAACTGGAGCTGGCGATGGGACTTGAACCCGCAACCCCCTGATTACAAATCAGGTGCTCTGCCAGTTGAGCTACGCCAGCGCAGGATGCGTTATTATAGTCGCAAAAAATAAAAAGTCAAGCTCTTTTTCTGCAAAATCTGTTCCGCAGGCGGGAAGTGTCAGCCTGCGGAACATGCGCTTTGACTCAATAGCAGTGATTTTTCACATAAGCCGATTCGCGGTACCGCTCAAACGCCATCGCAAAGGTTCGATAGACCAGATGCGCAAACTTGGTGTACGGCATGTAGAGGAACAACATCATGACCGAAACCAGATGCAGATAATAGGCTATGTAGCCAAGGCCGGGAATGCCGAGCAGACGCAGCACTTCAGCGCCGAGGCCGGTCACGCCGACAGCCATGATCATCCAAATCAGAAACCAGTCATAAAAGGTGCTGACAGCCTTTCCCTCATCCTCCATCTGGCTGCGGTTGCCCCAAAGGATGGCGGCACCGGCGATCAGCGAAATTGCCGCTACGTTGGCGACGATCTTGACTGGGTTCCACATGGACATCGGCCCGTGCAGTCCCTCAATGAACTGACCGAGAAAATCCTGGGCAAAAAACGAATACCCGGTGACGAAAAGCAAACCGATGAACGCCCACATCAGCGGCTGATGACCTCTGACCCGATTTTGATTTGCCTCGCATTGTTTGAAGCGGTCATGCCGGACGATCTCCTGCACAGACGGCCACAGGAATTCTTTGACAAACTGAATCGGTGACGGCTGACAAAGCGGCTCGCCCAGCCCGGCGTTTTCGGTCATCTTTTTCCACATTGCCGTCACGCCCTTGAACGCTCCGAACAGCGACAGCAAGAAGGTTGGAATCATGAAGAAGTCAATGAAGAAGGTTGTCTTCGGAAGCATCTTGAAATCCCAGTGGCCGAAGAACTGGCTGTAGCCGATGTCAACAAAATCTTTGGCCGCAGGCACATGCGAACCAGAGATCAGCCACATAATGAAAACAACCGCCGCCGGAATGGCGAGCAGCACCGGCAGGTTCTGGCCGCTGCTGGCCAGATTGGCCAGAAAGGATGGCCAGCCATAATGCTTGTAAGCGGCAGCGCGGACTGCGCCCATCACATCGCCGGGCCGCGCCCCACGCGGGCAGTAGGCGGTGCAGTCGCCGCACTGATGGCAGAGCAGGATGCTGGGGTCGCCGATCAGCTTGTCTTTCAAACCCCACTGGGCAAAAAGCATCTGCCGTCGGGGAAAGGGGTTCGCGTCCGTGGACAGCGGGCAAACCACTGAGCAGGTGGCACACTGGAAGCATTTTTTCAGCGTATCGCCGCCTGCTTCCTTCATTTCTTTGATAAAGTCTATGTTTGGCTGCATGTTCACAATATTCTCCTGAAAGGTGATCATTTGGCCGCCGCCTGCCAGACAGCACGTCCGGCAGGCGAGGGTTCAGCGCGGCAGGGAGATCAGAAGCCCTTGAACGGGTTCGGCCCCATCTCTTTTATGGACTCGACAAAGCTCTCGATGATGCCAGGAATCTTGTCGTAGTCGGTGATCGCCACCTGCTCGGCGGCAACGCGCTCCGGCTCCAGACCAAGGGTGCCAAGGGTCTCGCCAATGTTGGCCATGCGACGGTTGGCGATTTCAGAGCCTTTGACGAAATGGCACTGGTAGTTGTCGCCGTAGCGGCAGCCGAGCAGCAGCACGCCGTCCATGCCGGAGGACATCGCGTCCTTGATCCAGACCATGTTCACTGAGCCGAGGCAGCGCACCGGAATGAAGCGCACCAGCGTGTTCAGCTTGTTGCGGCGCATACCTGCCATGTCGAGAGCCGGATATGCGTCGTTCTCGCAGACAAAGACCGCAATGCGGAGCTTGTCTTCGTCATCATCCGGCACGTTGATGGCCTTAACCATCGAGCCGATCATGTCAATGTTGTAATCGGCAAAACCGATGATCCGCTCCGGGCAGGCTCCCATGCAGGTGCCGCAGCGGCGGCAGCGGGTCGGGTTGGGCAGCGGCGTGCCTTTCGCGTCGTCGTCCAGTGCGCCGAACGGACATTCCTCGGTGCAGCGTTTGCACTGGGTGCAACGCTGGAAGAAGAAGTCCGGGAAGGTCATGTCGCCGGAACGCGGATGTACGGCCACGCCCCGGTTGGCGGACTCGATACACTGAATCGCCTTCAGGGCCGCGCCGGTCGCGTCGTCAATGGTCTCCTCCATCGTCTCTGCCTTGCGCACGCCGCCGCAGGTGTACACACCAGTGCGCCGGGTTTCGTAGGGGAAGCAGATGAAGTGAGAGTCAGCGTAGCCGTCAAACAAATCCAAATCCAAGAAGGCCGGGCCTTGGCGGTAGGCCAAGTTGACGGTAGGCGCGTCGGCTGTGGTCGGCACCATGCCTGCGGCCAGCACCACCATGTCCACGGTCAGTTCCAAGTTCTCGCCGAGCAGTGTGTTCTCGGCAGTCACTTTCAGACCGGAGCCGCATTCCTCCACCTTGGTCACAGCGGCCTTGGTCATGAACACGCCGTCGCGCTGCTGCATCCCCTTGTAGAACAGCTCGGTGTTGCCGGGGGTGCGGATATGCTGATAGAGTATGTAGGCTTGGCCGTTCTCGTTGTCGTCGCAGACATACTGCGCCTGCTTCAGGGCCACCATCGAGGTGACAGAGTTGCAGTAGGGGAAATCGCGGTCGTTGTCCTTGCCGCCGGGGCTTTGAATGAACGCAACCTTAGCCGGAACCCGACCTTCCTTGGCCAGCTTCTCAAACTCGGCGTTGGTGACAACATTCTTCAGCTTGCCGTAGCCCAGATGCTCGTACTCAGAAACATCAGCGGGCCGCCAGCCAGTGGCTAGCACAACTGCGCCGTAAATATCGGCGTTGGGATCAGCAGCGGTGTATTTTTGCAGACCGGCGTTGGGATCCTCTTTCTCGCCCTTGTCTATCTTCTCCTGCTCGTCAACGGTCACCTTGGCCGGAGCATCCCACTCGTTTTTCTCACCAGCGGCCTTGAAGGACACCTTGAACGCGCCTGGCGCGCCGCCGATGCGGGCAACTTCAGTCTCAGTCTTGACCGTGATCTTGCTGCTGCCGGTGGCGGCGGCGACAAGCTGCTCGATGTTCGGCTGCTCCAGCTGGGAGTAGGGATAGGCGGTGGGGAACATCTTGCGCCAGCCCAGGGCCTTGCCGCCCAGCTTGGCGGTCTTCTCCACCAGCGTGACCTCGTAGCCCGCCTTGGCGGCTTCGGTGGCTGCGGTCAGACCGGCGATGCCGCCGCCCATGACCAAAATGCGCTTGCTGATGTTCTCCAGCAGATAGGGCTTGGGCAGCTCGCTCTTCTGAGCGCGGGTGACAGCCATGCGGACATAGTCCTCGCCCAGCTCCTGAATGAACTCGTCGCCTTTCTCGGCATCACCGGCGGCCCACGCAACCTGCTCGCGCAGGTTACCCCGGATGGTGATGGTGTTTTCGCCGAAATTGAACACGTCCTGCATCACGCGGGGCGAGCAGGCGCAGATTACGAGGGTGTTCACCCCTTTCTCGGCGATGTCCTTGTTGATCAGGGCCAAGCCGTCCGCACCACAGAGGCAGTCATGCTCCTGCATTTTTATGCCGGTCTCGGACGCGGCATCTTTCAGCCCTTCGGCATCAAGGACATTGCCAATGCCGCAGCCTGTGCAGAGATACGCACCATATACTTTGCTCATTGTTCTCTTCTCCTCCTGCTATGCGGTCTGAATGGCTTTGAGGGCAGCAGCGGTGGCCGACTGGGCGCAGGTGTACACGTCAGCGGCGGATTTGGCGCAGCCTGCGGCGATCATGCCCTTTTCAGGCTCAGAAATCACAAAGCCGTTGCTGTCCATCTTCAGGCCGAGTGCCCTGCCCTGCTCGCCCAACGCGGGCTGCATTCCGGTGGCCAGCACGCACATGTCAACTTTCTGCCGAATTTTCGCGCCGGTGACAGCGTTCTCAGCGATCACGGTCACACCGCCGTCGCTTTCGGCGACAATGTCTGCCACCTTGCCCTTGATGAACTCGGCGTTGGCATCGGTACGCAGCTTCTCGCGGAAATGCTCGTACTTGCCCGGCGTGCGCAGGTCAATGTAGAAAACGTAAATTTTGGCGTTTGGATGCCGCTCGCGGACATAGGTCATCTGCTTGAAGGTGGCCATGCAGCAGATGTAGGAGCAGTATTCGAGATGGTTCTCGTCGCGGGACCCTGCGCACTGGACAAAGGCGATGGACTCAATTTCCTTGCCGTCGCCAGGCCGGACGATCTTGCCGCCGGTCGGGCCGTTGTCCGCCGCCATCCGCTCCATCATCATGTTGGTGATGATCGCGGAAGAGGACTCCGGCTTCAGGTTGGTCAGCTTGCTGGCGTTATACGGATTCCAGCCGGTCGCCCAGACGATGGAGCCGACATGCAGAGTGACGGTCTCGGTCTGCATGTCGGTGTCAATCGCGTTGTACTTGCAGGCCGCTTTCACCGCCTCAAGACACTGCGAGGAGCAGGCATGCTTGGCCAGCACATAACGGCGCGGGAAGGCCATCTCGTGCGGCAGGTAAATCGCCTTGCTCTTGTTCATGCCGAGGTTGAAGGCGTTATCAATCTCGTCGGTGCAGGCTTGGGCGCAGTCGCCGCAGGCAGTGCAGTTGGAGTTAACATAGCGCGGCGCGGTCTCCAGCGTCACCTCGTAGTTGCCCGGCCCGCCGGACACCGCCTTGACCGTGGTCATGGTGTAGGTGCGGATGAGGCGGTTGTTCTTCACGCGCTTGAAGTTGATTTCCAGGCCGCAGGACGGCGGACAAAGTTTCGGAAAATACTGATTGAGCTGGGCCACACGGCCGCCGAAGTAGGGATTCCGTTCAATCAGGAACACATCTTTGCCTACTTCCGCAGCTTCCAGCGCAGCGGTCAGTCCGCTGATGCCGCCGCCCACAACCAGCACCGCGCCAGTTTTTTCAGCATTGCTCATGCCAAACCTCCATAAAACTGCTGGTATTGATGAATTGTATTTCTGGTTCACCTGAGCCGCAGAATGCTGAAAACCCAGCACCATGCGGCTTAGGTCAAACAGAACCTAATAAAAATCTCCAGACCCCGCAGGAGCCTGGAGATTCCACTGACATCTTGCGGCGGAACCGCAGTGGACAGAAACGCCGAATGCCGCACGTCCTGCCCAACGCATGATCCGCCGACCGTCCTCAGATTAGATCCAAGGCTGGGTCTCAACGATGTTGATGCATTCGACCTTCTCGCACTTCCATTCCTTGGTTGCAGGATTGAAGGTGGAGTTAACGAAGGCCTTCCAGTTGGCATCGTCAACAGTCGGGTAGTCGGAACGGTAGTAGAAGCCAGGATAACGGGACTCCTGACGGAACTCGATGTGACGAATGTGGGTCTCTACGCACCAAATGCGGTGATAGTTCTCCCAAGCGCGCATCAGCTCATGCAGGTCGCCAGCAGCCATCTTCTCGGCATCTTCGCGCAACATCCGCAGAAGGTCGAGGCAGATGTTCAGCATCTTGCCGGAGGTCATGTAGTAGGTGGCAACGCCGCCGCCGTACTCGTCAGTCGCCTTCATCAGGCGCATCATGATGCCCTGAGGCTTGCAGTAGTTCGGGTTGACATCGGCAGCGGTGCTCGCGCCGACATGCTGCAGGTAGCGGGTCACAGGAGCGTATATCTCGGCGGCCAGCTCGGCTGCGGTCTGGGCCAGCTCAGGCTTGAAGCTGGCATTGTCGCGGCAGTACTTGACCATCTGTTTGCCAACAATGCGTCCTTCGGCATGAGAACCGGAGGAGAACTTGTGGCCGGACGCGCCCACGCCGTCACCGGCGGTGAACAG
>DHWV01000057.1:0-39610 GCA_002413355.1 Desulfobulbaceae bacterium UBA5173 | reverse complement strand
CGCCGTCACCGGCGGTGAACAGACCGTTAACGGTGGTCATCCGGTTGTAGCCCCACTTGTACTGATGCGAACGCGGCTTGCCCTGAACATCGGGAACCCACGACTCATCCGGGCCGGAGGTCCAGATGCCGCAGCAGCCAGAATGGGATCCCAGCATGTACGGTTCGGTGGGCATGATCTCGGAGCCAACTTTCTCCGGCTCGATGTTCATGCCTGCCCAGAGACCTGCCTGACCAACGGACATGTCCAAGAAGTCTTCCCAAGCCTCAGACTCCAGATGCTTCCAGAACTTGGCAACATCTTTCTCATTCTTGCCCTGAGCGCGCAGCTCGTCGAGGAAGGAGTTCAGTGCCACGTCGGTAGCCATATAGACCGGGCCACGACCTGCTTTGAACTCGTTCACCATCAGGTGGTTGCGCAGACAGGTCGGAGTAACCGCAGAAGCACCGTACGGCATGAACTTCTTCAGCTCTTCTTTGGCTGCATCGCCCATGGCGTAGAACTCGCCGTTGCCGTTGGACACTTTGGCCTTGAACAGGAGGAACCATGCGCCAACCGGGCCGTAACCGTCTTTAAAGCGGGCCGGGGTGAAGCGGTTCTCCATCATGGTCAAAGTTGCGCCAACCTGAGCACACATGGTGTAGGTGGAACCTGCGTTCCATACCGGGTACCATGCGCGGCCTTTGCCCTCGCCAGTGGAGCGCGGACGGAAGATGTTGACTGCGCCGCCGCAAGCAACCATAGCGGTCTTGCATTTGAAGACGTGAACTTTGTTCTCACGGGTGGAGAAGCCCACTGCGCCGGCGATGGTGTTCGGCTGATTCTTGTCCAGCAGCATCTTGACGATGAAAACGCGCTCCATGATGTTTTCTTCGCCCAGTGCCTTCTTCGCAGCCTCAGCCACGATGCACTTGTAGGACTCGCCGTTGATCATGATCTGCCATTTGCCGGTGCGCACGGGCTGGCCGCCCTCACGCAGGCTCTTGGCAGGCTTGGCACCGTCCAGGTTGGAGCCGTCCTCAGCCTTCTTCCAAATCGGCAGGCCCCACTCCTCAAACAGCTTGACAGACTCGTCCACGTGACGGCCCAGATCGTAAATCAGGTCTTCACGGACAACGCCCATCAGGTCGTTGCGGACCATCTTCACGTAGTTCTCAATCGCGTTGTCGCCGATGTAGGTGTTGATGGCGGACAGACCCTGAGCAACTGCGCCAGAACGCATCATCGCGGCTTTGTCAACCAGGATGATTTTCATGTCGGCAGGTGCCCACTTTTTGATCTCAAAGGCCGCGCCGCAGGCGGACATACCGCCGCCGACGATCAGCACGTCGCTTTCATGTTCAACAATCGCCGGATTGGCAACCGCAGCCAGCTCGCCTTTCGGCTTGTTAGGTAAAGCCATGTTCGATGTCTCCTTTATCTCTGTTCAGATTCAGTTGAAAACTGTTGTTTACTTCGCGATCATGGTTGGAACCTTCAGCGCGGTCTCCATCGCCAGGCACTCGTCGTCAAGATTCACGCCCTTGGTGTCAGCATAGGCATTGGCGGAACCCTCGGCGGTGGTGCGGATCGGGAACTTAAAACGTTTGATGTTGCCGTTGCGGAATTTAATTGTCCACATAATGGAATCGGAGGAGCGCATCGGATGCACTTGACCGCCCATGGGCACGAAGTCATCGTAGCCGCGTACTGCGATTGCGCCCTGCGGGCAGATCTTGACGCAGGAGTAGCACTCCCAGCAAGCATCTGGCTCTTGGTTGTATGCCTTCATCGCCTCGACGTTCAGCACCATCAGGTCGTTGGGGCAAATGTACATGCAGGCGGTTTTGTCGCCGCCCTTGCAACCATCACATTTTTCAGGATTGACGAAACTTGGCATTTAACTACCTCCCTATTGGATTTTCCTGTATGACAGCGCAACGCGCCGCCACATATAAGATTTTAACCGCGAAAACGCGCAACGTGTTGTTCTGCCAATGGATATCACAGAGGGCTGACTTCGCCGCGCTGCAATGATGTTCTCTGGGCTGAACCGTGCGCATCGCACGGCTGCAAGTGAGTCCATTTAATAATTGTTTGTCCGATCAATGTCAAGCAAAATCGTCTGCGGGCGGGTTGGATTTCAAGACATTTTCCATCAAAAAGACTGATAAATAAAATCGGCAGCCATGAGTAATCCTTTGCCCACCTCACTTCACGAGCTGATTCATCTCAAAAATCGGCAGCAGAATGGACATGACGATGAAACCGACCGCCAAGCCCATCACCAGAATCATGATAGGTTCAATCATTGAGGTCATGGCCAAGACCTTGCTCTCCACCTCCTTCTCGTAGCTGTCCGCCGCTTTGGCCAGCATTTTGTCGAGCGAGCCACTCTGCTCGCCCACGGCAATCATCTGCACCAGCATAGGGGTAAACCACTTGCTGCCGCGCAGAAAGCCGGACAGACTTTTACCCTTTTGCAGCTCCTCGCCCGCCTGATCCATCACCTCAGCCAGCAGCACGTTGTTGAGGATGTTTTTGACAATCTCAAGCGAAGTGACGAGCGGCACGCCAGCCTGAAGCAAGCTGGACATAGTTCTGCCCATTGAAGCGGCAGCAATCTTGATATTCAGGTCGCTAATCACCGGCAGAGTCAGCTTCATCTTGTCCCAGAGGCGTTTGCCCTGAGAATTTTGCGTGAAGAAAATGCGCAGGCCGATGATGGCCAGCAGCAGCACCAACAGCACCAGCCACCACCACTGCTGCAAGAAAGTGCTGACCTGCATCAACATGGTGGTGGGCAGAGGCAGTGCTTGCTTGCGGTCGGTGAAGACCTTGGTGATGGACGGAACAATGAAAGTGATCAGGGTAAAAAGCACACCGATACCGACCACGGCCATAAAAATCGGGTAGATCAGGGCGGCGGAGATGCGTGAGCGCAGGGCCTGCTGCCGCTCGCCAAACTCGGCCAGCCGCTCCAGCACCACGTCCAGCGAGCCGGAAGCCTCGCCCGCATGAACCATGTTGATATAAACCTTGGAGAAGAGGCGAGGATGCTCGGACAGCGTCTCGGACAGCGAGTTGCCTTCGTTGACCGCATCCTTGATTTGCGTGATGATGGTCTGAAGCGACTTATTGCTGGTTTGCTCAACCAGACCAGTCAAGGCAGGCACAAGGGGAATGCCTGCGCCGAGCAGAGTGGCGAGCTGCCGGGTGAGGACATGGATATCCTGCTGTTTGATGCGCGGCCCGGTCTGAAAGGTGAAAAGGCTGCTGACCGCCGTTCCTTGCCGACCCTTCCGGCCTTTGGGCGTAGTTTCTTTGATCTCAACGGGATATTTGCCGAGCTGCCGGATTTTTTGCCGGGCTACGGACACGGAATCAGCATCAAGCACGCCTTTATGTTTTTTACCAACGGCATCAAGAGCGGTGTATTCGTAAACAGGCATGGAAGCTATGGCGTGGAAATGTGCGGGTGCAGGAGGTCACACTGATAAGATGCACTGATTTATTCGAAGAAATTGCTTTGATCCGCAAGGAAAGCGTGGCGCATTGATCATCCGTGCTTCGGCTCGCCGAATCGTGAGCGCAGCGTGGCAACGAAGCCGTTGTCTGCCTTGCTTGAGAGCAATTCCAGCGGGGAATATCCTTTTTTCCACGCCAGATAACAGGTCGTCGCCAGAGCCGCTGCGGTGATCAGCATGTTTTGCCAAGCATTCAAGGCCCATTGTCCGGCCCATGTCAACTGCCACGAAGCGGAGAAAGGCAGCAGGTAGGGAATCGGCCACTGATAGCCATCCGGCCCGCGTGCGCCAAGCACATCGCAGAGGAGGTGAAGATGAAAGCTGATCAGCACGAAGAGCAAGGTTGTCAGCTTGCGTTGCTTGGCAACAAGAAAGCAGAGGACTGCGGCAAGCAGAGCGAACCCTATGTTGTGCCCCAGCAGATGATGATACTTGCCCCACCATTGCAGGGGAGTTGCGCTGTTTCTCGTCAGCCAGTCAGCGATGATACCAAGGCCGTCCAAATCGGGAATAATTCCGCTCACGGTGATCAGTAGACGTTCTCTGCGGTCAAGCTGCACTGTGTTTGCGGTCAGCCAGCCAACAAGAAGATGCGAGACAGGACTCATGGCACTGTGTGGGCGGATAGTGATGATTATTTTTTGACCTCTGCACAAAAAATAGCAGTATTCCGCCATCTTTTCAAGAAAATTGAATTTTCGGCAAAAACAAAGAGACAGCGACTCAGCACATTTGCCAGCCGCTATTTCCTTCCTTTCGCTTTTTTTATCTTGCGGAATTGTGGCAGAGTTTATATAAACAGAAAATACAAAAAATTGAATCTTTCGGCGCGACACGTTGTTCAGGATGATTTGCTGGGACTGTTCAGGGCCGGGGATAAACAACACAAGAAGAAAGGAGGGATGAACAATGAAGCTTAAAGGTCTGTTGCAGGCCGCTTTCCTGCTGATTCTGTCGGTGTCAACCGCGCAGGCAGTCACTGTGACCAATGTGCGGCGCAATCCATTTTACGCCCCGCCGTTGACTTCGGTAAGCGATCTCCGGGAGATGATGCAAATTTCTCAGGAAGATATCCGGGACGGTCTGTATCAGGCTGGCTACCCTGAGCTGTATCAGCCGCTGATGGAGCAATTTTCCCAAATTCCGGTAAGCCGGGTTGACTATCTGCCAGGGCAGCATTTCCTGTGGATGCTATCCAAAGACAACGGCGGCTACGGCTCGGTGCGGGTGGTGAGCGACATGACATGGGGCGGCCGGAGCAGAATCGCCGCTTATGAATTTTCCATCCGCAGCAACGGTGCGCGCTACGTGTTTGCAGTGCCGCTGGCCTGCGGCAACTTGGCCTTAAAGGAAGTTATCGGCAGCACGGTAGCGGAGGGCGGCAGAGGGCAGGTTGGCTGCCTGTCCTGCTACAACTTCCGCTTTGTCGCCGACGCGGGCTATCTGCATCAGTCTGACCCAGGCGACTACCTTATGCTGCGGGCAGGCGTTGAACATTCCCTGAGCGAGCGGCTGTCCTTCTTGGCAATGATCGGCGGCGCGCCGCATCTTTCCGGCACGGATGGCGATGATGCTATTCTGGTTGATTTCCTGCTCCAGTATGATTGGTTCAGTTTCATGTTCGGCAACCAGTGGTCTTCAGCATTTGTCGGGGTCGGTATGGGCGGCTGGATCACCTCCGGCGATGACAAGCTGCCAGCTGAGGACACAGACGTGGATGTCATTGCCAACATCGGCGCACGGATCTACGGCCAGCCGGAGACCTTCAACGCCTCGCTGTTCTTTGAGGCCCGTTCGGCAGTGGACGAATTCAATGATATTGCCAACTACGGACGGTTCGGAGCCGGCCTACGCTGCCGCTTCTGATCAAGCGCAGCAGTTCGCAGTCTGAAATCAAGGCGGTCGGTTCAGCCGAAAGGCTGGACTTTCCGCCTTTGCTGTTTGCAAACTCCGGTTGACTGCTGCCGCAGCCGCCGTTATGATGGACTGATTAGTCTTTCCTTCCCACTCTCTGCGAACAATGCCGCCATCACGCTGGAGCGTAGCTGACCTGCTTGATCTTGAATTCCTTCTCCATCTGGACGAAGGTGAGGACATGGGTCGGCTGGTGGCCCGCGACCGCGAGATGTATGCCTCCCTGCCGAATAAGGCGGAAACGGACGCGGCTCTGCTTCGCAGCTGGCTGAAGTGCCGGATGAAAGAGGCGGAACAAGACGGAGCAGTCCTGCCCGGCCGCCTCTGGCGTGAGTTGATGCTGATTGTGCTGAGTGCAATTGCGCTGGCCGGTCTGATCAGCGGAAGCGGGCTGGCTTTTTCTTTGCTCGCCTATTCCGGGACTGAACCGGTCAATGTCGCTGCGTATTTCGCTGTTTTTGTCCTCCTTCAGCTCGCTCTCTTCCTGCTGCTGGCCTGGTCGTTGCTGTGCAGCACGCTCCAAGGCGGCAGTATTCTGACCACATCCATCCTCTATCGGCTGGCTGGTCGGCTTTTTTTTCAGCTGTTGGACAGATTGATGACCGCAGCGCAACGGCGGGCGGCAACTTTGTCTGCGGAAACCCGCTTGCACTGGGCGGCGCAGCTTGGCAGCATCAAGAAGCTTCAACAGCGGCACGGCCTGCTTCTCTTGCGTCCATTTTTTCTGCTCGCCCAGATGTTCGGCATCAGCTTCAACGTTGGAGTGCTGACCGTCACGCTGCTGAAGGTGATTGGTTCCGACCTCGCTTTTGGCTGGCAAAGCACCTTACAACTTAATGCTGCCGCTGTTCATGCCGTGGTCAGCTGGATCAGCCTACCTTGGGCATGGCTGGCACCAAGCTGCGTCCCCACGCCTGCACAGATTGAAGGCTCGCGCCTGATTCTTAAAGACGGCATTTATCACTTAGCCAGCCGGGACTTGGCTTCATGGTGGCCATTCCTCTGCCTGTCGGTGCTGTGCTACGGCCTGCTGCCCAGGCTGGCCCTGCTGGCATCCGGGCTGCTACAGCAGCGGCGGGATTTGGCCACGCTGGATTTTCATCAAGGCTGCTTCCGCCAGATCATCCATAGAATGGGTGCGCCAAGAATCTCCACCGCTGCTCCTGCTGAGAAAGCAACGGCATCAGCGATGCGGATTAAGGAACACCTTCTGGCAAGCGACCGCCCTCCATCCCCACCAGCATCCGACGAAGCGGTCATCGCCCTGTTTCCTGACGAGTTGCTGGCTTCTTGCCGTCCAGAGGTTCTGGCCAAGCAGCTATCCGCTTTGACCGGATATCAGGTCGGTCAGTTGCTGCCATTCGGAGCATCTGACAAAAGCGAAGAGGAAGAACTGGCCGCATTTCAAGCTGCTTTAGAGACGCGGCAATGCAAGGATGTGCTAATTCTCATAGAAGCTTGGCTGCCGCCAGTGCAGGAAATGCTCGTTTGGCTATGCTCAGTTCGCCGCTGCCTTGGCCCGAAGCCTGCGATCCTTTTGGTGCTGATCGGCAAACCCATAGGCAGCAGACATGTCCTTGCCGCTCCGCAGCCGCAGGATATTCGTATTTGGCGGCTCAAACTCTATCAGCTCGATGAGCAAAACTTGCATTTGATCATGTTCGCCAAATGATGATTCACTGCGCTTCAGTTCCTGATTTTGCCATCGTCGGCCATCCGAACGAGGGCAAATCCTCAGTGGTCTCCACCTTGAGCGAGGACGATTCGGTGCGAGTCAGCCCAGTGCCGGGAGAAACGACGGAATGCAGGGCTTTCCCGGTGCTGATTGACGGGCGCGAGGTCATCCGCTTCATAGACACGCCTGGCTTCCAGAATCCGCGTAAAACCTTGGCGTGGATGCGGGCTTGGCAGGGTGATGATCGTGAGATGCTGACCGAATTCATCCACGCCCACCGCGACGATCCAGCCATGCACGACGACTGTGCCCTGCTTGCGCCACAGGCCGCCGGAGCCGGAATCATCTTTGTTGTGGACGGCTCGCGCCCGCTGCGTAACATGGACAAGGCGGAAATGGAAATCCTGCGCCTCACCGGCCGACCGCGCATGGCGATCATCAACTGCAAGGACGAAACCAGCAGCTTTCTCGCCGATTGGCAGAATGAATTTCGCAAGCATTTCAATTCAATTCGGCTCTTCAACGCCAATAAAGCAACCTACAGCCAGCGTATCGCCCTGCTGCAAAGTCTGAAGGCCATTGACCAAGACTTGGAAGGCGTAATTGAAACCGTCATTCAAGCCTTCAGCGCGGATTGGGAAAGCCGCCGCGAGCAGAGTGCGGCCTTGATCGTGGCTATGCTTGCTGAGAGCCTACGTTACAAGGCCAGCGCATCGTGTCCGACTGGCACAGACGAGGAGCGGCTCAAAGCCGATCTGCATCACGCCTGCACCGAATTTGTCGTCCGGCGGGAACGTGTCGCGCATCAGCAAATCCGCAGATTGTTCAAGCATAACCTCTTCAATCTGCAACTGTCGGAGCAGTCCATTTTGCAGGAAGATTTGTTTGCCGCCAAGACTTGGGATTTTCTTGGCCTGAATGCGGAAGATTTGATTCTGGCCGCCGCATTAAGCGGGGCAGCGGCAGGCGTGGGTATTGATGCGTTGACCGCAGGCACGTCGTTTGGCTTCTTTGCTGCGGTTGGCGGTGCTATTGGCGCACTCGGTGCGGCGTGGAAGGGACGGGACATTCTCAGCGGACGCAAACTGCTGGGCGTGAAATTGGACAAGCAGCAGATGCAGGTCGGGCCGGTGACGAATATCCAGCTACTCTATATCCTTCTTGACCGCGCCCTGCTCTATTTCCGCCATGTCGCCAATTGGGCGCATGGCCGCCGTGACTACACCGCTACGCCGTCCGCTGCAACAGAGGAAAAGATAGGCTGTACTGCAACGTGGAGTGTGGAAGAGCGCAATATCTGCGAGCGTTTTTTTAGGGCCTTACACAAGGAGGATGTCGCTACGCAGGAGCAGACTGAAAGCGTGCTGGCCGAACTGCTCAAAGAAAAGCTGAAGGAACTTGCTGAAATTGATTAAACGCGGAGATCGGGTAATTGAAAGGCGACGTTCTCCTCCTCGCCGTCCATTTCGCTCACGCTGACCGCGCCGTGTCGCCGCAGCCAGCTAGTTGTTTCGGCAACTAAATGCTCCGGTGCCGAGGCTCCTGCTGTCACTCCAAGTCGCTGCGCATGACCGAGCCACGTTAGATCAATTTCTTTTGCGTCATCAATCAGATAGGCGGGAATCCCCTGGCTGCGGGCTACTTCGCGCAATCGGTTGGAATTTGAGCTGTTCTTGGAGCCAACCACCAGCACCAGCTCAACCTTTTCTGCCAGCCGCCGCACCGCTTTTTGCCGGTTCGTAGTGGCAAAGCAGATGTCGGTGCGCTCCGGCTCGGCAATACCCGGAAAACGCCGCCGGATTGCAGCGAGAATCTCCGCTGTGTCATCAACGCTGAGGGTAGTCTGGGTCACGCAGCCGACTTTGGCCGGATCACGCACGGTCAGTTTTTCGACCTCTTCCGGCGAGGAAACCACCTGCACTGCGCCGTCAGCATGGCCGCAGGTGCCTTCCACCTCCGGGTGGCCTTTATGGCCGATCACCAGCACATCGTAATTTTTTTTATTCAAGGCGATGACGCGGCGATGCACTTGGGCCACCAACGGACAGGTTGCGTCAATGGTGCGCAGCCCCAATTCTTTAGCACGCTCCATGACGGCGCGGGACACGCCGTGCGCACTGAAAATAGCCACGGAACCTGCCGGGACTTCCTCAAGCTGCTCAACAAACACCGCACCATTTGCCGTCAACCCGTTGATCACATGCGTATTGTGGACAATTTCGTGCAGAACATAAACCGGCGCGCCGTGCAGCTCCAAGGCGTTGCTGACGATGTTAATCGCCCGTTTGACCCCAGCGCAGAAACCGCGCGGACGGGCAAGAATAACTTCCATCATAGTACCATTCTGACTGCCGGATGTCCAGCAAGCGCATGATACAAGCCGATCCGCTGCTCCTCGTTATCCACGCTGACCTCAAGGTTCAAGCTGAGGTATTTGCCCCCGCCGGAGCAGTGTGAATCAGACAGCGAATACGGCGCATCGCCAAGACAAGCTGCTGCGGCGGCTTGCACGGCCTGCCGGTCCATGCCGATCAGTTTGTACTGCCAGATGCAGGGATAGTCAATCTGCGCCTTCCCGCTCAGTGTGGTGCCCATCATCTCGGACGACTGATATTTAATTGCCAGCCGGAGCGGTGTGCTGCTGCTCTGCCGGGTGCGGCACCGAAGGATGAGTTTGTTGAACTTCCACAGCAGGTTCCTGCTCAGGTGCGGCCATAAGCTGTCCTGTTGGCGGCGAAGCCTGTTGGCGGTGCAGGAGGTAGGAAAAGGGATTCCAGCCCGTGTACAGGCAGAAGCCGGTGATAAACAGGGCGATCAGCAGGATGATGCAAAAGGCCAAGGTGACTGCCGAGATATGGGCAGGCTCAGCCAATTTTTTGGCGGACATGGTTCTGGCTCTGCCGCTTTTCTGCTCGTTAAGCTGCTGATGCCGTTCACGCTCGGCAATGAACTTCCGCCCCGCCTCAGCTCCATCTATTCCGAGCAGGTTGGCATAAATTCTTACCTGTCCCCGGATGAAGGTGCTGGCTGGCAGATCAGCGTAATTTTCATGCTCAATAGCCACCAGATTGGACGCGGAAATATTGGTCGACTTGGCGGCATCGCGGATGCTGATCCCCTTGTCTTGGCGTAGCTGTCGCAGCATGGCACCGACAGTCGCATGGTCCGCTTTTTTAGTCTCTTGATGTTCGCTGCTCATCATTGACTGCTTTTCCGCGCCGCTCTGCTCGTGTTTGTTCATGAATCTCTGCTGAGGGTTGTGTTGATTGCTCTGCGGCTGCGCCGTCATAAAATTCTGATGTAGGCCCCGCTGCGGATTTCCTCAATCCACGTCTTGTAGCGCGTCTCCAGCTCCTGCTTGCGCAGAAGCTCATGAATCTCGCTTCTGACTGACTCGTAAGGAGCTTTGGCCGCATCCTGACCGGAAGCGAGGAGTTTGAAGATCATGAAACCATCCGGGGTCTCGACCACCGGGCTGATGCCGCCAGGCTGGAGGGAAGTCACCGCCTCGCGCATAGAAAGAGCCATGTCCTCAGGTTTCAGCACGCCGATGTCGCCGCCGTCCGCTGCCGAAGGTAGCTGGGAACGCTGTTTGGCAAGTTCCTGAAAATCTTGACCGGAAACTGCCAGCCTCCGCACTTCTTCGGCCTTCTCTCGTGCCGCCTGCTTTGTTGTCTCGCCAAAGGCAAAGCCAATTTGAAGCAGATGATAACCTGCGGCCTTGGCAGTGTATTTTTCCTCGTAGTAGGCTTTTATTTTTTCTTCCGGCACCACCACCTTGGAGCGCACTGCGTAACCAACCAGCTTGGAACTGAGAATCTGCTCTTTGAGGTTCTCTCGGTACTGCTGTTCGTTCAGGCCCATCTTGCCCAGCTCGGCTTTAAACTCCTCCTCGCTGACACTGCCGCGCTCCAAGATATCTTTTCTCGCCGCCTCAACTTCCGCGTCACTGACGGCAATCTTCATCTGTTCGGCCTGCTGAAGGAGCAGATGCTTCTCAATCAGCTTGTCAATCACATTTTTTCTGGCCTGGCGCAGGGCTTCGTCCCGCTGACTGAACGGAACTTCCGCCTTGATCCGGGCAAAGACTGGCTTGGCCGCCTCCTCGACTTCGGACACGGTGATGACATCCTGATTGACCACAGCGGCGCAGGAGTCAACCACCTCGCCCGCCCCAGCCAAAGGAGCCTGCAGAAAAATGAACAGAGCCAGCCAGCCGGATAACCTCTTCATCATGATCGCATCACCTTGTCCTTTCTGCGCGAGAAGCCAGGCAGCCCGCCCGGCGCAATTATACGTTCGCCTCTTCCAACACCGCCTTCCGGCTGAGACGGATGCGGCCTCGGCTGTCAACTTCCAGCACCTTGACCTTCACCCTGTCCCCTTCCTTGAACACATCCTCCACCTTGGCGACCCGCTGCGCAGCCAGCTCGGAGATATGCACCATGCCGTCCACACCCGGCAAAATCTCCACAAACGCGCCAAAATCCTTGATTGTTTTCACCACACCGTCATACACGCGGCCGACTTCTGGCATGGCGGTCATGCCCTCGATCCGGGCTATCAGGGCGGCGGCAGACTCATTGGTCTTGGCAAAGATCTTGATGGTGCCGTTGTCATCCACGTCAATCTTGGCATCAAACTCCGCCGTCATCTCGCGGATGATTTTGCCGCCCGGTCCGATGATGTCGCGGATTTTGTCCGTGCTGATCTTCATGGTCACATAGCGCGGCGCATTTTCGGAAATCTCTGTGCGTGGAATGCCGAGTGCCTCCTGCATCTTGTCGAGGATGTGAAGACGGCCTTCCTTGGCCTGCGCCAAGGCATTGCCCATGATCTCGCGGCTCACACCGTCAATCTTGATGTCCATCTGGAGGGAGGCGATACCCTTGCTGGTGCCCACCACCTTGAAGTCCATGTCGCCGAGATGATCCTCGTCGCCAAGGATGTCGGTCAGCACCACAATTTTGTCGCCCTCTTTGATCAGGCCCATCGCCACGCCGGAAACCGGAGCTTTGATCGGCACACCTGCGTCCATCAGGGCAAGGCTGCCGCCGCAGACCGTGGCCATAGAGGAGGAGCCGTTGGACTCCAGCACCTCGGAGGTGACGCGCATGGTGTAAGGGAAGTCCGCCGCATCTGGTAGCACTGACTCAATGCCCCGGCGGGCGAGGGTGCCGTGGCCGATGTCGCGGCGGCTGGGGCCACGCAAGGCACGCACTTCGCCGACGCAGAAGGGCTGGAAGTTGTAGTGGAGCATGAAACGGCGATAGACATCGCCAGTCAGGCCTTCGACGTGCAGCTCGTCGCGCTCGGAACCGAGGGTGGCGACGACCAGTGCCTGAGTTTCGCCGCGTGTGAACAGAGCCGAGCCGTGCGCCTTGGGCAAAACGCCGACCTCACACTGAATGGGTCGCACCTGATCATGACGGCGGCCATCCAAGCGGATGCCCTGATTGACGATGCGGTCGCGCATGACCTTTTTCTTATACGCATCCAGCAGCTCAATGACCGCATCTTTTTTGTACAAGTCCAGATCAATTCCGGCCAGAATCTCGTCCACCAAAGCGTCATAGCGGCTATAGCGGGCCATTTTTTCCTGCGTGGCGACTACTTCCGCCATGCCTGCTGCGGCCAGAGCCTCAACTTTGGCCTTCAGCTCCTCATTGACCTGCTGTGGCTCTGCCGCTCGTTTGGCTTTGCCTGCTGCGGCCTGCAATTCCTTCTGCGCGGCGATCAGCGGCTGCACCTCACGGTGCGCAAAGAAAATAGCATCCAGCACCACTTCTTCGCTCAACTCGCCGCTGCGGCCTTCAACCATGACCACGGCGGTCTCGGTGCAGGCCACCACCAGATTCATCGCCGATTTTTCCAGCTGGCTCTTGCCGGGGTTGAGAACATACGCGCCGCCCACATAACCAACGCGAGCTGCGGCCACCGGGCCGCTCCACGGGATGTCAGATAGGGCCAGCGCAGCGGACGCGCCGTTCATGGCGAGAATATCAGGGTCAATTTCCGCTTCCGCTGAGAAAACAGTGGCGATCACCTGCGTTTCCGCCTTCCATGTTTTCGGGAACAGAGGCCGCATCGGGCGGTCAATCAGGCGGCTGGTCAGGATTTCCTTTTCCGAAGGGCGGCCGATCTCGCGGCGAAAATAGTTGCCCGGAATCCGGCCTGCGGCGTAGAGACGCTCCTGATATTCGACGGTCAGCGGCATGAAGCCCATGTCCTCCTTGGCTTTTTTCTCCGCCACAGCCGTGACCAAAACTATTGTGTCCCCGCAGGAAATCACTACCGAGCCGCTGGCCTGCTTGGCCAATTTACCGGTTTCAAAGGCCATGCTGCGCCCGCCGACTGCAACCTCTATCCTCTTGTACATGCAAACTCCTTTGCGTTCAACGGTCATCCCGGACGCTGGCCGGGCTTTTTTCTTTTTAGTGAAAAGTCAATTTATTACGCCTGTCATTGCCGTGACATCGCATCCGTTTCCTGCTTTTTAAACAGCAGGGAGGCGGTTACACCTGCGCAGAGAATGCCAGCGATAATGCCGAGTGAAAGACCGGTTGAAATCAGATCAGGATAAGAATGCGACAGAATCATTTTCACACCGACATAGGCTAAGACAAAGACCAGACTAATTTTCAAGTAATGGAACATGCCAATCATCGCGGCTAAGGCGAAATACAGCGAGCGCAGGCCAAGAATGGCGAAAACATTCGAGGTAAAGACAATAAACGGATCTGTGGTGACAGCAAAAATTGCCGGGATGGAATCTACAGCAAACAACACATCGGTACTTTCAACGATCAGCAAAACTAAAAATAAGGGAGTAATTGCTTTGTTGCCGTTTACCTTTGTGAAAAATTTCTGTTTCTCAAAGGTCGGTGAAACAGGAAAAAGCTTCCGCGCCGCCTTGATCAGTATATTCGTTTCCGGGTCAATTTCCTCCTCGCCAGCAAAAAGCATTTTGCCTGCGGTGACAATCAGGAACCCTCCGAAAACATAGATCATCCAGTCAAAGGTCTGAATCAGTGCGGTGCCCGCGAGAATCATTGCCCCGCGCAAAATCAGTGCGCCTAAGATACCCCAGAACAGTACCCGATGCTGATATTTTCCCTCTACTTTGAAGTAGGAGAAAATCATGGCAATGACAAAAATATTGTCTAAACTGAGGGACTTTTCAATGATATAGCCAGTGAAAAACTTCAACGCCGCATCTTTGCCGGATTTCAGCGCATGTTCAGACAGGCCGATGCCAAGCCAATTGTGGCTGTAGGCATAATAAATGAAAACATTGAACAGCAGAGCGAGGATGACCCAGAAAATGGTCCAGAGGATGGCTTCCTTGGCGGAAATGACTTTGTCCTGCTTATGAAAAACACCAAGATCAAGAAAAAGTAGAGAAAGGATCAACAGAATGAAGAGGAACCAAGGAAGAATGGTCATTGAAAATTTTCAGCATGTGTTCAGATAAACCGTCTCCCGCCACAATACGGCAGGAGACGGAAAGGAACCACCTACTTCCTGATGCCCAGCGTCTGAATCACGGTGCGGTAGCGGTTGATGTCCTTCTTCCGCAGATATTGCAACAGGCTGCGCCGCTGGCCGACCAATTTCAACAGTCCCCGGCGGGAATGATGATCCTTGGCATGGGTCTGGAAATGTTCGGTCAGATAGTTGATTCGGTCGGAAATCAGCGCGATCTGCACTTCCGGCGAGCCGGTGTCACCTTCGTGGGTGGCAAATTTGCCGATGATTTCCTTTTTCTTTGCTGTGTCTTGCGCCATGATGGCCTCCTTCCGCTGTCGGCAAAGCCTGTTTTTCCTCAGCCTCGCCGGAGTCTGGAACATGTAATACCTGCGCTCCGCATCCGAGGAATGAGATGCGGCAGGCAGTCACTGCCCCGCCCTTTGCGGAACAGCCATTATTTCTTTAATGCCTGGTAGCTGCGAGAGCCTGTTCAACAGTCAGCATCGTGCCGCGCAAGGCTGCCTGCGCGTCCTCACCGCCGGAGAAAAGCAAACTGCCGTCAACGGCTTCCTCAACCGAAAAACCGCCGCTGCCAATGCGCCGCAAGGCAGTCAGATGTGCGCCGCAGCCGATTCTGCGGCCAATGTCCGCCGCCAGAACCCGGATGTAGGTGCCCCGGCTGCATGAAACCGTCACCGCCAGTTGGGCTGCCGCCGCATCATACCCGTTCAGGGCGAGGCTGTAAATTTCAATCGGCTTGGCCGCTTTTTCTATCACCACGCCTTGGCGGGCATAGTGATAAAGCGGTTTGCCCTGATGCTTAGCCGCTGAATAGGCAGGCGGAACTTGTAGCTGCGGGCCAACGAATTCGGCCAGCAGCGCGGTCAGATCATGCTCACGCAGCTCCGGCACTGGTTTGACCGCTGTCACTTGACCTTCCGGGTCAAGCGTTTCCGTCTCCTGGCCAAGTTGCAGCACAGCCTGATAGGTCTTCCGGCCTGTCATAAACTGCTCAATATGCCGGGTCGCTTCGCGGCCAACACAGAGAATCAGCAGGCCGCTGGCAAAGGGATCCAATGTTCCGGCATGGCCGATTTTTTTTACGCCAAGCAGGCGACGTAGCTTCTGCACCACGGCAAAGGAAGTCGGCCCGACAGGCTTGTCTATCAGAAAAACTCCGGTGGCAGCTTCAGCGAAACTCACTGTTTGCCCTGCGCCAAAGCCTTTTCTAAAACTGGCAGGAGCATATCCCGCACCTGCTCCATACTGCAATCAGCCATGCGGCAGCCTGCGGCATTCTTATGGCCGCCGCCGCCAAATTGGGCTGTCACCCAAGCCACATCGCAGTCGCCTTTGGCCCGAATGCTGACTGAAACTTCACCGTCCTTCCGTTCTTTCAGAAAGACCGCCGCCCGCACCCCTCTGATTGAACGAGGGAAATTGATCAAATTGTCACAGTCTTCATAATCAGTGCCGGTGGTCTCCAGCATTTTTCGGGAGACTTGAATCACCGCCACCTGATCATCGAAAAAAGTCTGGAGGGTTGACAGCACAAGCTGCATGAGCTGGAGGCTGCCGAAGGAAGCGTTGTTGTAGAGCCGCTGGCTGATCACGGCGGGCCGCACCCCCCTGTTGAGCAGGCGGCCTGCGACCGCAAAGGTGTGCGCCGAGGTGCAGTCGTACTGGAAGGAGCCGGTATCGGTAACAAGGGCGGTATAGAGACATTCAGCGGCTTCCAGCGACATATCTTCCGCCGCGTTCAGCTCAACCGCCAGATCATAGACCATTTCACCGGTGGAGGAGCGGTGCGGCTCGATCCAATGCAAATCACCAAAGCCGTCGTTGCTCTGATGATGGTCAATCACCAAAAACGGTTTGATTTCGCGCAGAAGCGGTCCATTTTCGCCCAACCGGGCGAGATCGCCACAGTCTAAGCAGATGCCCATGATATTTTGGCCGCACGCCTCAGCAAAAGCGCGGACACGCCCAATCTCCGTTTCCCAGCGCAATCCGGCGGCAAGGAGGGCGTGCAACTCCGGCGGCGGCTCTTCCAAATAGCAGACCGCCTGCTTGCCGAGCTTGGTAAGAATTTTCGCCAAGCCGAAAAGAGAACCAAGTGCGTCCCCGTCAGGCCGGACATGCGTGGCCAGCACGAAATTCTCAACGGCTTCAATCGCCTGCCGGGCTGCTTTCCTGTTCACTTTCTCCGCTGCCTTCTGTGTTCTGTTGCTGCTGGTGAATCTCCCGGAACAGCCGCTCGATCCGCTCCGCCTCCTCGTTCTGCCGGTCGTGATAAAACAGCAGCTCCGGGGTGCGACGCAAGTTCAGCGTTTTGGCAAGATGGGAACGAAAAAATCCAGAAGCGCGCTGCAAGCCCTTGAGGGCTTCGACGGCATTGGCATTTTCCGGCACGATGAACCAGATTTTTGCCAGCTTCAAATCCGGCGCGACCTGCGCTCTGGTGAATGCCACCCGCGCCAGACGGACATCCCGCGCCTCTTGACGCAGAAGGACAGACAATTCCTGCGTCACCGCCTCGGCAATCCGCTCCGGGCGGGTGCTTTTCGGTCTGCCCAATCCGGGCAGGCTGAAGTTGAAATCTTGCCTGATCATGCGGCCTGCCCCTCCTTACAGCGTGGCGGCGATTTTATCCACATGGAAGGCTTCAAAAATATCGCCGACCTTGACATCATTGTATTTTTCAATACCGATGCCACACTCATAGCCTGCTGCGACATCTTTTACGTCGTCCTTGAAGCGGCGGAGCGAGGCGATCTTGCCGGTGTGGATGACCACAGAATCCCGCAGCACCCGAATGTGGGCATTGCGCTCGATTTTGCCTTCCGAGACCACGCAGCCGGCAATGACACCGATCTTAGGCACGGAGAAAATCTCGCGCACCTCGGCCGAACCGATCACCCGCTCACGCAGCTCAGGATCAAGCATTCCGGCCATCGCCTTCTCAATGTCCTCAAGGGCGTGGTAAATGACATCGTAGGTACGGATGTCCACGCCTTCGCGTTCGGCCAGCTCTTTGACTTTTGCTGAAGGCCGGACGTTGAAGCCGATGATGAGCGCGTCCGAAGCAGAAGCCAGCAGAATGTCGTTTTCAGTGATCGCGCCTGCGCCCTCATGCAGCACCCGCACCCGGACAGCCTCGGT
This sequence comes from Desulfobulbaceae bacterium UBA5173, assembly GCA_002413355.1. GTDB lineage: Bacteria > Desulfobacterota > Desulfobulbia > Desulfobulbales > Desulfobulbaceae > Electronema. The sequence goes on along the minus strand of DHWV01000057.1, from coordinate 21,883 downwards.
GGAGAGCTTCTCCGCTGCTTGGCCGAATGCTTGCAAGGTACCCTGCACGTCTGCGCGCAGTACCACCCGCAGCTCCTTCATGGTCTGCTCGGCCATCTTTGCAAAAAGGTTGTCAAGCGAAACCTTGGAGGCGGAGGCCAGCTCGGACTCACGGCTCTTGAGCTGGCGGGCATCGGAGACCGCTCTGGCCATCTTCTCGTCCTTGACCACCATGAACTCGTCGCCTGCCTGCGGCACGCCGGACAAGCCCTGCACCTCAACTGGAATGGATGGCCCAGCCTCAGTCACTTGCTCGCCCCGCTCGTTCATCAGCGAACGCACCTTGCCGCTGAACTGCCCGGCAATGAACCACTCGCCGGGACGCAATGTGCCATCCTGCACCAGTACTGTGGCCACCGGCCCCCGGCCCTTATGAAGCTGGGCCTCTATGACTGTGCCCCGCGCCTTTCGCTTCGGATCTGCATCCAACTCGAGAATTTCCGCTTGAAGCTGAATGCTCTCGAGCAGCTCAGGGATGCCAATGCCTTTTTTGGCCGAGGTCTCGCAGAAGATAGTGCTGCCGCCCCATGCCTCCGGGATCAGGCCAAAATCGCCCAGCTCGCGGATAACCCGAGCCGGATCGGCGTTGTCTTTGTCGATTTTATTGATCGCCACCACAATCGGCACTTCGGCGGCCTGTGCATGGGCGATAGCTTCTTTTGTCTGCTCCATCACTCCGTCGTCCGCCGCAACCACCAGCACGACGATATCCGTGACTTTGGCACCGCGCGCCCGCATCTCGGTAAAGGCAGCGTGACCAGGCGTGTCCACAAAAGTGATGTCGCCGGACGGTGCCTGCACATGATATGCACCGATATGCTGGGTTATGCCGCCCGCCTCGCCTGCCGCCACATCCGTTCGGCGGATTGCGTCGAGAATCGAGGTCTTGCCGTGGTCAACATGTCCCATAACCGTGACCACCGGAAAACGAAGCGTGCGCTCACCGCCTTTTTCCTCTTCGGCCTGCAAGGCCTCCACGCCCAGCTCTTCGGTCATGCCTTGGCCAACTTCGTAGCCAAAATCAGCTGCCACCAGCGCGGCGGTATCAACATCCAAGGCCTGATTAAGGGTGGCCAGCACACCAAGCTTCATCAGCTTGGCGATCAGCTCACCCGCCTTGATACCCATCCGCTTGGCCAATTCGCCAACGCTGATGGTCTCAAAAACCGTGATCCGCCGCTTGATAGCCTTGGTCTCGGCTACTGGCGCAGGCAGGGGCTTGCTTTTGGCTCGTCTGTCTTTTTTACGCCGCCCATGCGACATAAAATCATCGCCTGCACCGGCAAAGGCCAAAGGTGTCCTTCCGCCTTTGCCGCGACTGCCACCTTTGCCGCCGCCCTTTTTGGCCCGGCTGTCATCTTCAGCACTGCCGGTTGCCCCTCCAGGCCGCCGACTTTTTGTTTTGGCCCGACTGGTGCGGCTTTTGTCGCCGCCTGCTGCATCAGAAGCAGCAGCACCTGGAACCGCACCCACCGCCGCATCTCTTCGTGGAGGCCGGGGAGAGGAGGACGACTGCGGACGGGCCGCCCCGCCGCCTTGCCCCTGTGGCCGACCTGCTCCGCCGGGACCGCTTGTCCGGCCTGCGCCTGAACGTCTTGGCTCCTCGGCGGCGACCGGGATTTCCACTTGGCCGATAATCCGTGCTAGACCTTTGGCTCGTTTTGGCTGCAACGGGCCGCTGCCTGCTGTAGGAATATCCTTTTGAGGCCTGTCGGCCGCCGCAGCGGTAATAGTACCCGGCTCTGCTGTCAAAATCACCTCTGACTCGGCATTCTGCTCCGCCGCGCTCCGTTTTGCCGCCTGCTCCGCCGCCGCTTTGGCCGCTGTCTCTTCCGCTTGACGGGCCAGATGTTCTTTCTGATCCCGGGATCTGCGCCGAACCACCGACGCGCCTCTATCAGGCATGTCCGCACCTCTGTGTTTTACGCCGATGGGTTTATCTGTCATCTCGGCAGTCGCCTTGCCCAGCACCTTGCGGCGGATGTCGGCAGCCATGTCGTCATCCACTGTGGAACTGGGGCTTTTGATTGGATAGCCCATCTCCGCCAGCTTGTCTGCCAGTTCTTTGCTTTTGAGACCGGCCTCTTTTGCCAGATCGTAAATGCGGATCCTGCTCATCAATTGCTCCCGTGACCTTTCTTGCCGTAGTATAACTGCAATCTGCGGCCGCTTAAAGGCGAAACGCCCGCCGCAAGCCTTTTTTGTTCTTTTCCAAGCGAAGGCGGCACTGCCCGCTGGGGCAGCAATGCACGCCCCGTCCAGGCAGGCATCTGTCCCTGTCTTCACGCAGACTGCCGTCCTCAGCCAACGTCAGCCGGATAAGCTCTGCCGCTGGTTTTTTCAGGCCGCACCCCTTACAGGTGCGGATAGGGACATGCTTCCGCCGCAATTCAGTCCGCCATGTCCTGCGGCAGATTCACAGGCTGTGTCTCCGCCTCACGGAGAGGCCCGGCAAGAGCAGCAGCCTGAATCTTAATCAGCGCGGCCTGATCCTCGTCCACTCTGGCCAGTCTGGAGATGTCGGTTAAAGAAGCTTCCGCCAGCTTGACCGCTGAATCGACACCTGCCTCAGACAACCTGTCAGCCGCCTCTTCGCTGATGCCGTCCACGTCCAGTAGGCTCTGGTAGCCAGGCTTGGTCATGTTTTCGACATGCGCTTCACTCTTCACATCAATCCGCCAATTCAGCAGACGGGCTGCAAGGCGCACATTCTGTCCCTGCCTACCGATAGCCAACGAAAGCTGATCATCCGGCACCACCGCCAACAGCGTATGCTCTTCCTCATCCACAAAAACCCTGGTCACCTCAGCCGGAGCCAACGCGTTGGCCACATAGCGGGCAGGATCTGGACTCCACGGCACGATGTCGATGCGCTCGCCCTGCAGCTCCTGCACCACATTCTGCACCCTCGCCCCTTTCACACCCACGCAGGCACCGACCGGATCCACATCCGACTCACTTGATGTTACAGCAATTTTAGCCCGAAAACCCGGCTCGCGTGAGGCGGCCATGATTTTTACAATTCCTTCAGCGATTTCCGGCACTTCCAGCTCAAAGAGCTTGATCAGGAATTCGTTGCAAGTACGGCTGAGGAGCAACTGCGAGTCGCGGGCATCATGGCGCACTTCCTGCAAATAGGCCCGGATACGGTCGCCCTGCTTGTAAGCGCGCTTGGGAATCTGTCCTTCACGCGGCAGCACTGCGTCAGTGCGGCCCAAGTTGACGATCATTTTGCCCCGCTCGAAGCGCTGGACGATGCCATCAACGATGCTGCCTTCGCGATCACGGAACATGTCGAACACCACTTCCCGCTCCGCATCGCGCATTCGGTGGATGATCACCTGCTTGGCGGACTGAGCGGCGATGCGCCCCAGTTCAGCGACATTGTCCAGCTTTTCGCCAAGGTCCTCCTCCAACTCAATGTCAGGAGCCAGCTTGCGGGCCTCGTCAATATGAATCTCGGACTCCTCATCCCAGACATCATCCACCACTGTGCGATAGCGGAAGACCTCAATTTCGCCCTTCTCGTCGTTGAACTGGACTTCGACATCCCGCTTGCCGCCGTACTTTTTCCGCACCGCCGAGCGCACCGCCTCTTCAATCGCCTCAATCATCAGGGCGCGGTCGATGCCTTTGTCGCGGCAGATCTGGTCCAGTATCCGTTTCAATTCTGACATGCTTTTTTACTCCCCTCTGTCCGCCGCCCGCTACAGGCTCAGACGGGCTTTCGCCACCGCTTCAAGATCAATCGTCATCTGCCCGGCCTGATCTGCGGCCAGCGTGATCTGTTTGTTGTCCATGTCCGCCGCCGCCAGCAGGCCGAAAAAGGCGTATTCGCCATTGACCGGCTCCTTGAGCTTGATTTTGGCCCGGCGGCCGACAAAACGGACAAAATCTTCCATTCGCTTCAGGGGCCGTTCGGCTCCGGGCGAAGAAACCTCTAACGTATAGGCATGGTTGATGACATCCTCCGCCTCCAAGCGAGCGGCCAGCTGCCTGCTCACCGAAGCGCAGTCGTCAACATTCACCCCGCCCTGCTCGCGGTCGATGAACAGCCGCAGCACCCAGCCACCAGACTCCTGCCGGAATTCAACTTCCACCAGTTCCATCCCCATTTCCTCAGCAATCGGACGGGCAAATTCTTCCGCCTTTCTGATAACCCGGTCTGCGCTCACAAGCCGCCTTCCTTTTCTTTCCGCCAGACAGCTTTCAGGCGGTGCTTCGTAAAAAGACAATAAAAAAAGCGGGCCAAGCCCACTTGCAAAAACATCCTGATTGCGTTTTGTTTCTGCCGCATGAACAATGCAGCAGAAAAAGCAGCGGACTGACAGTTCTGAAACACTCCGTGGAGCGGGTAACGGGGTTCGAACCCGTGGCCCCAAGCTTGGGAAGCTTGTGCTCTGCCAGCTGAGCTACACCCGCTCATCATCCGCCTTGCGTTCGGCAGCATCAATATCTGCTCTGCAAACGTTCTTCGGCACTGTCAACCTTTTTGGACAATGCTTATATAGCCAATATATTCTTTCTTGTCAAGCGGCAATGCGCCGACTGGCGCAAGTTGACGGCAACCCGTCCGTGCGGTATGTTTTTCATGCGGCTTCACTTACTGCACCTTTTTCAACGATCATGCCATGACCTTCCGTCTTTTCAAAAGTGCTGTTGTGTTCTGCTGGCTGCTCCTTCTCCTGCTTCTCGTGCGGCGTGATTTTTTTGTCACCCGCATAGACAGCGGCGAGCAGGCTGCGCTGGTTCTTCAGGCAAGATATCAGCAATATTATGGAGTGCATCTGAATGACCGACGCATCGGCTGGGTGATGGAAGATGTCCGGCCTGTAGAGGGTGGCGGTTTTCATATCCGCCAGCAGGCTTTACTCAAACTGAAGGTGATCAACAGCGTGCAGCCTGTGAACATGGATCTCAACGCGGAATTAGACAGCGGAATGCGTCTGAAAACCTTCCAGTTCACCTTTTCTTCGCCTTTTTATAGCACCAAAGCCGAAGGCCGCGCTGAAGGCCGCACCGTTCACTTCACACTGGATACAGGCCGGGCAACAATCAACGATGTCATCACCTTGCCAGATCGGCCCTTACTGCCACTCAACCAGCGCGGCTATTTGTTGACCCGCATGAGCAAGGAAGGCGAAAAACTGAAACTGCCCTTTTTTGATCCGTTTTCTCTGACCCAGCGCGAATCCGTTGTCACCTACAAAGGTCGGAACAAAGAGCTAATCAGCGGGCGAGTGCATAATCTACATGAATTTACAGAAACTTATTCCGGGATGAGCACCAGCTTCTGGCTGGACGACGAAGGCAGAATCATCAAAGAAAAATCTCCGGCGGGTTTTGTCTTTGAAGCGGAGTCAAAATTTAAGGCAATGGATATTCAGGACAGCGGCGATGAGTTGCTGGCGGCGGTGGCGGTGCAGTATTCTGGCAAGCTGCTGCCGGAGGGTAGCCGTTCCGCCGCCTATCGGCTGCAATTTCCGCAAGAAGCGCAGGTCTGAATGGCGGGCGGCAGCAGTTTGCCGCAGGCAAAGTGGTTGTCAAACAAGAATCTTTTCCACCTGCTGTAGCTGGGGCACAGCGTGCCGTCTGCGCCGAAGGGAAATACCTGAAGCCCAGCCGCTATGTGCAGGCAGATGATGCGAAAATCCTTGCCAAAGCAAAAGAAATCGTTGGCAAAGAGACTGATCCGGCCAAGCAGGTCACGCTGCTGACAGGCTGGGTGTATAAAAACATCGAAAAGCGGCCGGTGATCGGTCTGCCTGATGCAGTTACCACGCTGGCAAGCCGCATCGGCGACTGCAATGAACACGCCGCCCTCTTCGCTGCGCTGAGTCGGAGCCTCGGCATTCCCACCGCCATTGCCGCCGGTGTCACCCTGCATAAAAACGCCTTTTATTACCACGCTTGGAATGAGGTCTGCGTCAGCGGCCAGTGGGTCAGCTTGGACACAACTGTCAACCAATTGCCCGCCGATCTGTATCATATCCGCTTCACCCGCGCTGATGTGGAAGGTCAGGTTGCCATTGGCGGGTTGCTCGGCAAGCTGGCGATTGAAATTCTGCCGGAGAAGGAGTAAGTAAGTTGGAAGCAGATGTGCCCACAAGTGTTGTTGAATTCTGCGGCATTGCTGAAAACAATGCTGCGCCGATGAGTGCTGTGCTGTAGCAGGAAGCAAGGGTGTGCTGGAGCACTTTACACGGCCGCCTCCGGCAGCACTTAAAAATTAAGCTTGGTTATGTTGCATGTCTTGCATAATAGCTGCATATTCTCCCAGGTAGTCATCCCTCCTCGGCTCCACGGTTGAATATGATCAGCCTGAAGCGACCGCAAACCAACTCGTCCATGAAAGACCGTTTTGCATATTGCACAAGGGACACCACCAAGAGCAACATTGTAAAGCTCACGAATAGCGGCATCCTTCCAGCTTGGCGGAAAAAGGCGGTCTGATGGCAAAACTTCCTCAATACCTTCTGGCTTGGAAGAAGTCATTTGCAAATGGTACGCACAACGTCGTGAATTGCTTGAAACTGCGATTTGTACCCTTTTTTTCCAGTCCAACGCCCTTTGCTGCTCGGCCATTCAACAGATAGATTCTTCGCTGTCTCCAAGGGACGACGAACAAATTCAATCAGCGTTGTCCACGCATCAGAAGAAAGGGTATCAGCATCAACTTTTTGAAAATACGCGGCCCCTATAACACCTGAAATCATTCGATGTTTTGTAATTGGGAGGCTTGGCCCTTTATATGCAAGTAATGTTTCAATCCATTTTTCATAGAAGGGGAAAAGTTTATCCTTCATTTCGGAGAAGCTCATGAGTAATGGATGAAAAGTGCCATGCTTGTCCTGATACTGAAGTTGAGCAGTACAGGCATCCAATGCCTCCTCCATAGCACCATTGAACTTTAACTTCAAATTACTTAATGCGGACTGATCATTAAGGAGATTGTCAAGTGCCTCGTAGTTTGCGGACACAATACAAAGTAAAAAAGACTCGGAAGCAGTTTGACCACGAGAAATCTCCTTCTCTGACCACCAGTCACTCCAAGTAACAAGTGCCTTGGCATTCCAAGGAAAAGAAATGCTATGCGCCTCTTGCGCACTCTTGATAAAACGAACCGCAGCTGGCCTTTTCTCATCGTAGATACCGACTAATCGAATAAACATGACAGAAGGTGATCCTTCCCCGTAATATGCTAACCTGATGTCATGACCACTCAATGGAGTTCCGCCTTGATTGATACGACGGAACACCTCCAAGCGCATCGTTCCCAAATCACGTAGCTTGATTACGGTAAGGCGGTATTTCTTGAATGCTTGTTGATATGGCTTTGGTAATTCATCAAATGTCGCTTTAGCATAATGCACACTGTTTGGAGAAAGATATGCCACAGCATCTGATTCAACTAAACGAAATTTATTGCTATAGAAGTCTGAAAGGGTTGATAATCGCTGCTGGCCGTCAACAACTTCACTAATCTCAACAGATTCTTCCTGTTTTGGTTCAAAGAAAAAGGCAGGAACCGTGAGGTTGTTGATTATAGACTCAATGAAAAGCGACTTCGTTGTCTCGTCCCATTGATCGGTATCCCGCTGATAGTCAGGTATCCTAAGGGTGTTGTCTCGGAGATCATTCAATACAACCTCAACGGTTGTTGACTCTGATGTGCTTGATTCAATCACAAGAGGTTTTGGGATAGTCATTGCTTCCATAACAATTTTCAAGGGTTAATACGTCGAGTTAGTTATCAAGGAATTGTTCAGCAAACCACAAAAAGTCACCGGAAGAAACGCCTGTGCCAAATAGCAATATTAAGCAAGGCCCAGAGGATGTGGTTGTGGTTATGCTTGAGACTGCAATGCTCCTCGATCAGCCGGTTGATGTAGGGCAGGTTCATGTTCTCCCGGATCACCGCTGAATCATTGAGCAGCTCGACCATGTAGCCCTTCAGCTCGCCGCGCAGCAGGTGCTTGACCGGCAGGCTGTAGCCCTGCTTGCCCCGGTGGACGATCTTCTCCGGCAGCAGTCCCTCCAGCGCGGCGCGGAAGATGTATTTGGTGGTCATGCCCTTCAGCTTCCAGTCGCCGGGCAGCGAGGCCATGAACTCCACCAGCACGTGGTCGAGCAGCGGCACGCGGATTTCCAGCGAGCTGGCCATGGACATCCGATCCACCTTCATCAGCACCGAGTCGGTCATCATGAAGCGGGTGTCGAGATATATCTCCCGGTTGACGCGGTCCGCGCCTGCGTCGCAGCGGGCGTTGTGCTCGCGCACAAGGCGGAAGGGATCGGCGTTGACTGCGCTGCGGAAGCTGCTGCTGAACAGCTGCTCCTCCAGCCCGGCGCTGAGGAAATACTGCCAGCGCAGATGCTGGCCTGCCGGATCAAGGTTCGCGCCTTCGACAAAGCGCTTGAGCATGTTGACCGCCCCCTTCTTCTGCGGCTGATCCGGCAGCAGGGCCGCCATTCTGCCGATCACCTGCTTGCGCACAACACTGGGCAGCAGGCTGAACCAGCTGTTCATCCGGCTGGCCTTGAAGCGGTCGTAGCCGGCAAAGCTCTCGTCCGCGCCCTCGCCGGAGAGGCAGACCGTGACCTGCTCCTTGGCCTGCTTGCAGAGCAGATACAGCGGCACCGTGGAGAGGTCGGTCATCGGCTCGTCGAGATGCCAGAGGGTCTTCTCCACATAGTCCGGCTTCAGGCTGTCCAAGCGCAGGACGTAATGCTCGGTCTGGCAGTGGTCGGCGACAATCTGGGCGTAGTCCAGCTCGCTGAAGGACTTGTCCTCGTAGCCGATGGTGAAGGTCTTGAGCGGGCCGCTGACATGCCTGCGCATCAGGGCGACAATACAGCTCGAATCCAGCCCGCCGGAGAGAAACACGCCGAGCGGCACGTCGCTGACCAAGTGGCTGGCCACCGCCTGATCGAGCAGCTCGCGCATCCGCTCCACGGCCTCGCCAAACGAGAGTCTGTTCTCGCCGGGATGGAACTTGAGATCCCAATACTGCTCCGTATGCAGCCGCCCCTTCTCCAGTGTCAGTAGATGCCCGGCAGGCAGCTTGTGAATGCCCGCGAACATGGTTTCCGGCGCAGGCACGAACTCAAAGCCGAGGTAGTCGTACATCGCCTGCTGATTGACCCGCCGCTCGACCTGCGGGTCGGCAAGAATGGCCTTGATCTCCGAAGCAAAGCGCAATTTGCCGTTCTGCCAGGTGTAGTAGAGCGGCTTGATGCCGATGCGGTCGCGGGCGATTACGATGCGCTGCCGTTTCTGGTCATAGATGGCGAAAGCGAACATGCCGCGCAGCCGCTGGACGCAGCTGTCGCCCCACTGTTCATAGGCGTGGATGATCACTTCCGAATCAGTATGACTGCGGAAGACGTGGCCTTTCGCCTCCAGCTCAGGCCGCAGCTCCTGGAAGTTGTAGATCTCGCCGTTGAACACGAGGCAGACCTTGCCGTCCTCGTTGAACATCGGCTGGCGGCCCTGCTCGCTCAGGTCAATGATGGACAGCCGCCGGAAGCCGAGCGACATCTCGCCGCAGCAGAAGCTGCCCTTCTGATCCGGCCCCCGGTGCTCCAGGGTGTCCGCCATCGCCCGGATCAGGCGTTCATCCTTCCAGTTAAACCCGCAGATTCCGCACATGATTTTCTTGGTGTTGATTGCTTCCGCAACGGCATGAAAGGCTGGAATTCACTCCGGCCTGATCAGCAGCTAAATAAATCCTTCCTGCCGGTACCACGCACCGGTGCGCTTTAGCCCCTCGTCCAAGTTGATCTTGGGCTGATACCCCAGCTCGCGCTTGGCCTTGCCGATATTGAACGCCCGGTTCTGGCGGTACCAATCAACACGGCGCGGGAAGATTGGCGGGGCGATTTTGAAAGGTTTGCACACCGTTTCGCAGACATGCCCGGCAATAATCAGCGGCAGGATCGGATAGTGAGGAATGTTCACTTCCACATCAAGGGCTTGGGCGGTTTTGCGTACCAAAGTCTCGATGCTCACGTATTCTTCGTCCCCGATCAGATAGGCTTGCCCGACTCCCTTACCGGGTGCCATTGCCAAAATCAGCGCGTCAATCAGGTTGTCGATATACAAGGGATGATAGAAAGTTTTTCCGTCGCCGAACATCGGAAACACGCCCTTGCTCACTCGCCGGAAGATCATTTGGAAACGCTCAGGGTCGCCAGGGCCGTAAATGGCGGTCGGACGAATGATGACGGTCTCCATGCCTTTGGCGCAGTATTCATTGACCAAAGGTTCAGCCTCGTATTTGGTCTTCTGATAATAGTCAGCGGGCTGGATAGGCGCGCTCTCATCAGCGGGCGGATGATCGACATTGCCATGCACGCCGCAGGTGGAGCAGTACACAAATTTTTTCACTTGATGAGCAAAGGCGGATTCCAGCACAATCTTGGTGCCGCCCACGTTCACTTCGTCGTAATGGCTGTTTGGCACGTCCAATTCCCGGAACGCGGCGGCCAGATGCTGCACCACATCGACCCCTTCCATGCACCGCTCAACCGCCGCCCGGTCCGTGACGCTGCCAATCACCACCTTGGCACCCCACGAACGGATTTCGTCGGTCTTCAGCCCTTCACGATAATCCAAGCTGACCACTTCATGGCCTTCATCAATCAGCCGTTTGACCAAGGCCTTGCCGGTGAAGCCGGTTCCGCCGGTGACAAGCACTTTCATAAAAATATCCTGTTGATCTGGAAGCAAGTAAGTTTGAAAAGGATTCAGCCCGCGCTCAGTTCCGGCGGTGCTTGTCCATGCGGACATGGCATCTGCCGCAAACGCCTACCATGTGGTAAATCGTCTTCATAATCTTGACAGTTTAGCATCAAACTGCTAAACAATAAAGTCAAGAATGCTCGAATTGCCTGACGGCAAGCAGCCAAGCGGGCCAGTATAATTTTTCCATCAGCAGGTCTCCGCTTGAAGCCGGATGATTGGCTCTAAAAACACAGGGAGTTTGGCGGCAGGCCCAACTCCTTTTTTGCTTTTTGCAGGGCTGAAAATTCTTTTCGGCGGCATTGCCATCCCTTCAACGTGCCCTCTCGTTCGCCATGAATCCCATTCTGCAAATCACTAACTTGCGCAAGTCCTTCGCCGACTTCACCGCTGTCAACAACATCAGCTTGGATGTTGAAGCCGGAGAGATTTTTGGTTTTCTCGGCCCGAATGGCGCAGGCAAGACCACCACGATCAAGATACTGGCTGGACTGCTTCAGCCGGACAGCGGCACGGTCATGATCAACGGCAACTCGCTGGCCGATAAGCCCCTTGCCTGCAAGCAGGACACCGGCTATGTCCCTGACCGGCCGTGGCTGTTTGAAAAACTTACGGGGGGCGAGTATCTGCAATTCATTGCCAGTCTGTACCAGCTACCGGAAGAGCAGTTTAACACCGCCAGCCAGCACTATCTGGAACTGTTTGATCTCAGCACATGGCGTGATCACCTGATCGAAAGCTACTCGCACGGAATGCGTCAGAAGCTGATCATGACCTCGGTCTTCATACTCAATCAGCCGCTGATGATCATTGATGAGCCGATGGTCGGTCTTGACCCCAAATCCGCTCGCATCGTCAAGGAGCTGTTCAAACAAAAGGCGGCGGAAGGTACGGCGATTTTCCTCTCCACACATTCGCTCGAAATTGCGGAAGAACTCTGCCGCCGCATCGCCATCATCACCAACGGTACTCTGCGCGTCATCGGAACCATGGAAGAGCTGCGCAGCCAAGCGGGCAAGATGGATCAGACGCTCAATCTGGAAGAAATTTTCCTTGATCTGACCGGTGCTTGGGAAATGCAGCAAGTGATTGCGGCCTTGAAAGGAAATTGACAGGCATGAACCGACGGATTTTTTTGCGTTTTGTTAGCTATGCCGTCGCTACCGCACTCACTGGAAGCTATTCTGTGTTCATCGAGCGCAACATCGTGCTGGTCAATCGGTATAAGATTCCAATTGCCAATCTGCCTCACAGTTTTCATGGTTTCACCATTGCCCATCTGACGGATCTGCATCTCGGCTTGCTTGTTTCCGCAGATTTTCTCAAAAAAGTAGTAACAAAAACCAACGCGCTGCGGCCTGATGCCATTGTCTGCACCGGAGATTATGTCCATGCGAGGAACACTACGGTGGAAATTGATCAGGTTTGGCCGATTTTGATGCAGCTGCAAGCGCGGCATGGCGTGTTCTCTGTGCTGGGCAATCATGATTATTCGGCGGATAAAGAACGCTCGCTTTACTGGCTGGAGCGCAGCGGGCAGAATCTCCGCCATCAATGCAAGGCGGTTGATCAGGGCAAGGAACGACTCGTCCTCGGCGGTGCAGGTGATCTCTGGGAAGATCAGCTGAAAATAGATACCGCCTTTGCAGATTCTGATGAAAACGACTGCCGCATTCTGCTGTCGCACAACCCGGACTCTGTGGACACGCCGTTCAACACGCCGGTTGCGCTGACAATGAGCGGCCACACGCACGGCGGGCAAGTGCGTCTGCCGTTCTACGGCCCGCCGCTGCTGCCGGTGCAAAACAAGCGGTATTCCAGCGGATTGATTGACACACCGAAAACCAAGCTCTTCATCAGCCGAGGCATCGGCTGGGCGATTTATCCGGTGCGCTTCAACTGCTATCCAGAAATCGCTGTGTTTGAGCTGGTCAGACAAACCTCTTAACCGACTGAATTATGGACATCATCATTGCCGCCATTGCTGGCGCGTTAGGCAACCTGAGTTCGGATGCAGTGAAGGCTGGATACAGCAAGCTGAAGGAGCTGCTGCTGCGCAAGTTCGGAGCGGACAGCGACCTTGCTGATGCGGTGAAAAAGCTGGAGCAGAAGCCTGATGCTCAAGGGCGGCAGATCACGCTGAAGGACGAGGCGGAAGCTGCTGGCGCGGACAAGGATGAGGATATCATCAAGGCGGCGCAAGCATTGCTGGATGCGGTCAAGGCGCAGCCTGGTGGCGCGGAAGCTGTCCGCAGCATCGTTAATCAGCAGGTGCTTGGCGATCACAGCAAGGCGATTGCGGTAACAGGTGGTCAGAATGTGAGCATAACCGCGTAGGGGCGAAAAATCTTTCGCCCCTACATGACTCGGATGCCAAAAATGACCGACAGCAAGCAGGACAGCAGCGGCAGTCACAATAATCTCATCAATGTCAGCAACAGCGAGAACGTCAATATCATTCTCCCGCCTGAAAAAATCGCCCCTCCACCCCCTCTATCCAACAAATTCGACCTCACCCGCCTGCCGACGACCGGTTCCGCGCTGTTTGGCAGGGAAGACGAGCTTGCGCTGATTGATCAAGCCTGGCAGGATGAGGACACAAACGTTCTCGTGCTCACTGCGATGGGCGGCGCGGGCAAAACCTCCTTGATGCAGAGGTGGATTGACGATAAGCGGTATTGCGGCGCGGATGCGGCCTACGCTTACTCGTTCTATTTGCAGGGATCAAGCGAGGACAAGCAGGCATCGGCGGCGGAATTCTTTGACAGCGCGCTTGCCTGGTTCGGTCATGACGGCAGCGTGATCCGCTCGGAGCATGACAAGGGCGTGCGGCTCGCTGAATTAGTATGCCGCCAGCGCACTTTGCTGCTGCTCGACGGCTTGGAGCCGCTCCAGTATTCCTTGGGCGGGGCGATGAACGGCGCGCTGCTCATCAGCCTGTGCAAACAGCTCGCGGCGAAGAACAACGGCCTGCTGCTGATTTCCTCCCGCCAGCTGGTGATGGACCTGGAGGGCAGGCCGCATCATCGCCAGTACGAGCTGAAGCCGCTGACCGAAGCAGCGGGTCTGGCCTTGTTCCGCGCGGCTGGCATCATCGGCACGGACAATGAGCTGCGCGCCACGGTGGAGGCGTACAACGGCCACGCCCTGTCCCTCAGTCTGCTGGCCAAGTACCTGAGCGAATACGAGAACGGCGACATCCGGCAGCAGGACACGCTGCGCGGCCTGACTGATTTCCCGGAGGAAACCGCTGAGAGCCGCCACGCCTTCAAGGTGATGGCCGCCTACGAGCGGCAGCTCTCCGGCTGCCCGGATTTGCAGATTCTCTTCTGTCTCGGCCTGTTCGACCGCCCGGTTTCTGCGGCGACCATGTCCTGTCTGCGCAAGGAGGGCGTTCTCGATCTGCCGAACGATGAGCGGGTGTTCCGCGCCGCCTGTGCACGGCTGCGCAAGCAAGGGCTGCTGAACATCGACCGCCCGGAGCAGCCGCAGAACCTTGACACCCACCCGCTGGTGCGCCAGTATTTCGGCAAACGGCTAGCCGCGCTGCGCCCTGAGAGCTGGCAGCAGGCGCATGTCCGGCTGTATGAGCACTTCAAGGCCGCAGCAAAAAAGCGTCCAGACACGCTGGAGGAGATGGAGCCGTTGTTTGCGGCGGTGCGGCACGGCTGCGCGGCGGGGATGCACCAAAAAGCACTGGATGAGGTGTACTGGCCGAGGATAAAGCGGCAGGATGAACATTATCTGACCCGTAAACTTGGCGCGTTTGCTGCTGACTTAGCGGTTGTGGCCCATTTTTTTGCCGTGCCGTGGAGTATGCCAGCCGCAGAATTGACCGATGATGCCAAGGCATGGATACTCATTGTGGCTGCATTCGGCCTGCGTGCCATTGGACGGCTGACCGAGGCGGCAGAGCCGATGCAGGCAGGGCTGGAAATGGGAATTCAACAGGAAGATTGGAAAGGAGCAGCGGCAGCTGCCTCCAACCTCAGCGAATTATATCTGACTGTCGGCGATGTTGCGCAGGCAGTTGCGGTTGGACAACAGGCCGTGGACTTAGTCGACAGGAGTGACGACGCTGCGTGGCGTAGTGGGTGCCGCACCACGTTAGCTGATGCCCTGCATCAGGCCGGGGAACTGGCGGAGAGCCATGCCTTGTTCGCTGAGGCAGAAAAAATGCAGCAGGAATGGCAGCCGCAATACGACCGGCTCTATTCGTTGCGGGGATTTCAGTATTGCGACCTGCTGCTGGCTGGCGGCGCATGGCCGGAAGTGCGTGAGCGGGCGGAGAAGACGCTGCAATGGGTGACAAAGGCTAATTGGCTGTTGGATATAGCCTTGGACAAACTCTCTCTTGGCCGCGCCGCTGTGCAGGAAGCGGTTGCGCAAGCTGGCCTGTCTGTCATTTCCGGCCTTGCACCGGACTTGAACTGCGTTCAACCGCCAGTCAGAGCGGATGAACTGGTCAGCGGATACGTTGAACGTATTAGCGGAGCCGTCGAACCTATCAGCAGATACGCTGAACCTATCCGCCGAGCCGTTGAATGGCTCAATCAGGCGGTTGATGGTCTGCGTGAAGCTGGTGTAGAGGATGAGCTACCGCGTGGCCTGCTCGCCCGTGCTGCGTGCAGCCGCTGGGCAGCGCATTTTGCCGCAGCGGAACGGGATTTGCAGGACTGCGAGGACATTGCCCGGCGCGGCGGAATGCAGCTGCACCTCATTGACTGCCATCTTGAGGCCGCACGGCTGGCTCTTGCCAGCTGCCAGCCCGTTCTTGCCCGCACCGCCGCCGAGCATCTGGCCGCCGCACAGAAGGGAATCGTCAAGACCGGCTATAAACGGCGGCTGGTGGAGGCGAAAAATATTGAGGAGCTGCTGAACGCGCAACACATCATGGTGTGATCTATGGAAGCAACGGCCTATCAACACGATTTTCACGCGTGGCTCCTGCGCAACGCCGCACTGCTGCGTGAGCGGAACTTCAACGCAATTGACGCGGACAACATCGCTGAGGAGCTGGAAACAATGGGCAGAAGCGAAAAGAGGGAGCTGATCAGCCGACTGAGCGTGCTCATCGCCCATCTGCTGAAATGGAGGCATCAGGCCGTCAGACGCTCAAGGAGCTGGAAAAACACTATCGCCACGCAGCGACTGGATATCAAAGAACTGCTGGAAGACAGTCCCAGTCTGAGCTATGAGCTTGAGGAACCGCTGGCGAGGGCCTACAGCAAGGCTGTGCTGCTTGCCGAGCAGGAAACCGGGATTGACAGAAAGATGTTTCCAGCCTGCTGCCCCTTTTCATGGCAGGAGCTGCTCGATGAGGATTTTCTGCCGGAAGCCTGATGACGAAGGAACCAAGATTGAACAGCAGGCGAAAAAGGTTTACACTGAACTGTCCACCTGTTCAAACCGTTCATCCATGCGGAGGATTTCATGAACTGTTCTGCTGATTGCCGCCAAGGGTCGCTTCTGCTCTTTCGGCCATTCTTTTACAGCATCCGCAACCGCTTCTTCCGGGGCGGCAAAATTTCGCTGCGCACCGCTGCCGTGCTGGCCTTTGGCGCAGTTCTCTTTGTCGCCCTTTACCTGACCAGTCTGCGAACGATCAGCTATTTCCACAGCCAGAGCGAACTGGGCATCATTCTCAGCCTGAAGATTTTTCAGATGGCGTGGATGATCATGTTTGCGATGCTGATTTTCTCGTCCATGGTCTCGGCGGTTTCCTCACTGTATCTGTCCTCGGACAATGAAATTCTCTGCGCCGCGCCGATCCGAAGAGAACAGCTCTTCCAAATGCGCTTCTTCACCTCATTCCTCTACACCTCGTGGATGATGCTGATTTTTTCCCTGCCGGTGTTTGGGGCGTATGGCACGGTATTCAAAGTCAGCTGGCTGTACCATCCGCTCATGGCGATGACTGTTCTCAGCACCGCTCTGACTGCCAGCGGCATCGGCCTTGGTGCAACCATTCTCTTAGTCAGGATTTTTCCGGCCAAACAGACCAAGGATATCACGGTCTATCTTTCGCTACTCTTCGGCATTTTGCTCTATCTGATCATCCGCCTGCTCAAACCGGAAGATTTGGCCGACCCGGACAAATTTCCCAATTTTATTGACTACCTTTCCAGTCTGCAAACACCCGGCTCCGCTCTGCTGCCGCCCGCTTGGGCCAATCAGCTACTGGGCGGCTATCTCCAAGAGCAGAACATTGACTGGCTGGCCGCTGGGTTGCTGCTGCTCACGCCGCTGGTGCTCTTTTGGGCTGGAGAATGGCTGATGGCCCGCTTCTTTTTTGACGGCTTCAGCAAAGCCCAAGAATCGTTCGGCGGCCACCTGACCTTCGGCAGTTCCGCCTACCATCCTTCGCCTCTGCGCCGTATCCTTCATAAGGAAGCCAAGCTCTTTCTCCGCGATTCAACCGAGTGGTCGCAGCTTTTCCTGATCGGCGCGCTGATGGTGGTGTATCTCTACAATTTCAAGGTGCTGCCCTTAGACCGCTCTCCGCTGCCTACTGAATACCTAACCAATCTGATCGCCTTTGCCAACATCGGCTTGGCTGGCTTTCTTGCCACTTCGCTGGCCGCCCGCTTTGTTTATCCCTCCATCGGCACGGAAGGCCCGGCCTTTCTTGCCATCCGCTCCTCACCGCTGCCGCTGCCAACCTATCTGCTCTGCAAATACCTGTTCTACTGCATTCCATTCACGGCAATCAGCCTTTTTCTGATCATCGCCTCCAATGCCCTGCTGCATATCAACGGGCCGATGTGGTGGGTTTCCATCGGCATCAGCTTGGTGATCACGTGGAGCGCGCTGGGCTTGGCCCTTGGTTTTGGCGCAATCTACGCTGATTTTAAGATTGAAAGCCGGACCGCCGTGCAGGGTAGCTTTGGCATGATGCTCTTCATGTTTGTCAGCTTGGCGATGGAGCTGGTCATGCTGCTCATCGGCTTTTGGGGCAATTATCGGCTGCTCCGTTTCTGGCTGCGCGGCAGTGCAATTGATCCGCTGGGCGTGCTGCTCTCCGTCGGCTCATTGCTCGTCATTGCCGCAGTCGGCGGCCTCGCCGCCTTCTTCTGCCTGAAAAAAGGCCTCAGCAGTTTGGAGCAATGACTGTTTCAGCCATGACAATTTTGCATTGCCCTGCAATGAACTTCAATTCAGCCAGGCTATTTTTCTGAAAAAAATCTGCAAGCTGTAGATCATCCGGCCTTACCGCGCTTCGGCATATCTTTTTCATCGCTGACAAGAAATGAGCGGTTTCAAGCAGAATTGCTTTGCAAAACCGCTTTTTTTCTTATAACAATACTTTTTTCAACTGCGCAGGTCTGCGCTGCTTGGGCGCAAGGCACCCTGCGCAGCCTGCTTTCAGAACACTGAGACTTTTTATCATGAGCAACCATTTGTTGGCGTTACAGGATTTCACCCCGGCCCAGCTCCAGTCCTTTCTTGACCGGGCAGCAGCATTGAAAAAAGAAACGGCTTCCGGCATCCGTCATCAGCAGCTGGCCGGAAAGAACATCTGCATGTTGTTCGAGAAACCCTCCACCCGCACCAGAGTGTCCTTTGAAGCGGCCATGTACGGCATGGGCGGCCAAGTGATCTTCATGCAGGCAAAGGAAACCCAGCTTGATCGGGGCGAACCGCTCAAGGATATGGCGCGGGTGCTCTGTCGCTACGCCGACGCGCTGGTGGTGCGCACCTACGGCCAGCAGGTGGTTGAGGAATTGGCCCGTTATTCGGAAGTGCCGGTGATCAACGCACTCACCGACCTGCATCATCCCTGCCAAGTTCTCAGCGACCTGATGACGGTGATTGAGAAAAAAGGCGATCCAAGAAAGCTGAAGATTGTTTGGCTGGGCGACGGTAACAATATGGCCAACTCATGGATTCAGGCCGCTGCTGTGCTCGGCTTTCCTCTGACCCTTGCCTGCCCGGAGGGCTATGAGCCTGATCCCGGCATCCTTGCAGCAGCCCGTATGATTGCCTCGCAGCCTGTCACCGTACTGCGCGACCCGGCAGAAGCCATGCAGGGCGCGGACGTGGTCAACATTGATGTTTGGACTTCTATGGGCAAGGAGCAGGAAAAGGAGAAGCGTTTGGCGGTGTTCCGGCCTTATCAGCTCAATGCGGCACTGCTGGCCAATGCGGCCAAGAATGCGGCTGTCCTGCACTGCCTGCCCGCGCACCGGGGCGAGGAAATCACCGAGGACGTGCTGGAGGGACCACAGAGCGTGGTCTTTGATCAGTCTGAAAACAAGATGCACATGCACAAGGCCATCTTAGAGGCTATGATCTGCAGCGCGTCCTGAAAAAGAACGAGGAAGAAAATATCTCACGCGGTCAACAGGCGGCAGGAGGAACTGTTTTTCAGCAAATTCTCGGCAGCAGCTCGCCGGGCAGCATGTCCACCAGCCTTGTGCCGCCGATAGCCGTGCACAGCCGCACTTGGGCTTTGCCCGTACTGGTCACCTTGCCGATGATGACCGCATCTTCGCCGTATTTCGTCCGCCGCATCGCCGCCAGCACTGCATCTACGTCCTCCGCTTTGACCAAAGCAACTAATTTGCCTTCATTGGCGACATAGAGCGGGTCAAAGCCGAGCAGCTCACAGGCCGCCTTGACTGCTGGCTTGAACGGCAGCCGTTCCTCCTCCAGCTCAATCACCACCTGCGATTGCTCGGCAATCTCGACCAGCGAAGTGGCCAGGCCGCCACGGGTGGGGTCGCGCAGGACATGCACCTCGCCAGCCGTCAGCATGGCCGCCACCAGATGATTGAGCGGGGCGACATCGCTTGCCAGCCGGGTTTCAAAGCCAAGCTGCTCGCGGGCGGCCAGTACGGCGATGCCGTGATCACCAATGGTGCCGGAGATGATGACCGTATCGCCCAGTTGGGCATTTGCCCCGAAGATGCGCACCCCTTCGGCTACCACGCCCAAGCCGGAGCTGTTGATGAAGAGCTGATCCGTCCCGCCCCGCTGCACCACTTTGGTGTCGCCCGCCACAATACGCACCCCTGCTTCCTGCGCCGCCGCCTGCATGGAGGCCAGCACCCGCCGCAGGATCTCAAAAGGCAGCCCTTCTTCAAGAATAAAGCCGCAGGTCAGGGCCAAAGGCTGTGCGCCAACCATAGCCAGATCGTTGACTGTGCCGCAGACCGCCAGCCGTCCGATGTCGCCGCCGGGAAAAAAGAGCGGTGAAACGACGTGCGAATCAGTGGTCAAGGCCAGCCTCTGCCCGCCTGCTGTCAGCACGGCTGCGTCGTCGAGCGAAGACGGAGCTGCGCCGCCCAAGCCGGGCAGGAAGACCCGCTGGAGCAGGTCACGGCTCAACACGCCGCCGGAACCATGCCCCAGCAAGACCGTCTCTGTCGGGCGAAGCGGCGCAGGGCAGGCAAACTGTTCAACAGACATGGTCAGCCTCCCGGTGATAGGTGTAATAGGCGGCGCAGGCCCCTTCAGCCGAGACCATCGGCGCACCCAGCGGGGTTTGCGGGGTGCATTGCTTGCGGAAAGCTGGGCACTGGCTGGTTTTCTTTTTGCCCTGCAAGATTTCGCCCGCAATGCAAAGCGGCGACTCCGGCGCAGTCAAGGTGTTGACCTCGAATTTCAGCTCTGCGTCAAAGGCGGCAAACTCTGGCCGCAGCCCCCAGCCGCTCTGCGGTATCATGCCGATGCCGCGCCATTTGCGGTCAATTACTTGGAATGCTGCCTCAATCGTGCGTTGCGCAGCCGCATTACCCGGCAAACTCACCGCACGCTGATACTGATTCTCCACCTCTGCCCGGCCTTGCTCCAGCTGCCGCACCGCAGCGCGGAGGCCGTTGAGCAAATCAACCGGCTCAAACCCGGTGACAACAATTGGTGCCTGATATTGTTGCGCAAGGGGCAGGTACTCATGATAGCCCATCACCGCGCAAACATGCCCGGCAGCGAGAAATGCCTGGGTGCGGCTGCTTGGGCTGGATAGAATAGCCTCCATGGCGGGCGGAACCCGCACGTGCGAAGCGATGATGGAGAAATTGCGCAGATTTTTCTGCTGTGCTTGGAGCACCGCCATTGCGTTGGCCGGAGCTGTGGTCTCAAAGCCAATGGCGAAGAAGATCACTTCCTTATCCGGGTTGGCCTCAGCCAGTTGCACCGCTTCCAGCGGCGACCAAATCACCCGCACGTCGCCGCCCGCCGCCCGCACTGCGAACAAATTCTTGGTCGAACCCGGCACCCGCAGCATGTCGCCGTAGGACGTGAAGATCACCTCTGGCCGCGAGGCAATGGCTATGGCTTTGTCAATCTGCTCCAGCGGAGTGACGCAAACCGGGCAGCCCGGCCCATGCACCAACTCAATCTGCGGCGGGAGCAGGGCATCCAGACCGTGCCGCAGAAAGGCGTGGGTCTGGCCGCCGCAAATCTCCATGATCACCCAAGGCTTGGTGACAAGGGCTTCCAGCTCGCGCAGCAGCGCCCGCACTTTTTCCGGGCTGCGGTATTCGTCAAGATGCTTCATGGCCCGCCTCTGACACCTGTTTGAGCAGCTGTAAGGTCTCCTGCGCCTCGGTTTCGTCCATCAGGCTGATGGCAAAGCCGACATGCACCAAGGCATAATCGCCGAGCTTGGCTTCCGGCGTGTAGGCAAGGCAGATTTCCCTGGCTACGCCACCAAAGTCAATCTTGGCCATGCGCAGGCTGTCCTTCTCATAAATATCAGTCAGTTTGCCGGGTATAGCGAGGCACATAGGGGCACCTTTTGGTGGGTATAGCCGTAGCACAATAAATTGACTACAGTATGGGCTGCTGAAAAAGTTCATCGGTCGAGCAGCGCAGCTTTCTTTTGAGAGCTTTTGCTTACGCCCACTTATGCTCTATTGGGTTCAACTCAGGAGAATATGGCGGAAGATATTCAAGGAGGCAGCTTCAACCGCCTTTTGAATCCGCTCCGATTTATGGAATGAGGCATGGATACAACAGCTCCGTTTAGAAGTCCCTGTTGTATCCATGCCTCAAAAACGTCCGTATTGATGCCACCATCGAACAACACTGCGGTCAGCAGCCTGTCCCCGGCCAATGCGCCGACAACATGAGTCCGCTGTTTCGCCGTCCAGTCAT
>DHWV01000104.1:841-8474 GCA_002413355.1 Desulfobulbaceae bacterium UBA5173 | reverse complement strand
TGGTTCCTCGGCTGCCAGTTTCACCCCGAGTTCAAGTCTAAGCCCATGCAGCCGCACCCGCTCTTCCAGGCATTCATTGCCGCAGCCTTGGCCAACAAGGCAAAAGCATGAGCAAGCTCAAGGTGGTCACCATTGACGGCCCGTCCGGCGTGGGTAAATCAACGGTCAGCCGCAAGGTGGCCGCCGGGCTGGGCTGGACGTATTTGGACACAGGGGCGATGTATCGGGCAGTCGGCGTGCAGTGCCAGCGGGCAGGGATTGAGTTGACGGACAAGGCTGCGCTGGCCGTCCTGCTGGAAAGGCTCGATCTCCAACTACTGCCGCCGTTGCATGAGGGCGACGATGTCCGCGTCCTGCTCAATGGCGAGGAGATCAGCGCGGCCATCCGCAGCCCGGAAGCCGGAATGCTGGCTTCGCAGGTCTCGGCCATTCCGGCAGTGCGGGCCAAGCTGACCGCACTCCAGCAGGCGATGGGCAAGGCAGGAGAGATCGTCGCTGAAGGGCGTGACACCGGCACATTTGTGTTTCCGGCTGCGGCATGGAAGTTCTATCTTGACGCGCCGCCTGAAGAACGCTGCCGCCGTCGGGCTGGTCAGCTACGGGCAAAAGGTCAGCCAGTGGACGAGCAGGCCCTGCTGGCTCAGATCATCGAGCGGGATAGGAATGACTGCGAACGCGCAGTTGCTCCGCTGCGGATGGCCGACGACGCAGTATTGATAGATGCTGCGAAACTGACTGCGGACGAGGTGGCGGAAAAAATGCTGGCCTTCATAGAGCGGGATTTGCAGCAATAGCCGCAGCCAATGATAAAGCCTCTGCCCGGCTACTGATGCTGTGCTCCATCTGCGCCTCTTTCAGCTTGTAGCTGGAAGAGGCCGGACAGTTCTCTTTATTCCGAGTTGTCTTTTTGAATATATAAAATCTTCTCGGTTACGCTTAACCAGTTTACTCCAAACCTTTCTTGGTTTTCTGGAAAAATATCTATCATGAATATTGTATCCCATTGTTGCTGATTTGTCTTAGCCTGAAAAGCTGGTGAGCATGCTTCTTTAAGTCTTTCCTCTTCTTCTGGTGACAAAGTTCTCTTGTTATTTATTTTTAGGAATTGTTCACGAGTCCGATTCATTCTTTCTTCTCTTTGATCTTTCCGCAAGGAGGTAATTAAATATTCTAATAAGCCACCATAAACAAGAACAGGAAATATTGTTCTTCCAAATTTGTGTCCAGATTCACCGGATGCGTTGATGATAGAATTGTCAAACTCTGGTGACTGTTCCGCCAAACGTCTGTAAAATTCTTTGCTTCCGAGGAGCAGTTCATCCCCTCTCAAATCATCATAAGGCCCTGCAATCACAAGAGCGGGAGCTGTTGGTCTTGATTCTTTAAACGCGTTAATGAACGCCAGAAGTCCTGCATACCCTTGACAAGCTGCAACTAAGACGATCAAATTGCATCGAGTTGCCAGATTTAATCTTTGAAGAGGCTTGGTTAATTCATCCCATGTCAGCACATTTTCACCTTCTCTGCTGTCCGACAGCCCATTTTCTGAACCATGCGCCTCAAGATGAACAAGCGGAATAATTCCATGATGTTCAGCATGTGTCGCAGCACGTTCCATTGCAGCCAATACGTTATCTTTGCTAAAACATTCCCAATATACTGATCGAAATGAATAGTTTCGTTCCTGCATCTGTTCCTGCATCCATTCATGCAGCTTTCGCCCTGTGTGAGGGTCACTTGAGGACAACCACTCTATGATCCAAATATGTGTCGGCTTTTTGAAATAGCCTTCCTTTGGCAATCCGTAAAGATCGTCTAATATTCCCTGTTCAGCTTCTGTTAACTTGATTTCTTTCATTCTTGAGAATTACCTTCCAAAATTAGAACAATATCCTTCGCCAACGCCAACGCCTCCGCCCGGCTGCTGACAGCGTGCTCCATCTGCGCCTCTTCGATTGTATCCAAAATGATGCGAAAGAGCGGGCTGGGAACAAGGTTCAGCTCGGTGATCAGATCGTGGCCGGTGATCAAGGGCGGCGCGGCCTGCACCGGTGCGACATGCTCGCGCTCGATGCGCAGCAAGTGGCTAAAAAGGCCGGACACTTCCTCCTCAATCGCCGCCGGGCTGTCTTCGCCCTTGCCAGCCAAAGCATCGGCCATTGCCAGCAGAAAAAGACCGGGTAGCTGGCCGCCGACATCGCGGAGTAGGCGCAGGCAGGCCCGCAAGGTCAGCTTGCTTTTGCGTTGATTATTGGCGAGAAAGAAAGGCCGCATGTGCCAGACGATCAACTTGGCCGTGGCCTCGGTGTCCTCCCGCGAACGCCGCATCCGCCGGGAAAAGGCAGTAAACAGATCCGCTCCGCGCAGGTCGTGATTATAAAAGGTGATCCGCCCGCCCTGCTCGTCCTCTTTGGTGCCGAAACAGACCGGCTTGCCGATGTCATGCAGCAAAGCCGCCCATTTCACCTGCACCAGCCGCTTCGGCATTTCCGTCAGCCAGGATTCCATTGCCGCGCCGTCTTCGGTAAAATATCCCGGCAGATCTGCCAAGACCAGCTCAATCTGCCGCAGAGCTTCCATGCAATGCTCGAAGACATCCAAATGATGGCTGGCAGGCTGGGCCATGCCCACTCCGGCCTTCAATTCCGGCAGAATTTCCCAGAGCAAGTCGCAATCACGCAGGCCAAGGAAGGCAGAATGCGCCCGATTCGTGGCCATGATTGCGTCCAATTCATAGGCGACCCGCTCTTTCGCCACCTTGCTGATCAGCGGGCTGTACTCGCGCACCTGCGCCAATGTTTCCGGCTCAATTGCAAAGCCAAGGGACGCGGCAAAGCGGAAAACCCGCAGCAGGCGCAGGGGATCATCAAGCAGGTTCTGTGGAGAAATCGTCCGAATCCGTCCTTGCCCAAGATCGTTCAGGCCGCCGGTTGGATCAAGCACCGACAATACGGACAAATTCCGTTCATGCAGCAGCTCATGCAGCGGCGCGGCCAAGGCATTGACGGTCAAATCACGGCGGCGCAGGTCATCTTCAATGCAAAGCGCACCCTGCCGGAAGCCGGAGAAATCGAGCACCGTGCCCTGCGGCGTGACGATGCGGAAGGTTTCCTCGTCGCGGCCCAATTCAACGCAGGCTCCGCCGGTGAGCTGCCGCAGTCGTTCGGCCCAGCGTTTCGGCCGGCTGGAGACGGTCACATCTACATCGCCGGGCGTTCTGCCTAAAAGCAAGTCGCGCACCGTACCGCCGACCAGATAGATTTCGCCAGATAACTCGCGCTGCACGGCGGCGAATTTGTCCAGCAGGCCAGTGGCAAAAATGGCTGCGACATTGTTTGCAACAAGATCAGTCATCGCATTCGATGGGTGTGCGGCAGCTCATTCACATTGGTGACGCAGACATTCAAATCACGCAATATGCCGTCCTCAATGCTGTAAATCCAGCCATGCACGGCCAGTTCCTGACCATTTTTCCACGCATTTTGGACGATGGTCGTATGGCAGACATTAGCAACCTGCTCAATCACATTCAATTCGCAAAGCAGATTCAACTTTCCCGTTTCATCTGTTAATGCGTCAATCTGCTGTTGGTGATAACGGTAGATATCTTTGATATTGAGCAGCCAGTTGTCAATCAGTCCGTGCTCTTTGTTTTCCAAAGCCGCCTTAATGCCGCCGCAGCCGTAATGGCCGCAAATAATAATATGCCGCACTTTCAGCAAATCCACCGCATACTGAATGACAGAAAGGCAATTTAAGTCTGTATGCACTACGAGGTTGGCGATATTGCGGTGGACAAAAATCTCGCCCGGCAGTAGCTCAAGGAGCTGATTGGCAGGCACCCGGCTGTCCGAGCAGCCGATCCACAAATATTCAGGACTCTGCTGCTTGGCAAGGTTGAGGAAAAAATCAGGCTGCTGCTCCTTGACTTTCGCCGACCATCTTCTGTTTTGCGCAAAGAGATGTTTGAGAACGCGCATGTCCACACTTGTTCGTTTTTTGGTTTACAGCAGCTTCTGCTCAACATTCTGCTCTTTTTGCGTGGCGGAAAGACCGCTCTCCGGTTGTTACCTTATGAGAGGAAGCCTGTCAATTGAAAACAGCCTGCCGGAAAAGGACGGGGCAGCGCAAAGGTTGTGTTCTTCCCGGCGATGGTGTACAGTTTGCCTGAGCACGGCAGCCTGACTGTGCAAAGGAAAACAAGCAGATATGCTCATGACGCAAACGGAAAATTCCGCAGCCGCGCCCAGATGAGAGGCGAGCGGCTGTTCAATCCACGGAGGAGACATGATGATCTTGTCAGACAGCGGCACAACGGCGGCGGTTTGGGGATTCAGCTTGGGACTTGGTGCCGTGTTGCTTTGCGCCCCGCCGCAGGCGCAGGCATTGTCCGCCGGAACACCTTATCTGCCCAGCCAGCTTGACCTTTCCCTTGGTCTGGAGGCTATGAGCGGCGACACACACTACGAGATCGGCGGCAACGCCGTGCTGGCCGATGGCACGAGAACCAGCGAGCTGTCCCCGACCAGCAGGCTGGAGTGGCCACTGGATGTCTGGCTGACCCGCTTGGACGCAGGCCTGACCTTTAGTCCATCATGGCGGCTCAACGCGGCCGTGAAAACCAATCTCGGCAAGCCGGGCGGCCAGATCATTGACCGCGACTGGCTGACTGTGCCTGGTCAAATCGATGTTTATTCTGAAAGCGAGGTTTCCTCATTTGACGCGTTGCTCATCGACATTGACCTTGAGTGGACATTTCACCAGCAGGGATTGTGGAGCCTGTATGCGGGCGCGGGCTGGCAGCAGCAGCATTTTCAATACACTGGTTCCTCGACCGTCCAGTATTCGCCCTCCGGCCTGCCCGGCTATGATGCCAGTAGCGGTAGGGTTTCGGCGACCTACGACCTAACGTACACCATGCCGTATGTCCTGCTTGGCTCGGAATATCAGCTCACGCCCCAGCTACGGCTGAACGGCAGCACGGCTGTCGCCCCGCTGCTCCGGGCTGAGGATGAGACCGTGCTGCCGCTCAGAGGCAGGACTGCCGCAGGCGACATGGACGGCACCGCATGGATGCTTGATCTTGCAGGTATTTACTATCTCAATCCGTGGTGGCACCTGAAAGCCGGTCTGCATCAAACGTGGATCAACGCTGACGGCGAACAGCAGCAGACGCAGAACGGGCAGGCTGTCGGCACAATTGACATGAAAAGTGAGAGCAGCCAGACCTCCGGCTATTTCACTGTGGGCTATTCCTTCTGAAGGCAGACTCATGACAGGCAAAACGATGCAGCGCAGCCCGGAGCAGGGCGAACAGGCGATGATTGCGGGCATTCTCGAAGGAAGCCCGGACGCGGTCGGCGTGGCGGTGATCCGGCTGAACTGCGGCTGCCGTAAAATGGCGGCGGTGAGCCAGGCAGGAGAACCGGCCAGCAAGATCATCATGTACCGCGATCAGGCGGAATCCATCTGCGCGCAGTGCAAGCAAGACAACGGGAACTATATGCGAGTCCTGGAGCAGTTCATCAGCTGGAAGGAGTCGGAACCGGATGCGCAGACCAAACGGATGATTGCTGCCAAGGTCTTAGGCACGACAGAGGATTTGCCCAACTAGCTCCTCTATCGGCCAAGCTGCAAGCCTTTGGCTGGGAAGGCATAAATCCTCTTGCCTCAAGGCGTAAATCTGGTTACGTTCTATTTCGGTGAGTTGCGCGCCATTCACCCAGCCAAAAGCTGCGCTTGCAACCTGAATCCACCATACGGGAAATATGATCAAAGGAATAGTGTCATTCTTTCGGCGTGAGGGTGTAACATCCAGCTTTCTCTTTATCTTCTCATCCCTTATTGCTGCATTGCTGTTCTGCTTCGGTACTCTTGTTCTTTATGCCAGCTCGCTGCCGAATAACTTCTGTAGAGCATTTGCAATCCTTTTCATGGTGGCAGCTTCTTCCTATGCTATTGGTAACGTGCTTGGTTTTCTATTTGGCATCCCTAAAACGATTCAAGATCAAAAAAACAGCTCCGAGGTCACTTATCAGGTCAACACAAGCATAGAGCAGCTTTCAGACTGGCTGACTAAGATGATTGTCGGCGCAGGGCTTGTTGAATTGAAGGATTTAATAGCACTCATTAGAAACATCTCCGCAAAAGTTGTAGCAGATATTGGCTCTCAAAGTTCCCAGTCAATTGTTATCGCATCCATCATCTGTTTTATGGTGCTTGGCTTCTTTGTCACGTATTTCAGCACGAGACTTTATATCGCCAACGCGCTGGCTTCAGCGAATGCTGAATTGCAAGAGTTCTCTGATGAAAAAGCAAGATGATCCGCAGCGACTACGACGGCAGGCTGGTGGATATTTTGGACTTGCAGGTGTAGAATAGGGGGCTGAATGAGGAGGAGCTGGGGAGATCGTTGTTCTCATCAACGGGGTTTATTGTAATTTCTCTGTTACATGATAGATAAAATGGAAATGCTGGTTGGAATCATAGTAGGCGTTACAACTGGTATCCTGTCATCCTTGATAGCATGGTGGATATCCTATCGATTGTTGGCACCTAATGTCGCTTTCTCTCCGCAGCTAAAGAAGGCTAAGACGGAGAATACCAAGACAGGATATTATTACCAATTCAAAATTGGCAACCTAAAGAAACACACGTCCGCGATAGACATCTCTCTTAGATCAACTCTGTATCTCCCCGATTTTCCATTGGCTGGCGTAACAAATATATACTCAATTCCTACTGCGAGTACGACTATCTTTGAATTGTCCCCAAAGAAAGATGGCAGCACAAGTTGGAACCGCAGACTCTCATTGCAGATCAATAACAAAGAGTTCGTGAAGAATTTTGACAAAACTTATTTTTCAATTGGCCTTAAATCATTGGGTGAATCAGAAATGCTAACCTTGGAGGACCTATTATCCATAACTCCTGGAGCATTTATAAAAATCCATGCTTCAGCGGCCAATTCATATAGCGGATCAAGAAGGTTGTTTAAGTCAAAAGATTACAGATTGTCTGATGTGGTAGAAGGGAATTATGAGAGGTTCTCGCTGGAACTGAAAGCAGGGGATACCCGCAATGACTATTTTAAGTCAAGTTCTGAAAAAGATGCGTAGCACCCACCGCAGGCCGAGCCAGTAGCACAGCTTAACAATTTGACGCAGCAGCAACAATGTTTACACATGTTGAGCAGGCTAAATATCTTGACGGCTATAAAGTATGGTTATCCTTCAACGACGGCGCAGAGGGAGAAATAGACTTGTCATCGGAATTGTATGGCGAAATATTTGAGCCTCTGAAGGATATCTCGTTCTTCAAATCATTCACCTTGGAAGGCCACACCCTGTCATGGAGCAATGGAGCAGATTTTGCCCCTGAGTTCTTGCGTGAGCAAACAAACTGTATCGTCTCGAAAAGATAAAGAATTGCTTGGCCAATCTCATTGATAAACGAAAAGATGCCAAGCTGCGTTGCCTTACAAAAAGTCCACTTATAGTTTTAAATATGACCACTGACATCTCTAATTCCTCCGACAAACCCCTTGACTTCATCCGGCAGATTGTTGCTGAAGATATTGCCTCCGGCAAGCACACCAGCATCGTCACGCGTTTTCCGCCGGAGCCGAACGGCT
>DHWV01000104.1:0-553 GCA_002413355.1 Desulfobulbaceae bacterium UBA5173 | reverse complement strand
TCCATCTGCCTGAACTTCGGCATTGCCCAAGAAAACAGCGGAGCCTGCCATCTGCGTTTCGACGACACCAACCCCGGCAAGGAGTCAGTGGAGTATGTTGAGTCCATCCAACGTGACGTGCGCTGGCTCGGCTTTGACTGGGGCGAGCATCTTTATTACGCCTCAGACTATTTCGAGCAGCTACACGGTTTCGCAGTGCAGCTCATCAAGATGGGCAAAGCCTATGTCTGCCACCTGAACGGCGATGAGATGCGCGAGCACAGGGGCACGCTGACCGAGCCAGGCAAGGACAGCCCCTACCGCAGCCGCTCAGTCGAAGAGAACCTTGCCCTGTTCGAGCAGATGAAGAACGGCGAGCTGGAGGAAGGCACATGCACGCTGCGGGCCAAGATCGACATGGCTTCGCCGTACATCATCATGCGCGACCCGGTCATCTACCGCATCCTCAAGAGCAGCCACCACCGCACGGGCGGCAAATGGTGCATTTACCCGATGTACGATTTCTGCCACTGCCTGTCCGACATGATCGAAGGCATCACCCATTCCATCTGCA
>DHWV01000058.1:9279-19099 GCA_002413355.1 Desulfobulbaceae bacterium UBA5173 | reverse complement strand
CGCGCAGCGGGCCGGGAATGGTGTCGAGCATGTTGGCCGTGGCGATGAAGAGGATCTTCGACAGGTCAAACTCGATGTCCAAATAATGGTCACGGAAGGTGGAGTTCTGTTCGGGATCCAGCACTTCGAGCAGCGCGGAGGCGGGATCGCCCCGGAAGTCGCTGCCGAGCTTGTCTATTTCATCCAGCAGCACCACCGGGTTCTTGGAGTCCGCCCGCTTCAGGCTCTGGATGATCCGGCCCGGCAGTGCGCCTATGTAGGTGCGCCGGTGCCCGCGAATTTCAGCCTCGTCACGCAGGCCGCCGAGAGCCATGCGGATGAACTTGCGGCCCATGGTCTTGGCGATGGACTGGCCGAGCGAAGTCTTGCCCACGCCCGGAGGGCCTGCCAAGCAAAGAATCGGCCCCTGAATGTCGTTCTTCAGCTTGCGCACCGCAAGGAATTCAAGGATGCGCTTCTTCACCTGGCCAAGGCCGTAGTGCTCGTCGTTCAAGTCCTGCTCGGCCTTGTCCAGATCAATGCTGTCCTCGGTGTATTTGCTCCACGGCAGATCCAGTATCCAGTCCAAGTAGTTGCGGGCCACCGAATGCTCCGGCGAGGAGGGCGAGATGCGCTCCAGACGGGCCAACTCTTTGTTCACCGCCTTGCGGGCCTCTTCGCTCAGACCGGCGGCATCCGCCTTTTTGCGCAGCTCGGTCAGCTCGGTCTTGCCGTCCGACTCGTCGCCCAGCTCTTTGCGGATGGCCTCCATCTGCTGGCGGAGGAAGAACTCGCGCTGTTTGCCGTCAATCTCCTTCTTGATGTCCTCCTGGAGCTTATTGCTCATCGCCACTGTCTCCAGCCGCTTGTTCAGCTCGCGGGCGACGCGGTGCAGCATGAGATTGATCTCAACAATCTCCAGGATCTCCTGCTCTTCCTCGACCTTGAGGTTAAGCTGCGAGGCGACGAGGTAGCCGATGTGGTAGGGGTCGGTGATTGCACCGAGGGTGGCGATAATTTCCTCAGGAATCTCCATCAGCTTGCCCAGCTTCTTGAACTGGTTGCGCAGGTTGAGGATCAGTGCCTGCAACTCGCTGCTTTCCTCATCATAAAACATGGGCAGCCGGGTGATCTGGCCCTTGATCCACGGCTCTTCTTGAAGGTACTCGGCCACGGCCATCTTATGCACGCCGCTGACCAGCACGTGATAGTAGCCCTCGTCAAACTTGGTCACATTGTGAATGTAGCCGACCACGCCGACCCGGTGCAGATCCTTGCTGGTGATCTCCTCGTTGACCGAAGCCTGCTTCTTATGGCAGAGGACAAGACCGATCATACGGTCGCCGCGTAGGGCATCATCCACCAGCCGCATTGCCGACTGGCTGCCGACTTGAAGCGGGAAACCCATGCCGGGAAAGAAGACAAAACCATGCAGCGGCATAATCGGCAGCGTGTCAGGCACGGGCAGGCTGGCAGGGTCTTTTTGCCGACTGACTTGAGCTTGTTCTTCCATGCGTTCTCCGGGGAAGTTTATCGTTGGTTGAATGCGGACAACTATGCACCGCGCTCACTATACTGCGTCTGCCGGGCAGAGCGCAAGGCGCAGGCGGCAGGGAAGATACTTTTTCAGCGAAACCAGCCGACATTGGCGCAGATAAGGGATCACAACCTCCGCACGCCCGGCCCTTTGAGCGCGCTGCGACCGCCGCTGCCGGGCTTAACCTCAATCTGGCAAGCAATCCGCTCCTTGAGGGCAGCCACATGCGAGATCACCCCGATCAGGCGGCCTTCCCGGCGCAGCTCGGCCAAGCTGTCCAAGGCTGTGGTCAGGGCTTCGTCGTCCAGTGTGCCAAAGCCTTCATCCAAGAACAGCGACTCCACCTTGCCGCCGACCATGCTGGATAAACCAAGAGCC
This sequence comes from Desulfobulbaceae bacterium UBA5173, assembly GCA_002413355.1. Taxonomy (GTDB): domain Bacteria; phylum Desulfobacterota; class Desulfobulbia; order Desulfobulbales; family Desulfobulbaceae; genus Electronema. The sequence continues at coordinate 17,205 of DHWV01000058.1, read as the reverse complement.
AAGGCCAGGCTGACGACAAAGCTCTCGCCGCCAGAAAGGTTCTTGGCCGAGCGGACTTCATCAGCCTGCCAGGCATCCACCACGTTTAGTTCCAAGGGCTGATTGCGGTCGCGCACAAGCTGATAACGGTCATTCATCCGGGTAAGCTGGCGGTTGGCGTGCAGCACCATCTGCTCAAAGGTCAGACCTTGCGCGAAGTTGCGGTATTTCTTTCCTTCAGAATGGCCGATGAGCTGGTCAAGCTGCTTCCAGCGCAGGCACTCGACTTGCTGCGCCGCCAGCTCGCGGAGCAAACCGCTCTGTTGCCCGCGCCGCTCCTGATTGTCCAGCAGGCGGTGGTTCAAGGAGCCAATCCGCTCCGTTGTCTCCCGGCAGACCGCAGCCAGAGCCGCCTGCTGCGCTTCCAGCCGCTCTGGGGATAGATCGGTGAGAGATAGCTGCTCCTCGTCTGCCAGTCGTGCTGACCGGTCGCGCCGCCGCTCGGCAAGCTGCGCCTGACGGGTGCGCAAGTCCTCGGCCTGCTTGCTCAAAGCCGCCCGATCCGCTTCAGTGAGCTGCGCCGCCTGCCAAGCTGCCTCATCCGCAAAACCGTCTGCCCGCAGCCGCGCAGCAAAGGCATCATCCTGCTGCCGCAACGGCTCGGCCCGCTCTGCCGCCACAGCTTCCCGGCTTGTGATCAGCACGTTCTGCTGCTCAAGCTGCTTGGCTGTCTGTAGCTGCCGCTCCTGAGCCTGCTGCGTAGCCTTTTCCGCTGTGCTCACAGCCTCTGCCAGCCGCCGCTCTTCCGCATTCGGCTGTTTGTCAGCAAAGAGCGCGGCTCGCTTATCCGCCAGCAGCTCTGTGTCCTGCCGCAACGCTTGCAGCGGCGGTTCTGCTTTATCAAGCTGCGCATTGCGATGGTCAATGCCCGCCCGCAGCACTTTCAGCGCGGTGTGCAGCCCGGCAATTTCTTTCTCTGCCGCGACGCTCTGCTGCTGATGCCGCTGCCATGCGTCCCGGCGGGCCGTCAGCGCAAGGGCAAGTTGCTCCAAGCCAGCGAGCGGCAATTCCGCGATGCCGTAAACTGCCAGATCGGCCTGCGCCTGCTGCCGATTCCGCTCCAGCTCTTGGGTCAGCTCAGTCTGCTGATCCGCCAGCCGCTGCCGCTCTGTTGCCGCCTGATCCCGCACCGCCGCTGCTTTCTCTGCGGCCTGAGTGGCCTGCGCATGTGCAATCTGCCGCTGATCAAGGACTTTGCCGATCTGCTTGATGGTTTCCATCAGCACATCAGCCGACTGCACAGCCTGCTTGTTGGCTGATAGACGCTGCTCAAGCTCGGTCAGCCGGATATGCTCCGACGCAAGAGATAGGTCTGCGCACAGATTTGCCGTCTGCTGTTGAAGTGCCTGCGCTGCCGTGTTCTTTTCCTCCAGCCGCTCGCTGAGATGCTGCGTCGTTTGCTCTAAGCGAACTTCTTCCTGCCCAGCCTTGGCCAGCTCATTTTCAGCCTGCCGCAAGGCCGCCGCCGCTGCCTGCGCGGCCAGTTCAGCCTCATCAAGCAAGGGCAAATCGCCCTGCGCAAAAGGATGATCCGGCGAGCCGCAGAGCGGGCATGGTTGCCCAGCCTGAAGCCGCTGCCGTTGCTCTTCCAAGCTGCGGACACGGCTAGCAAAGACAGCCACCGCCCGCCGCGTCTCCTCCTCCTGCCGGGCTGCGTCTCGTGTTTGCCGCAGCGCGTTCAGGGTCTCCGCCAGCTTGCTTCTATCTACCGCGTTTGCTGTCTGCTGTTCATGCAACTCAGCAATATCCTTGGTCAGCGCGTCCAGCCGCAGCAGCAGGCCGACCAAATCAACCAAACTGATTTGCTCCTGCCGCAGCTCTTCCACCCGACGGCCTTGGAGCAGGTGTTCCAGCTCTTTTTCCGCTGCGGCCCGCCCGCTTTTGGCATCAGCAAGCTGCATGTCAGTCTGGCACAGCTCCTCGGCTTTGCTCTGCCAGAGCTGTGCTGACTGCACCACTGTCTTCTCGGCCTGCGCGCACGCCAGTTTGGCCTTGTCATGTCGTCCCGCCAGTTCGCCGAGCTGCTTCAGCATTTGGCAAAGGCCAGTCAATTCTGTGAGCAGCCGCTCGTCCGCCTGATGCGCCGCCAAATAAGCTGCGCTTTGCTGCTGGCCAGCCTGAACGCGGCTAATCTCCTGCTCATGCCGCCCGCAGTTCTGCAAATCATCAGCATTCTTCCGGCGCAGCTCGGCGCAGTCGTCGTCCTGCTTCTTCAGAGCAGCTTTTTTCTCCTGAAGGAGGACATCCAGCTCGCGCACTTGGCGGATGATGTTTTGGCCCTGTTCCTGCGCTGTTCTGCTGGCAGCCAGCGCGTCGCTGCTGCGGGCAAGCTGTTCGTCCGCAGCCTTCAGCGCAGCCTCTAATTCTGGCAGACTGCGGCGCAAGATTTCCGCCGCATTGAGATCATCGGCCTGCTGACGGCGCTGCGCGGCCAAAGCGGCATAATCGCCAGCCAAAAGCAGAGCCTGCCCGGCCAGATGCAGCCGCTGCTCACTGGCGGCGAACTGCTCCTGCGTCATTGCCAGCCCAGCCTGTTCTGTGCTGATGCCAGCCAGTTCCTGCCGCAGAACCGCCAGCCGCTTCAGCCAGGCAAGATCAGCAGCGAACTGATCCAGCTTGATTTTCTGCTCTGTCTCCGTTCCGCGCAGCCCAGCCAACTCCTGCCGCAAGGCTTCTTCTTCCTCAAGCGTGAGCAGGCGAAAGGCCGCCACCCGCTCCTCAAGCTGTTTTTGGCGATCGTTCTCCACCTTGCAGCGTTCATGTACCCGGATGGAAATGCGGCTGTACAGCTCGGTGCCGGTGATCTGCTCTAAGATGGGCGAACGCTCATCCGGCGTGGCTTGAAGGAAGGCGGCAAAACCGCCCTGCGCCAGCAGCATCGAGCGAGTGAAGCGGTCAAAATCCATGCCGGTAATTTCCTCAACCTTGGCCGCCACCTCTTTAATGCTGCTGGCGAGAATCTTGCCGGTGCTGCCGCAGGCCAGCTCCCGTTTCGGTGCTTGCAGCTCGCCGTCCGCCTTTTTCCGGCTGCGGTGCTGGCCCCAGAAACAGAGATAGCGGCCTTGCTCAGTGGCGAACTCCACTTCAGCGGAACATTCGCCCTGATGGCGGGACATGATCTCGTTGCCGCTCTGATTCACCCTGTCCAAACGAGGTGTGCAGCCGTATAAGGCAAGGCAGAGCGCGTCAAGGATGGTGGTCTTGCCCGCGCCGGTTGGGCCGGTGATGGCAAAGATGCCGTCGCCGCTAAAGGCCGGGCTGGTAAAATCTATCTCCCAGCTGCCAGCCAAGGAGTTGAGATTATGCAGACGGAGCTTGAGAATGCGCATGACGCGGCGGTTTGTGGTGGCGTTCGAATAGCTGCGCCTGCCAGCGTAAAGCTGTCGCAGGTGCTTGTCAAGAGGAATCTTTTACGCTCCAGAGTACTTCCTCGGCGGTACTGGCACACTCATGCTCAAGGAACTAATCAGATATCTTTTCAATTGCTGGCATACCGTGAAATATGGTAACATTATTAATTATTTTCTGTTTACAGTGTCTGGTAAAAAATAGTGAAGCTACAAGGTGGCTATTATGAATAATCGCATCATGCAGGTTTGTTCGTTCGTTGTTCTTCTGTTAGGCAGCACGCTCTTTGGTGTATTTGGAAAGCCTACAGAAATGGGACTTGCTATTGTGGCTGGCTGCCTGTCACTGGCATTTGCCAATCTCGATAAGATCGCCAAGTTTAAAGGTGCTGGCTTTGAAGCGGAAATGCGAGACAAGGTAGAAAAAATGGAGGGCAAAGTGGACACGATAACTGCTAAAGAGACCGAACCATCTGGTCTTACAATGATAGCTTACTCAGTAAACGATGATTCGACCAGAAAAGTTCTTAAATGTCTTGGTGATTCTAAGTATACATGGCGCAGCCTGAGTGGCATCAGCAACGAAGCTAAACTATCAATGGACAATGTGCAAAAGAGTTTGAACTGGCTAAATAGCAATGGATTAGCAATACAATTTGGACTTGCTCGACAAAATCGACAAGAAAATTGGGGCTTAACCGAAGAAGGACGGGGACTTTATTACTCTATTTTTCCAATGAAGGGTGATGCGTAACATCTGTGTTTGCATCAGCAATTCGCATATAAACCTCTTCTTCACTGCCCGGCCTGCGGGTCAGCCTCCAGCAGCTCGCGGGTGATTTCCTGATACGCTGCCAGCAGGCCGGGCCGCTGCGCCTCAGGCACCTTATGCGCGTCCAAGCAGCGGTGAAAGACCTGTTCATGCCCCAGTTCGGCCAAGGTTTCACCTTCCTCTTCCGGGCGCAGGCTCTGTTCATTCAGGCGCAGATTGCGCAGGCGAAGCACCTCCAGCCTACTGTCCTTGATGGCCGCATCCACACGCTCGCGCAGGTCGCTGACAAGTTCCTCGCCATCATAGCTGATCTCCAGCCAGATGCTGCGCCGCGCTGGCCGCAATTGGGCCAGTGCAGCCTCAAGCTGCGGCCAATCCCCCCGAAGGCTTCTGATCTCTTGGAAGACCGGCACTGGCAGCGTTCGCACCTGCGGCCTATCTGCCGCGAAGTCAATTAGGCAGACGCTTTTCTGCCTACCTGCTTCGGCAAAGCCCAGCACCAGCGGTGCCCCGCTGTAGCGGCGGGTTTCCTTGCCGCCAACCTTCTGCGGCGCATGAAGATGGCCAAGAGCGAGGTAATCGAACAGGGCCGGGAAAGCGTCTCCGCCCACACAGGCCAGCGAGCCTACATACAGGCTGCGGCTGCCGTCGCCGTCTTCAATCGTGCCGCCTGCGGTGAAGAGATGGCCCATGCCGATCACCGGCACCGGGCGCGGCAGGCTTCGCTGCAACGCTTCGGCAGCAGCGAAGACTTCGGCGTAATGCCGCCGGATGCCCTCGGCCAGCTCCTGCTCGCGCTGATCAACAGTCTTGCCAAGAGCCGCGCTGCGCAAGTCACGGTCACGGAGATAGGGCACGGCACAGACAATGGCTTCATCCTCGCCTGCTTGGTTCTTCAGCAGCAGCACTTCCTCCGCAGGCGAGTCCGGCAGAACGGCGATGACGTGGATGTTCAGGGCGCGGAGCAGCTCTTTTGGCGCGCTGAGAAAGGCGGGGGAATCGTGATTGCCAGCGGTGATCACCAGATGACGACAGGGCGAGGCCGCCATCTGGCAGAGGAAATCGTAGTAGAGCCGCTGGGTGCGCACGCCGGGCGTGGCGGTGTCGAAGATGTCGCCTGCGGCCAGCAGGATGTCTGCCTGCTCGGCGCAGGCGGTCTCATGCAGCCAAGCAAGGAAGGCGGCGAACTCATCGTGCCGCTGCCGCCCGTGCAGCGTCTGGCCCAAATGCCAGTCGGAGGTGTGGAGGACGCGCAGCCCTCCGCTGGCTTGAGGTGCTATACAGCTTTCGTTGCGGCCAAGCATTTCTTCCGCAGCTTGAATTTGACCGCCGCCAGCAGCAGCTTCAGTCGTTCGCGGACACTTGGCTCGGCCTTCCCCGCCAGTTCTGCTCGCACTTGCTCCAGCTCGTCGCGCAGTGCAAGCAAACGCTCAGTTCCCGCCGCAGCGATGCCTCGGCAGTGCTCTGGCAGCGCTGCGAGCATGTATTTCCTGATCACGTCCACATCTTGCAGCCGACCAGTGATAGCCGCCTCGCTCAAGGTATTGCCGCTGTGGATGCGATACGAGAGCAGCTTTTGGTCATCCACATAACGCACTTGACCGGGAAAAGCCAGCATCAGGCGGAAGATATAATCGTAATCATGGAGATAGCGCAAGGAGCAGAACGTGCCTACAGTCCGCACAGCCTCAGCGGTCATAAAGAGATTTGAGGTCGTGACCATGAAGTTGCCCTTGAGAAAGGCAGTAAGCACGTCCTTGCATTCAAAATACCAAGCTCGGTTCTTCTTGTGCCACAGGTTCCAACCGAAATTGGGATCAGTGAACTCATCACCCTCATCAGAGATAGGCACTACATCACTGAACACGCAGGCGGCATTGCTCTCCTGCTGGATGGCAAGTAGCTTTTCCAAACGGTTGGTTGCGTAAATGTCATCCGAGTTGAGAATGGCGATATATTCACCTTTCGCCAGCCCAAGTCCCCGGTTGATGGTGTTGTAGGCATCCTGATTCTCCTGATGATAATAGCTCAGGCGGGGATCAGCATAGCTTTGCGCAATGGCCCCGGTCGCATCCTTGGAGCCGTCATCAATGACGATCAGCTCCAGATGCGGATAAGTCTGCTTGAGCACAGACTCAATTGCCGGGCCGATGAACCGCTCATGGTTGTAGGCCGGAATGACGACGGAAATCAGCGGCGCGCTGCTCATTGGCCGTAATACCCCCGATACCACTGCACGAACATCCTGATGCCGTCCTCAATGCTGGTCTGCGGCTTGAAGCTGATTTCCCGCACCAAGTCGTCCACATTGGCGTAGGTGGCCCGCACGTCGCCTGCCTGCATGGGCAGGTAGTTCCTGATTGCCTTCTTGCCGAGGCAGTCCTCCAGCACATCAATATAATGCAGCAGCTTCTGCTTGTCGTTGTTGCCGATATTATACAATCGCCACGGGCAGTAGCTGGTTGCGGAGTCCGGCTTTTCCCCGCTCCAGGCTGGATTGGCAACAGGCAGATGATCAATCAGCCGGAACACGCCCTCGACAATATCATCAATGTAGGTAAAGTCCCGCTCCATATCGCCATTGTTGAAGATATTGACTGGTTTGTCTTCCAGTATCGCCTTGGTGAAGAGGAAGAGGGCCATGTCTGGTCTGCCCCACGGCCCATACACCGTGAAGAAACGCAGCCCAGTGCAAGGGAGCTGATACAGATGACTGTAGCTGTGCGCCATCAACTCGTTCGCCTTCTTTGAAGCCGCGTACAGGGAAACCGGGTGGTCAACGTTGTCATGCACCGAGAAGGGCATGGAGGTGTTGGCCCCATAGACCGAGCTGGACGAGGCGTAGAGCAGGTGCTTGACTTTGTTGTGACGGCAGCCTTCCAGCACGTTGAGAAAGCCAACGATGTTGGTATCGACATACGAGTGCGGGTTGATCAGCGAGTAGCGCACGCCAGCTTGCGCAGCCAAGTTGACCACGGCATCGAACTGTTCCACCCGAAAAAGCTGCTCCATCAAGCTCCGGTCGGCCATGTCGAAATGGGCGTGGCGGAAGCTGGGGAAGGCGAGCAGCTCGGCCAGCCGCGCCTTTTTCAGGTTGGGATCGTAATAATCGTTGAGATTGTCCAGCCCTACGACTGTGCGGCCCGCCTCAAGGAGGCGTTTGGACAGATTATGGCCGATGAATCCGGCTGCACCGGTGACGAGTATCTTCTGCATGAGGGTTCCTTGCTGAAAAAAAGGCGGACACGATGATCCATCTTCTGAGGTGTCGCTGACAGAAACATCAGGGCGGCTCTTTATCTTGCACGAGAGTACAATCCTTCTTCGCACTCTGCTGTGACGATCAGTCAGAGAAATCGCCTTCCGGCCCTTTGTCCGTGCAGAGGGTTGCAGCGCGGGCGCGTATCTTCTCCTCTGTCCACTCGTCCGGCGACTCGGTGCGGCCAACCTTGGGGCCAAGGTCATAGGAGCCTGCCTCCAGGATTGCATCCACGGCATGGCGGGCTGTGCCTTGGGCGTTGAAGACCTCGGTCAGTATGGTGAAGACGAAATCGCTGACCCGGCGGGCCATGCGCTCGCGAATCTCTCGCGGCTGACCCATGATGCGGTTTTCAAACGGCGCGTTGAGGCTCTTGTAATTGCCTTTCGACCAGCCTTTTTCTTTGGCATACGCCTTCATCTTGGCCCACAGATCCTCACTCACGCCTTGGTCTGACACCTTGATGAATTCACCCTCCGCATCCAGGATGGCGTTGCCGTAATCGTTCA